>CAIXBQ010000035.1 GCA_903917705.1 uncultured Verrucomicrobia subdivision 3 bacterium | reverse complement strand
TGGCAGCAACTGCGCCGCAGTTGGAAGCCCAAGGCAGTTTTCTTCGCCTGCTCTCCCGTCAAACCACCGATGACCCCTTGGAATGGCTCGCGCAAACCGCCCCAACCCCGACCGGTTGAAGTCCAACTGCGGTTTCTAGGTTCATGCCAGGGATTCATCGCCGCCTCGAATCATACCTCGTCCAGTTTGAAACTCCACTGTTGCGTCGGTCTGTGACCGCCGATTGCCGATCAAAGCGGCGCACATAGTGCGCCGTTACAGTTACTTGTGAATGGTGCAATTTCAAACCATGAATGGTATCAATCGTCGCGTGCTGGAATCATTCGTCATGGGCATAAATCATTCGTCTCCGGCTTCAATTGGTCGCAACCAATTAGTTGAGCATATTTATCGTTAAAGCACATTCGTTTTGATGGTATATCTTTCAAATGCATATGTTTTAGTTGTAAATCATTCAAATACAATTTGTTACGCATGTTTTTTATCACCGGCGCAGTAGATCCGCCGAACTGAAACACCGAAGGATCCGCAGAATAGATGCGCTGAATCGAGACACTGAATCGAGACGAAGGTGATTTCTTGATTATATTCCACCAACCAGTCAATCTCCCGCACCACAGTTTTACCCCACTTTCGCCACATCTCGCCTAAGCCGTCAATATGCGGGCGCTGGAGAAAATGAAGGCAAATAGAGCGAGGTGATCCACCTTCCCCCTGCTTTTTATGTTGTCTCTTTTTTCAGGCTTGATATGAACCCTGACATGACTTTTCCAATCTCGGGAATCGGGCTAAAGTTGCCACAAAGGGTTTCGCTTGTGACCCAGACCATCAACCTGCTGAAGGAAAGCATCCAAGCTGATCTTTGGACCGGCCAATTGCCAGGCGAGCATGAATTATGTGAAAGCCTGTGTGTCAGCCGGGTGACGCTTCGTAAGGCGTTGGACGAACTCCAGCGTGAGGGTTGGCTGCGCTCCCGACAGGGCCGGCGAAGGGAAATCGCACTCCGAGGGCGATACCCTGCCACAGTGAGCCGGCAGGTGGTTTTGCTCACGCCTGTTGCTTTGCAAAACCTGACCCCGTTCACCATCTACTGGATGGACAGTCTCCGGGAACACTTGAACAAGGCGGGTTATCATTTGGAAATCCGTGTGGGTCAAGCCGCGTTTGGTGCCCAGCTTGAGCGCTCGCTAGCGCAGCTGCAGGTGCAACTTCGGCCGGCTGGTTGGGTGATTTACCGCTCCAACGAGCAGATGCAGCAATGGTTTTCCGAACGCAATCTGCCCTGCGTTATTACCGGCTCGCGTCATGCCAACATCGGCCTGCCATCGGTAGATGTGGATTACCGCGCTATTTGTCGCCATGCCGTTGGCCAGTTTCTGGGACGGAAACACCAGCAGCTCGTGTTTCTCAATCCTGAATCCGGTTTGGCCGGTGATCTTGAAAGCGAGCAGGGTTTTATGGCGGCGGCCAAAAACACGTCCGTCGCGGGAGTGCAGGCTAGCGTCATCCGTCACGACGGCACAGCGGAGGGCGTTTGCAAAAAAATCGACCTCCTGCTCGAACGCCCTACCCGCTTTACGGCGCTGTTGGTCTCCCGTCCAGCCCATGTGATTACCGCTGTCAGCCACCTGCTGTGCCGGGGTCTGCGCCTGCCCAAGGATGTGGCGTTGATTTCTCGCGATGCTGACGCCTTCCTCGATAACCTTGTGCCTACCGTGGCCCGTTATGCCGCCGGCCCCGTCGTTTATGCGCGCAAAGTTTCCCGTGTGGTGCTCGCCGTCGTGGGCGGATCGGCGTTGTCTAGCCCCGATATCCGTATCATGCCGCAATTTATTTCCGGTCACACACTGGGCTGAAATCAGTCCAGCTTTGCCGCAGGTTCGCACTTCCGGACCGGTTTGCTTGCCTGCAATATTTTCCCCCCCGCCAGATTGAAGCCATCCGGTGACCATTCTTGTATTATAAAAATACAGGCTGTTTGTGTTAGACCGCAATGAGCCACAGACTTAAGGTCGTTTGATTCTTAATAGAAGGTCCAATGTCCATGAATCGTTTTTGCAAAAGACAGCCGATGATATCTCGGTGTTGCGCGTTCACGCTGATCGAGTTGCTGGTGGTCATCGCCATTATTGCCATCCTGGCGGCGATGTTGCTGCCCGCGCTGGCCAAGGCCAAGCAGAAGGCACAGCAGATGCAATGTTTGAGCAATCTTAAGCAAATTGGGCTGGCGTCAAACCTCTACCTCGGCGATAACAGGGACACTTTTCCGCCCAGAAGCTCCACCATGTATTACTGGCTGGGGCGGGCTGGTACTGGCGGCTACGCTTCCTTGGATGCAACCATGCGTCCGCTCAACCAGCATTTGGGCAGGTTTGGCCCTACCAACGAAGTTCCCGTCGCCCGGTGTCCGAACGATCAGCCCGCGTCCGGCGGCGGGTTGAATTCTTACTATAATTTTGGATCTTCGTATGCCGGCAACTTGTCGGCTGTCGTGACGACGACTGGCATTGCCACCACTCTCACGGTCATACCAGTGCAATCATCGGTAGATGCCTTTGGTAACACCGTGTATGCCAGCATCAAGTCAACATTGGTTCGATCCCCGGTCAGGATGATCACCGTAGCTGAAAACGGGGCCTTTTTCCCGACCTGGAACGGCTACGATCCCGGCAGTGCCAGCGATGCCAATGCCGCGCAAAACATTGTGGAATACCGCCACACCAGGAAATTTGATGACCGGTGGAACACGGTCTTTGTGGATGGGCATGCCAAATTCACCAAATTCATCATGGGCATACCCGGGGTTGTGCAAACAGTGAGCACGGGAGATTACACCGTGGACTACACACAATAAATAACACCAAAAACCACACTCCGACTCCAAAATATTTCCATTTCCTGCAAGTCACGTTCAAATCAGCCAAGACTTCATTCAGCCAATTAAATTCAAAAAAAACCATGAAAAAAACATTCAACTTCCACGCCCTGCTGGTGCTGACCGTTCTGCTGGCCCTGCCGCTGGCTGGCCGCGCCACCATTTATACTAAAGCAGACAATACCAACCGGCTGGATCAGGCCGTCAGTTGGGGGGGCACCGCACCCACGGCCACGGATGTGGCCAAATGGTCTGGGACTTATTCCGCCAACACCGTTACGAACTCGCTTTTGACCGCCATGCCGGGCAGCGCGCTTTCGTGGCAGGGCATCGCCATCGGCACACTATCCGGCACGGCGCTGACCACCAACACTATTGCCGCCGCCGTGACGAACATCACGGGAGCGAGCGAGGCGGTCGTCAACGGATTCAACCTGGTCACCATCACCAACAAGGCTAGTCATGGTTTTGAACCCGGCCAGACCGTCACTCTTGCCGGCATCACGCCGACAGGTTACAACGGGACATACATTGTGGCCGGCGTTCCAAGCGCGACCACTTTTACCTACACGAATGCCACTGGCTCGCTGACGGTGGGAACGGCCTTCGGAACCGTAGCCAGCGCCATGTATATCGGTGGTGCCGGCACCGCCACGGCCAACAGCAAGCTGATCATCGGCTCCTCGGGTATTGATCTTTCAGCGGCCAATGTCAGTGTCGTGATCAATGACGCCACCAATGTTTTCAGCGGTGCCCAGCAATGGAAGGTGCTGGCCGGCCGCGTGCTCCGCTTTTCCAATGGCGGTGTCTCTGGCGCGACCGCCCGGGCTGACACATCCGGCAGCGATGGGCTTATTGAAATTTCCGGCGGCGGGGTGGTGAGCTTGAATCAGGGCGGCAGCACCGGCCTTTCAGATGTTAACAGTTTTGCCAATTTCACCGGCTCATGGCAGGTGGACAGCGGCACGACTTTGCGCGGTCTGCGCGGCGGGGCCACGGCCTGGGGCACCGGCACCATCACGCTCAACGGCGGCACGCTCGCGGACGGCGGCATGAGCGGCGACGCTGGCGGCTGGACTTGGAATAACGCCATCACCCTAAATCCCAGCACGACGAGCTACCTCGCCGAGCAAATCGTCACCGGTTCCGGCCGCTATTTGAATCTGGCGGATGCTTTTTCCGGTTCTGGCAATCTGGTCTTCATTGAGCCGCTAGTGGGGGCGACGACGTTCACGAGCACGGATCAGGGCTTCATTTTGTGCGGTGACGAGTCCGGCCTGTCCGGCGGCACCATCATCATCGGCGGCCCGGTGGAAAACGGCGTGGCCGCCCGGTTGACGTATGTGCGGGTCGGCGGCACGACGCCTGCCAACAACACCCAGGTTGGGCCGGGAGCCAATGGCTCGCTCGGTTCGGATAACGTCGTCAACAACGGGGTCCTGACCTTTACCTCCACCACCACCGTCTCCGTGCCGGGATTGATTTCAGGCACCGGCACGCTGAACATCGGCAGCATCACCAGCGGCTATGGCGCGGCGACCGCATTCCAGAACATCGTGCTTCAGGCGGCCAACACCTATACCGGCCCTACGTACCTCACTTCCGGCACGCTGACCCTTGGCGCATCCGGCTCCATCGCCAACAGTTCGGTTATCACCATGATCACCAACACGACGTTTGATGTGTCGGCGCTCACCGGCGGATTCACAACCGCCCCCGGTCAGACGCTGAAAATCCTTGGTGGCACATTCACGGGCAGCCTGAACGCTGCGCTGGGCAGCACCAACCTCATCGTCCCCGCCGGCAGCAACACTGTCGGCGCCTTAACTTTTAGCGGCAACCTGACGTTGTCCGGCGGCACCAATACGATGGTTTTGGACATCAACAACACCGCCAACGACCAGATCTCGGTTGGCGGCACTCTGACTGCCAGCGGCGTGACGAAACTTCAGTTTGTCCCGCCCGGCAGCGGATTGAACGCTGGAACTTACACGCTGATCACGGCGGGCGCGATGGATCCGGGTGTGACGGCAGGCAACTTCAGTATTGCCGGCTTAACCGCCGGTCCGCGTCCTCAAATCTTCAGTGTGGCCATCAGCGGCAACCTCGTGCAGTTGGTCGTCGTCGGGAGCCCGGGAAATTTGACCTGGGTGGGCGACGGCACGGCTAATTTGTGGAACACCGCCACCACCTCGAACTGGTGGAACAATGTCAATTCCGTGAAGGACGTCTTTTATGCCAACGACGTGGTGACTTTTGATGACACCGGCTCGAACACCCCGGCCATCAGTCTGGTGGGAAGCCTGACGCCCAGTTCGGTCACGCTCAACAACTCGGCAATAAATTATACCTTCGGCGGTGCCGGCCAGATTGCGGGAGCCGCCACCTTGACGATGGGCGGTTCCGGCATGTTGACCATGAACAACTCCAACAGCTTCACGGGTGGCGTGATTCTCAATAACGGCACGCTGGCGATTACCAATGAAACCGCGCTTGGCAATCCGACCACGCCGACGCCTAATAGCTTAACCTTCAACGGCGGCACGCTGATGGTCACGAACACGTTTGCGATGGGAGCCAACACCAACCGCGGAATCACGCTCAGTTCCGGCGGCGGCACGTTCAACGTGACCAACGCCTCAACCCTGACGGTTTCCAACGTGATTGCGGGAACCGGCAATGCTTTGACCAAGACCGGCAACGGGACGCTGATGCTCGCCGCCGCCAACACCCACAGTCTTACCGTCGTGAATGGCGGCGGTGTGGTCTGCGGCAGCGGCAAGGCAACCGGCACGGCCAGTTCCTGGGCGGCGGGACCGACAATCCAGTCCGGCAGTGTGAATATCAACGGCATGAGCAACTACAAACCTACCGACGGTTCCAGCAACTTACTGTTTGCCACGGTTGTGACCTTTGGCCAGCAGGCGGGAGCCACTTCGTTGTTGGAAGATAGGGTTGCCGGCCATTCTGGCTTCACTGTTTATAATGGCACCTCGCCGTATGCCGGCATTGTTTATGACGGCGCGAACGATCCGGGCAAGGCCACCATCAGCGCGCCTTGGTATGGCACCGGCACTTCAACCACGACGACCCGGCAGGTTCAGGTCGGCACCAGCGCCAACGCGCCCATCGGCTTGGAATTCACTGGCACCATCAGCCAGCGCGCCAGCATTGACGGACAAAATACGACCTTGGAAAAAACCGGCGCGGGCGTGTTGAAAATTTCCAACACCAATTGTTTCCCCGGCCTGAAAATTTCCGGCGGCACGCTCATCGCCGGCCATGTCAACGCGCTCGGCTCCGTGCGCGCCATCGCCAACACCGTCACCGTCACCGGCTCCGGCAGCACTCTGGACTTGAATGGCTTCAGCCCCACCATCAGCGACCTGGAAGACGGCGGCACAGCCGACGGCACGGTGTTGAATAACGGAGGCACGCCCAGCACACTGACCCTCACGCATGGAACAGTGGTTTCGACCTTCAGCGGCACGTTGACAGATGGCACCAGCACCTTAGCCTTGGTCAAGGCGGGGGCCAACACCGTCACGCTCTCCGGCACGGACACCTACTCCGGCGGAACGACCGTGAGCAACGGCACCTTGGTCGTGGCCAGTCCCGGCTCGCTGGCGAACGGTTTTGTCAGCATCCTGACAAATGGTACTTTCAGCCTCAATGGCAGCACTGTGAACTGTCCGGTCACCGTCAACAGCGGCGGCAGTATGAACGGCTTCAACGGTGGCACGGTGACCAGTTCAGCCACGGTCAATGATGGCGGCAAGGTGAACCTCCCCGGCACCGGCCCGTTGAATCTGACCAGCGTGATTTTTGCCAACACCGGGACGATGAGCTTTAACGTCGCCAACGGCGGTATTCTCAACGTGGCCACGGCTGACGGCGTGACCAACAACGGCGCGGTCAACTCCATCACCATCAATATCACCGGCACGGCGCCAGCGCCGGGCACCTACCAACTGATTACTTACACCGGCAGCTTGAAAGGCAGCGGTTTCAACGCCTACAAGCTTGGCTCGGTTCCCGGCGGCGCAAATTATTCGCTCGTCAACAACGCCGGCGTCAGCGTCGACTTGGTGGTTACGCCGGCGCTCTTCTGGTCCGGCGCGCAGAGCAGCGAATGGAGCACCAACGCCATCGGCGGCTTGATGAACTGGACGCTGCTCGGCAGCCCGACCGACTACACCAATGGCGCGGTCGTGGTGTTTGATGATTCCCTCACCGGAACCAGTGTGGTGGATGTCTCTGTGGCGAACGTTGCTCCCGCCAATGTCTATTTCAACAACAGCGCCAACAACTATACGCTCCAAGGCAGCGCGGCCATCGCCGGTACCACGGCGCTGGCCAAGAACGGCACCGGCACGCTCACGGTCGTCAACAACAACTCCTACACCGGCGGGACGACGATCAGCGCCGGCATCGTCCAGGTGGGCACCAACGGCGCGAGCGGCTCGTTGGGAACCGGTGCCATCACCGTCACCACCGACTTGCAATTCAACCGCGCCGACGCGCCGACGGTGGCCAACAACATCAGCGGCGTCGGCACGTTGGAGCAGAACGGCAGCGGCACGCTGACCTTGAGCGGCACCAACACTTACGGCGGCGTGACGACCGTCAACGCGGGAACCTTGATTGTGACAAATGGCAAAGCTATCGCTGATTCCGGAACCGTCAGCATTGTCAGCGGTGCCACATTCCAAGCGAACGCCAGCGAAACCATCGGCGGTTTCACGACTGTGGCCGGTTCGACCATCACCGCGCAGACAGGCACACTGACTTATTCCAGTGGTTCCATACTCGGAAATCTCACCGGCTCCGGCGGCGTGACCTGGAAAGGCACGGGGGACACCGCCTTCGGCCAGTTCACCACCGTCGACGCACTCGCGTTCAATGGCACATTGACGCTGCGCGGCGGCACGCCCAGCACGACGCCGGGCACCATGGAGGGAACGTCGGGACGCTACTGGCTGCACAGCACCGGCGGAAATCAGCTGGCCGGCACCGCCTTCGCGCTGGACACCGGCGCGAGCGTCACGAACGGCCAGGATTTCATCATCGGCGACTGGGATGCCACCTCCGGCAACCGCAGTCTGACCCTCTCCTCGCTCAGTGGCTTTGGCACCATTCGCACCGACGCTGGTGCCACCGGCGCGCGCAATCTGGTGATAAATCAATCCAGCGGCGACACAACATTCAATGGAATGATCTTGTCGCATCAAGGCACTGGCGGGCAAGTCCGCTCGCTGGCGTTTGTGAAGAACGGCAGCAGTTTGTTGACGTTAGCGAATATTGTTGGCGTTGAAACACAGTCCTCCGGCGGCAGCGCGCCGCTGTCCGTGACTGTCTTGAGTGGCACACTTGTGTTGAGCGCCACCAACACTTATACCGACACGACCACCGTGAGCAATGGTGTGCTTATTGTCAATGGTGTGATTGGCGGCACCGGCGTCACGGTGACCGGCGGTTCCCTCGGCGGCACGGGCATCATTCAGTCACCGGTGACCATTGAGAATGGCGGCACTCTATTCACAAGCAAATCCGTCCTCGGCACCTTGACTATCAGCAACACGTTGACCATCCAGGCTGGCGGCACAAACCTCGTCAAGTTGAACGCCACCTCCGGTGCCAGCGATCAGGTGCAAGGTTTCACCAGCGCGACCTATGCGGGCGGCAGCATGGTGGTCAGCAACTTGTCCGGCACGTTGACCAATGGGCAGAGCTTCCAGATCTTTAGCGCGGGCGGCGCAGGCAGTTTTGCCAGCATCGCGCCCGCTCCGGGCGCCGGCAAGAACTGGAATTTCGACGCTGCCAGCGGCGTGTTGAGTGTGGTGGCCACCATGGCCGCGAATCCGACGAACATCACCTATAGCGTTACCGGGAGCGCGATGACCCTGAGCTGGCCCGCGGATCATCTCGGCTGGCTTCTGCAGTCGCAGACCAACGCCCTGAATGTAGGCCTCGGCACCAACTGGGTGGACGTGCCAGGTAGTGATGCCCTGATCTCGACCAACCTCCCGTTGGTGCCGGCGAATCCGGCGGTGTTTTATCGCCTGCGGCATCCGTGATATCCCGGGTCGCTGTGGTTGCGACATCCTGCCGGTTTGGTTTACGACGGGATGTTTTTCCCACTGCGCAGAGGCTGAATCGCCGGTTGTGCCATCGCCTTATTTGAATCCGTGAAAATAATTTGCAAATTCAATATCTGCCTCGTCGGGCTGCTTGTGCTTGTCGTCGGCAGCGTGTTCGGCGCGTCCGGCAAAACGCTCCGCATTTTCGTCCTCACCGGCCAGTCCAACAGCCTCGGCACGCCGGCCACCACCGAAACGAACATGATTCTTCCGCAGGTGCAAAGTTATCCCGCCGACACAAACGTCCCCTTTTTCTGGGACAACACCTCGGACAACACGCCCGCCGGTGACGCCGCGCTGGGCGATTCCGGCGGGCAGTGGACGAACATCTGTTTCCAGACCGGCGGCTACTACGCCTACAGCACGAATCACTGGGGGCCGGAAGTTGGCTGTGCGCGGATGTTGTGGGACGCGGGCTATCGCGACTTCGGCATCGTCAAAGCCAGCCGCGGCGGTGGCGGAAATTCATACTGGTGCAAGACGAACTCCGATCATTACATGTTTTCCAAAGTGATGAACACCGTCAGCAACGCCGCGCTCGTGCTGCCGTCCGGCTACACCAATCTTCAGGTTGCCTGTCTGCTCTATCTTCAGGGCGAAAGCGACAGCACCTACGAGGCTTCTTTCGCCGACCAACGGTTTTTCATGCTGATGACCAATCTGCAAACCGATTTGACGAACGCCGCGAACATGAAGGCCGTGTTTGGTGAGATTTCCAGCGATGCTTCCGGTACCCGGCTTACCGTTTCGCAAAGACAGTCAAGCCTCGCCGCCAGTCGTACGGACATCGGCTACGCGCAGTCTGCCGGTCTCACATTGCAGAACGTGGACGGGCTGAATTTGCATTATAACGCCGACAGCCTTGTCGTCATGGGTGAACGCATGGCGCAGGAGGCGGTGCGCGTCAAGGCGCTGCCGGAAACTGTGCTGCCCGCACAAACTAATCTTTATGCCTGGTATCGCGGCGACCACGGCGTGATGCCGGTGGCCTCGACCAGCGCCGTTGTCGCGCGCTGGGATGACCTGACGGCCGGCTCCACCAACCGCGACCTCACGCAAATTGTCGGCTCGCCGCCAATGGTCGGCGGCGCGTTTCTTGGCGCAACGCAGAGAAATTTTGTGCGCTTCGACGGCGCGAGCCAGGCGGTGTGGAGTCCTTCATTTAATTTTGGTTTTCTCACCAATGCGCGCTCGCTTTTTTTTGCCGTGCGCGTCAACGGCAGCGGCAACGGTTTTCTTTTCGACGGCTCAACCTCGACAGGCTTGACCCGCGCGCAAGTCCGCACCAATTTCTGGCAGGCCGGCATCCAGTCTTCGCCTATCGGCAATGCCGCCAACGCCGACACCGGCACCGCGCCGCGCACGGTGAACACCTGGCAGTTTCATGAATTTGATTATGTGCCGACGAATGGCGCGACGCTGATTCGCCACTGGATCAACGGAACAAATGTAGCCGTGTTCACCAATGCCAACCTCAACGGCCTCGGCGGTTTGATTCTCGGCGCGAACGCGCAGGTGCAAACCTTTCTCGGCGCGGACATCGGGGAAGTGATGGTTTACACGAACGACTTGTCCGCCGGCAACCGCACGGCGGTGCTGAATTATCTGCAATCAAACTGGACGCCGACCATGATCCCGCCGGATGCGTCGGGTATTTATGCGTGGTTCGCCGGTGATTCAAGTTTGGCGGTCAATTTGGATAATTACAGCGTGACAACGTGGACGAACCTAGGCACCGCCGCGACCAACAGCACGTACACGCAAGCCGGGCGCAATCTCGTCAACCTTACCGGCTCGCCTCAGAAAAACTATTTGCGCTCGTCCGGCGGCGCGGCGATGGGCGCGGTCACCTTCGGCGGCGGCGACGGCATCTGGGCGGCGAAAAGTGCCTTTGGCATCATCACCAACAACCGCACGGTTATCGCTTACGCCCGCGTGCGCAACGCCTCGCCGCCGGGCTATCTTTTCGACGGCACGTCCAGCACGCCCGGCTTCACGCGCGCGCTCGTGTCGGCAGGCAACTGGCAGGTCAGTGCGAGCAGCGGCCCCGGCACCGTCACCACGCCGGCCACGACGAACGTCTGGCAGGTTCACACGTTTCTTGTCAGCACGAACGCCAGCAATTCCACGTTCAAACATTACACCAACGGCGTATTTGCCGGCAGCGCGACGGTCGGGCTGCCCGGTTATTTGAGCGGCCTGATGATCGGCGCAAATTTCGCGCAGACCGGCGGCATTCAGGCGGACGTGGCGGAATTTCTGATTTTCAATTCCGCGCTCGACGACAGCACGCGCACGAACGTGGAAAATTATCTTTCCGCCAAATGGGCCGGCGTGGTGGCTGATCCAACCGCGCCCGCGCCGTTCGTTTATAATTACACGCCGGTGTTTGTGAGCGGCACGGGTTATCCCGAATATCGCATTCCTGCCATGGTCACCACCACGAACGGCACCGTTATCGCCGTCGCTGACGGACGCACGAGCAACGGCGATATTCCCTATCCGCTTGACTGCGTCTGCCGTCGCAGCTTAGACAACGGCAATACATGGCAGCCGATGCAAGTTATCGCCGCGTATTCCACGGACGGCGGCACAGATATTTATCCCGCCTATGGCATCACCAACCCGATTCCGCACCGTTGCGCCGGGGATTCCGCGCTGCTGCTGGATCGCACCAATGGTCGCGTCTGGGTGCTTTATGACAATGGCACCACGAACGGCGGCGGGCGGGCGATCAAATTGGAAATGCGTTACAGCGACGATAACGGCGCAACCTGGTCGGCGCGCATGGATGTTGAAGCCCTCAATTCCAACCTGCGGCCCGCGAAGGCGTCCGCGCCGGAATTTTTGACCGGCCCCGGCAACGGCATTCAGATCTCTTCCGGGGCCTACGCTGGGCGTTTAATTTTTCCGGTTTACATTTATGGCAGCCCGTATTATTCGGCGATCATTTACAGCGATGACCACGGGGCTACATGGAAACTTGGCGGCAATTGCGGCACCGGCGGCGGCGAAATTCAAATCGTCGAGACGCCGAACGGCGGTCTATTCGCCTCGATGCGCGACAACAATTTTTCCTGGAGCGGCCTCCGCACCTTCAGCCGCAGCACCGACGGCGGTCTGATATGGGGCGCGCTGTTCACCAACACCACGAATCCGCCGACAATTCCCGACCCGGCGTGCCAAGGCAGCATCCTTCGTCTGACGACGACCAATGACAGCGGCGTCAGCCGCATCGTGTTCGCAAACTGCAACAGTTCTTCCTCGCGCGTCGCCATGACCTTGCGCATCAGCTACGATGAAGGTCAGACGTGGCCGGTATCCGATCTGGTTTATTCCGGCAACTCCGGCTATTCGGCGCTAACGAAGCTGGCGACCGGCGAAATCGGCCTGCTCAATGAAGTCAATAGTTTCGCTCGTATTGACTTTGTCCGCCGGTCAGTCAACACGGTGAGCGGCGGGGCCGATTCATTGCCGGCCTACACCGTCTGGGCCGGAAATATTTTCTCCCCCGCCCAATTGATGAACGCTGCCATTTCCGGTGCCAGCGCCGACCCGGACGGCGACGGCTTCAGCAACTTTCAGGAATTCATCGCTGGCACCGATCCGCTTTCCGCCGTTAGCCATCTTAAAATGGATTTGGCTCCCGCCGCTGCCGGCACCAATTCGTCGATGTTGATCTTCCAAGCGGCTTCCAACAAGACTTACACCATCCAAAGCCGCACCAATCTGTCTATCGATGTGTGGCAGCGGGTTCAGGACATTGCTGCCGCCGCCAGCAATTCTGTCAAGCAATTTCCCATCAATCTGACGAATACCGCGCGATATTATCGGATTGTCACACCGCAACTGCCTTGAAAAGTCGGAGGCCTTGCCTGCGAAGTGGCATTGAGTTAATTGCTTAGAAAGATTCCACCACTGAATCAACAACTGCAAAATCAGGTGTCGATTGCGTGCGGACGGCTGTTCGAAGTTCAGAATATCCCCCGTACCGTCGCCAACGGCATGAGAAGCCGGCGGAAATCTAATCCGGATCAATGTCTCAACCCAACATGCCGATCAAGTAGTTGCGGAGGTGCGCGATTGCGGCTGTTGACAGTGACAATATCCACGAAACTGTCGGATTGACTCTTTGTCTCCGGATTGGATCTTGATTTGTGATTTGAAGTGCCCAGAAATTTAAATATAATAATAAAACCCAATGAAAAAACTCTGGCTTACAGGTTTACTTGCCGTACTGGGGATTAGCGCGGTTTATGGGTGGCGGCATCGGCACGCCACCCGCGTTGAATTTTCCGGCACGGCCGCAAATGCGACTGCGGAAGCAGGTGAGGCCACTTCTACGGTAACGGCTCTCAGCCGGGCAAATTCGACTACGGCCGCGGTGAGCCGGGCGACCGGATATCTTGCATCTGGCGCAAAGCAAGACGTTATCGCTGCCCGGCAGTACAAGCGAGAGTGGGATTACAATTATTTTTCAAGCCTGACGAATGCCTCGCCCGGCTCACCGATCCGATTTGTTCTGACCGATGGCGTTTTTGCCACCGGTGCTATCCATCATCTGGAACACACCCATGGCGAATTGCTTTATGTTTCGGGTGAACTGACTTCACCGGAGCCGGGCCGGTTTTTCTTTCAGAAACAGACCTTGTCCGGCAAACAAGGCGATTTCGCGGGTGTGGTGGAATTTCCCGGGAGTAAGACCGCTTGGCGAATTGAACCGAGCGGACCGGGTGGAAAATCCCAGCTGGCGCAACGGCGTTTGGACGAAGTGATGTGTTTGGCGCTGCCGCCAATTGATTCCGCCCTGCTGGCAACCAATGACGCGGAGGAGATGCCGCCGCTGAGGCCAGATCAGGTACCGGATTATGTGCCTCCTTATAACGACGGCATCATTTCCCTGCAAAGCCTGCCGGGCGCGACGGGGGTGCTTTATATTGATTATCGCGGTGGCTATACGCCGACGTGGGGCGGTATCACCTATATTAAACCGAGTGTCAGCAATGCGCAGATCAAGGACGTGTGGAAGCGTGTGTCAGAAGACTACATGCCATTCGACATAAATGTCACCACCGACATCAAAATCTATCAGACCGCGCCGGAAAACAGCCGGCAGCGCTGCATTTGTACGCCCACCACTACAGCCGCACCGGGCGCGGGCGGTGTTTCTTACATGAATTCCTGGAATTGGACCGGCGACACGCCGAACTGGTCATTCTACAGCTCCGGCAAGAGTGCGGCAGAAGTCATCGCTCATGAATGCGGCCATTGCTTGGGCTTGAGCCATCAGGGCAACAGCACTTCGGGTTACGACTACGGCCATTCCGGTCCCGGCACGACCGGCTGGGGGCCAATCATGGGGGCCGGTTATTATGAGCCGGTGACTGAATGGGCAAAGGGTGAGTATCAGGACGCCAACAACACCCAGGACGAACTCAATGTTATCACCACGGCAAATAACAATGTGTCCTACCGCGCCGATGACACCGGCGCGACGCTTGCCACGGCGCGGTATCTGGAGATTTATTCCAATTATGCCGCATTCGCCGAAGGCGTCATTGAAACGACCGGCGACACCGATGCGTTCCGTTTCACCACCGCCGGCGGCGCGATATCCCTGACGGCCAGTCCCGTCGCCACGAACGACTGGGCTGACCTCGCTGTCATGGTCACACTCGCCGACGCCACGGACACGGTCATCGCCAGTAACAATCCGCAGAACGCCCTGACCGCAGGCATCACCACCAATCTACCTGCCGGCACATACACCTTCCGCGTGACGGGCGCGGGCCGCAACGATCCGCTTACGAACGGTTTTTCCAGCTATGCCAGCCTTGGTTACTATGCCATCACCGGTTCGGTGGCCGCCGCCACATTGTCCACACGTTTTACGATAGCGGAAAATTCCACGAACGGCCTGGTCGTTGGTACTATCACAGCCACCAATCTCGGCGTGGAACCGCTGAATTATTTCATTGTCTCCGGCAACTCCTCAAACACCTTTGTCCTCGACGAGAATGGTGTGCTGACCGTGTCTAATGCCGCGACGCTTGACTACGAAGCGCTGGCAAAGAACACGCAATTTCCCGTGCAGTTTGAGATGTTTGTTAACATCACCAACGTATTGAATCCGGCCTTGACCGAGTTGAACCGCCGCGTGCTGGTGCTGGTCACCAACGTGAACGAGACGCCGTCCATTACCGGTTTTACCAACACACTGATTGCCCACACCCTGCTTGGAACCTTGGTCGGCACCGTCACCATCGGCGACCCGGATTTCTACAGCATCCTCACGTTGTCCATACTCAGCGGCAACAGCAACGCCATGTTCGCACTCGATAATGCGACGGGTAATCTCACGGTCTCGGGTGATCCTGATTCGGCCGTCCAAAGTGTTTACAATCTGGCCATTCAGGTCGCTGATAGCGGCGCTCCCGTATTGAAAGCCACGAACTATGTGCAAATCACCATTATCACCAATGCTTCGCCATTTCGGCCTGGCACCATCAGCTACGCGGTTTATGATGGCATTGGCTCCGGCGTCTATGTCAGCAACCTGACCAGCAACGCGCGCTTTCCTGGGGACGCTACTTGGGAAAAGCAAATATTAACGGCGGAAGGCGATAGCAGCCGCGCCGACAGTTTCGGCTCGGTGCTGCGCGGTTATTTGATCCCGCCGGTTACCGGCAACTATAATTTATTCATTGCCACTGATGACAACGGTGAATTGTGGATGAGCACCACAACGAATCCCGCGAGCATGACGAAGATTGCGGATATCACCGGCAACTCCGCCTACGTCTCCGCCCGCCAGTGGAATAAATATGCGAGCCAGAAATCCGCCGTCCGCGCGCTCGTCGCGGGTCAGGCATATTATCTCGAGGCCCGGCAGAAGGAAGGCGGCGGCGGTGATAATCTGGCTGTAGGTTGGACGGGGCCGGCCACCAGCAGCCAGACCAATGTCATCCCCGCGCTCTATCTGGCGCCGTATTTCCTGAACTACATTCCGCACGTTATCGGCTTTACCAACCTAGTTCACCGTGACGCCATAACCGGCGCGCTAGCAGGACAGGTGACGGTGACCGACATGAACACCAACGACACCCACACCTTTGCCATTGTCGCCGGTAACGCCGCCGGCATTTTTGACATTGCTAGCAACGGCTGGATTACCGTCGCCAGCGACACGGCGCTCGCCGCGAGCGTCACCACAAATATCTCCCTGTCCGTCCGCACCACCGATAACGGCATGCCGCCCTTGTCCGGCACAAACACTGTCGCGTTATCCATCGTCGGGGCCGGGGTGGTCACCGCCACGTCGGTGCAGCGGGAAATGTTCAACGCGATCGGCAGCGGCACACAGGTTAGTGACCTCACCGGCAACGCAAAATATCCGGTCAAGCCTGATGCGCTGGTGGCCCTGGGCAGTTTCGCGTCGGCGGCCGATGTGGCGGACAACTACGGCTCGCGCATCCGTGCCTATCTGGTGCCTTCCATGACCGGCGATTATCAGTTTTTCATAGCGTCTGACGACAGCAGCCAGTTGAAATTCAGCCGCGACACGAACGCGGCTAACGCCGGGGTCATCGCTTCAGTTGCCAGTTACACCAGCCAAAACGTGTGGAGCACTTATGCCTCACAAACATCCGCCGTGATTACAAATCTGGTCGCAGGCCAGCGCTACTATATAGAGGCGCTCCAAAAAGAGGGGGGCGGCGGTGACCACGTTGGCGTTGGCTGGCTGGTACCCGGTAGCGGCGTCACCAATGTAATTCCCGGCGCGAATCTCCAGCCGGTGGATTTGAATTATCCGCCGCAAATTGGCGCTCAGGCGTTCGGCGTGATTCGCAGCGCAGCCAACAGCTCGCTGGTCGGCGATATCACGGCCGCAGACAGCCCGCTGGATGCGCTTACGTTCAAGCTTATCGGCGGCAATACCAATAACACCTTCACCCTCGACCCCAGCTCCGGTATTCTTGCGGTGGCGGACAACACGCTCATCAGCAATGCAACCGTGGCGAATTTCACGCTGACAGTCGCCGTGCAAGACTCCGGTTATGGCGGCTTGTATCCTTTGCACAGCAGCACGAACCTCGTCAACGTCAGCGTGGTCGGCACCAACGGACTCGTGTGGGACGCCGGGGCTGGCGTTTCCAGCGCGCAAGATGGCAACGGTAATTGGGGCTCGGCTTCGGCCAACTGGTGGAACGGGTTCACCAACACCCTGTGGACGAATAACCTCGTAGCGCTCTTTGGTGCCGGCACGGCAACCAATTGCACTGTGACGATCACCAACGACGTGGCCCCGGTGGAAATGGTGTTCAACCAAAATAACGGCGGCATCTACAATATTGCCGGCGGGGCCGGCGCGTTGAACTTTTCCGGCATGGCAGTCATTATGGTCAATGGTGACGCGGCCATCAGCGCCAGCATCAAGGGCGCGGGCTTCGTCAAAAATGGCATGGGCACGCTGACTTTGAGCGGTACCAACACCGGCGCCGGCGGCAAGTCCGTCAGCGCCGGCACGCTCAAGCTCACCAACGCCATCGCCAGCCTCGGCCTTGGCCCCGTCACCAATAATGCCGCCGTCGAGTGGAACACCGCCGCCGGCACGCGCGCTATTACCGCAGTCAATGCCTTCTTCGGGTCCGGTTTGTTTCTGAAATCAGGCGCGAACAATTTGCAGTTGTCGGGAGCAAATGCCTCCGCCTTCAGCGGCACCGTGCGCGTCGCCGGCGGCTTGTTAGTTTTGGACACGGCAACCGGCTTTGAGGACGGATCGCCGGACTTGGATTTGGCCGGCGGCGACCTCGTGCTGGGCAATGCCTTCGATGGTGGCACGGCCACGTTCGGCAATTTGACCGGCACTGGGCAGGTGCGGGTGGATTGGGGTAACGCGACTGCTGCGCGCACGCTTTCCCTGAATCAGTCCAGCAACACGGTTTACTCCGGTGTGCTGGGTTATCGGGCGGGACTAAGCCGCACGTTGAACCTCATCAAAATCGGTACGGGAACGCTTACGCTAACCGGGACGAATGTGTATACCGGTACAACGACCATCAGCAGCGGCACGCTGCTCGTCAATGGCGTGCTGACCACGAACACCTCCAGCACCGTCTTCGTCGCCACCAATGCCGCGCTCGGCGGCGCGGGAATAATCTGCGGCGCGGCCACCGTGCAGAACGGCGGCACGCTCGTTCCCGGCAATGGCGGCATTGGGCGGTTCACTATCAGCAACAATGTGACCCTGTTCGGCGGTAGCCGAACCTTGATGGAATTGGTCAAAAATGGCGGCGGACCGACCAATGACCTGGTATTCATCGCCGGAACCTTGACCCAGGGCGGCTTGCTCACCGTGACCAATATCGGCACGAATGCGCTCGCCGTCGGCGACAGCTTCAAATTGTTCAGTGCCGGCGGCTGGAACGGTGGCTTCGCGAATTTTAATCTGCCCGCACTCGCCGCCGGCCTGACTTGGAACACAAACACGCTCGCCACCAACGGCATTCTCGCGGTGCAGTGGAACACTTACACTTTGACCTACACGGCGGGCAGCAATGGAAGCATCAGTGGCCTCAATCCGCAGACCGTCAGCTACAACACCGGCGGCAGCGCCGTGACCGCCGTGGCGAACAGCGGCTACCGGTTCACGGACTGGAGCGACGGCTTGACGGCCAACCCGCGCAGGGACGTGAATGTGACCAACCACATCAGCGTCAGTGCCAACTTTGTGGCGCAGTCGCCGCCGGTGATCACAAACTTGGGTGGCAGCCCGGCTGTGTTCACCTTGGGCGGCACGGGCACGGCGGGACAGATTTACGTGCTGCTGTCGGCAACGAACCTGCCGCCGGTGAATTGGATTCCGGTGGCAACCAATACGGCGGACGTCAACGGGGTCTTCCAGTTCACCGATTTTCAAATGACCAATTTCAACCAGCGTTTCTACCGTGTGATGACATATTAAAAGTTGGGTGGTTGAACGAACACGTTGCGCGAGACTCCGATCGCCAGCGGTTTCATCAAATCGAGAAAGATCCGAAGGGCTGGAATTCAAAACAATGGCGACTGGGGGGGGCGTGCAGCAGGCAGGGGGGTGTCTCCACCGATTCTAAAAATTTCAACGGCATAAGCGTTGGGCGAACAACAATATTGGCTTTGGAGGACTCGCGAAGCGCCTGATTTTATCAGGGGTGCCAGCTGGTTAGATTTATTATGGTTTGACAAGCTTGCCTTTATAGTAAAGAAAGGCAAAGGTCTTGTTCCGCATTATGTGTAGCGCCGCTGGCCTCCGAGAGAACACCATGTTCGATGGTGCAGCAAATCCTTTAGCTTGGTTTGCCGACATGATCGAGCACTGTCAGGACTTTGTTGAGATCGCCAAAGGGAAAGGCCAGCCTGTGGTGGGTATTATGTGCGAATTCACCCCGCGCGAAATCATCCTGGCTGCCGGAGCCCTGCCGGTCTGCCTGTGCGGCGGCTCGGCGGCGACCATTCCCGCCGCGGAGCAGGTTCTGCCCGCCAATCTGTGTCCGCTGATCAAATCCACCTTCGGCTATCACGCTACCGGGAAAAACCCATTTCTGAACCGGGCGGATCTGATCGTCGCCGAGACAACGTGCGACGGGAAAAAGAAAATGTTCGAGCTGATGAGCCCCACTAGGGCGATGTATGTGCTCGAACTGCCGCAAAAAGCCGGCGAACCGGACGCGCTTGAGCATTGGGTGCAGGAAGTCCGCAAGTTCAAGGCGCATCTCGAAAATCAATTTCACACACAAATCACCGATGAAAAACTCCGCGCCGCATGTCGGCTGATGAACCGCGAGCGCGGTTTGCGCCGACAGCTGGCGGACCTGATGACGCGTGATCATCCGCCGCTCACAGGGCGGCAGCTAATCGAATTGAAAAGCATTATTTCTGGCATGGAAGCAGATTTGCAGCAGTATGAAAACGCGCTCAACTTTTTTAACCAACAACAGCGCCAGCCCCGGAAATCCGAAATCCGCGTGCTGTTGACCGGCGTGCCGATTGTCCATGGCGCGGAGCGCGTGCTGGAACTGATCGAAGCCGCGGGGGCGGTCGTTGTGGCGATGGAAAATTGCACCGGCCTCAAGCCAATTCTCGACGACGTGGACTTGGACGAAGCAGACCCGGTTCGCGCGATCGCAAAGAAATATCACCATTTGCCCTGCTCGGTGATGACGCCGAACACCCGCCGGTTTGAAATGCTGCGCACGCTCGCGGCGAAATTCCGGCCGCACTGCGTCATCGAACTCGTCTGGCAGGCGTGCCTCACCTACGACATCGAATCTTTCCACGTCCGCAAGCTGGCCGAGGATGAATTGCAACTGCCCTATCTGAAAATCACGACGGACTATTCGCCGTCGGACTCCGCGCGAATTTCCGCTCGCGTCGAAGCACTTTTCGAAACCATCCGCGAAAAACAATCATCATGAAAACAGCGCCAAACATCCATCTGGCCGACGTCCAATCCGTTTATTCCGGCCCTGAAGGCCGGCTCTGGGAACTGCTCATGGGCGAGCAGATTCACATCGGCGGCTTCCAGTCCTCAATGGATCTCGCGCAGCGGGCGGGTATTGCCGCCGGCTCGCGCGGGATTGACCTCTGTTGCTGCACCGGTGCGGGAATGCGGTTTCTCGTGCGTTTTCTAAACGTTGCTCACATGACTGGCGTGGACGCCACACCAGCGATGCTGCAACTCGGCCGCCAGCGAGCCGCCGCCGAAGGCCTGGCGGACAAGGTAGCCTTCGTCGAAAACAACGTCTGCGCCACCGGTCTGCCGGCCGGCCGGCTCGACTTCGTCTGGGGCGAAGATGCGTGGTGCTACGTCGAAGATAAAATAAAATTGATTGCCGAAGCCGTGCGACTTGTCAAACCGCGCGGCAAAATTGCTTTTACCGACTGGATGGAAGGCCCGGCCAGATTGACCACCGTCGAAGCCGCACGGTTTCTCGGCTTCATGAAATTTCCGAACCTGCTTACGCTCGGCGAATATCAGGAACTGCTGAATAATAATGGCTGCACCGTGCTTGTGGAGCAGGATACCGGTCGCTTTGCCGCCGCCATGCCGCTTTATCTCGACATGATCGAGAAACAACTCACCTATGACGCGCTGAAAATTATCGGCTTCGACACGGCACTGGCGGCGGTGCTGGTTGGCGAAATGAAATTCATCCAATCCCTCGCCCAGGCCGGGAAAATTATCCAGGGCCTTGTCGTAGCGGAAAACGGCCGATAAGGGGGGCGCGCCAATGGACGTGTTCCTCACCAGTCCGTGGATTCCCGCCGAATGGATTCGGGCGCACGGGCTGATCCCGCGCGGTATCTGGGCGTCGGAAAGCTTCCATTCCGGCGGGTCGCCGCTGTCTGCCGGTGTCTGCGCGTTCGCCGAGGCGGCAGTTCGGTTCGCCGAAACTGCGACAGATTCTGTTGTGATATTCTCGACAGCCTGCGACCAGATGCGCCGCGGTTTTGACACCGCGCAGCTTCACGGCCTGGAGCGCGATTTTCTGTTCAATCTGCCAGCAACGGAGACACTAGCGGCTAAGCAGATTTATCGTGCCGAACTGGAACGGCTGGGGCGATTCCTCCTGGCCATCGGCGGACACGCGCCGGCGGCGGCAACCTTGCGGCAGGAATTGATGCAATCCAACGCGACGCGCCAGCGTCTGCTCGAATCCGCAACCACCACTTCCCCGCGCGGGTTTGCCGAAGCGGTGTCGCGATTTCATTGGGATGGCGAATATTCGCCGCCACCACCGGACGCACAAGGCAATCCGGTTGCGCTCGCTCTGGTCGGTGGTCCGTTCCTCCCGCCGCACTGGAAATTGCTGGACGAAATTGAAGCTGCCGGCGGCCGCGTGGTTTTTAACGCCACCAAGACTGGCGAGCGCAGCCTGTCACCGTCATTTGATTGGGCGGCCGGCACAAATCCCTTCGACGCGCTGGTTCGCGGTTACCACGACCACATGGTTGATGTGTTCCAGCGGCCAAACACACGGCTTTATTCCTGGCTAAAGCCGCGATTGGCAGCGCGGGAGGTACGTGGCATTGTGCTTTGGCTGTTCACCGGCTGCGATCTGTGGAGGGCCGAGGCACATACCTTGCGCAAAACCTTTGGCCTGCCGGTCTTGCAACTTGAGGCAGACGAGGCCACCGGCTTTTCGGCGCGCGACCTTACCCGGATCCAGGCTTTCGTGGAGACGTTGCAATGAATGTCGCGCCGCGCAAACTGGATTTGTCCGGGTGGGATGACCGTTACGAGGAATTACAGCGGAACGGCCTGCGCGAACCGGCTTACGGCGGCCCGTTGCGTCGCCACGTCGTCCGCGGAAAAGATTATCGACTGGAACAACTTCAGTTCGATAACTCGCCGGCCGCGCTCCGGCTCTGGAATTTTTTGCTGACGGAAAACGAGCGGCTGCATCGGGCCCGCGCCGGCGGCGAAAAGATAGTCGGCACGATGAAGGACCTCGGCACCGTGCCGGTCATGGCGTATTCGCTGCCGGGCCTGAGGGCGTTTTATCCCGACGGCGCGTGGTGGACGCCGTGCCTCATGGAATGCAGCGACCGGCTGTTGCAGCAGGCCGAAGCAATGGGCGTTGACGCCTCGTTTTGTCCAGTGCGCGCGATGTTGCCGGCCTTCGAGAACGGCGAACATTTTCCAAAGCCGGATTTGCTGGTGTGCAGCACCGGCGCGGTCTGTGACGATTTTTCCGCCATCGCGCAACGGTTGGAACACCTCGGGCATGCGATTTTGTGGTGGGAAATCCCGCGCCGCCGCCCGCCCGCCGCCGCCGAACCCGTTTGTGACCTTCCTGGGAATCTGGCGGCGCCAAAAATCCAGGTGGACTGTGTGCAGTCGGAACTACAGCGCGTTGGCGAAGCGCTCGGCGGCCTGGCGGGGGAAACACTGGATGATGATTTGCTGGCAAACGGCATCCGCATTGCCAATCAAGTGCGCCGCCGGCTCGGCGCGCTGCGGAAATCCGTCTATGCTGCGCCCGCCGCCCCGCTGCCCGCGTTGGAGATGCTGGTGGCGGAAATGCTCGCCATCCATTTCTGCTCCGATCGTGCGGAAACCATCGTCGTGCTCGATGCCTTGCTGGCCGAGGCGCAGGCCCGCATCCGGCTAGGCCGGTTCAGTGTCAACGCGCAGGCGGTGCGGACTTACTGGGTGAATCCGGTTGCGGATCTGCGCGCGATGAATCTGCTGGAAGAACTGGGCGGACGCATCTGCGGCTCGGATTTCATGTTCTCGCATGCGCTGGATTTGATTCCCGAGAATCTGCCGCCCTTGGAGGCGCTCGCCCGCAGCGCGCTGGCCGATCCGATGGCCGGGCCCACCGCCGACCGCGGCGCGCGCATCGTCCGCGAATGCCAGGCGAGCCGGGCCGAGGTCGTGGTCGTTTCGCGCATTCCCGGCGCGAGCCATTGCGCCCGCGAAGGCGAAATCATCCGCGCCATGGTCCGGCTGCGGCTTGGGATCCCCGCAATCGAGCTTGAAATTCCTCCCGTTTGTGATGCCCTATTGCCGGCCCTTGGCTCGCGTTTGCAGGCGCTATTTGAAACCGCCCGGGCCAGGAGAACCAAATGATTTACGCCGGCATCGACGCGGGTTCGCGTTCCATCAAGGCGGTGTTGTTCGACACCAGCCAAAATCGAACGCTTGCATCCGGCCTGGCCGACCAGGGCGTGGAACAGGAGCGGTTAGCGGCTGAACTTTTTGACAAGTTGCTGCGCGAAGCGGGGCTGGAACGCTCAAAGATTTCCGGGGTTGTCGCCACCGGCTACGGGCGCAACGCCATCCGCTTCGCCGATACCACCATAACGGAAATTACCTGCCACGCCCGCGGGGTCCATCGGCTCGCGCCGGACGCGCGCACGATCATCGAAATCGGCGGCCAGGACAGCAAGGTCATCAGCCTCGAAGAGGGCGGCCGTGTTCGCGATTTTTCGATGAACGACCGGTGCGCCGCCGGCACGGGGCGTTTTTTGGAAATGGTTGCGCTGCGGCTGGACATGGATTGGGAAAAACTTTCGATGCTTGCGCAACAAAGCACAAAGCCGGCAATTATCAGCAACATGTGCGTGGTGTTCGCGGAGACGGAAATCATCGGCCTGCTGGCCGACGGGAAGCCGTTGCCGGACGTGGTGGCCGGCGTGCAAAATTCCATTGCCACACGGGTCGCGGCGCTGGCCGGTCGATTCATCTCGCCGCCGGTTTTTTTTACCGGCGGGGTCGCGTTGCAGTCCGGCATGGCGCGCGCGCTGGAGGAGGTTCTGGCGTGTCCGGTCCGCGTCGCGCCGCAACCACAATTCACCGGCGCGCTGGGGGCGGCCGTGCTTGCCGGCACGCGGGGCCAGGGAAAACCGTGAGCCGCCGGGTCACCGGCAGAGCGACGACAGCAGCAGGCCGAAGAGAAACAACAGGATGATCGAGCTGCTGATCAGCGTGCCCGCCATGGCGGCGAGCCGGCTCGCGTTTCTGACCCATGCGATGATGCTGACGGCCAGCGCAATCGGAGGCGTCACGAGGATTGTCAGCCCGCCAAGGGCTGTGATGGGCGAACCTCATCCCGGATGCAGCAACATCATCAGCGCTATCGTCACTGGCGCAACCAGGGACAAGCCCAGGCCGATTCGCCCCGTGCTCGTTTGCGGCCCGCCTGGTTCAGGCGGAATTTGATGGCTCGCTTCCATGGGGGCAATCTTTCACGTTTTACCGCGCTGCGTCAATGGGATTGAGGGCGGGCCCGATCTGCTTCAGGCCGAACGAAGATTGACCCCGGCGCAGCGGAAAGTCATCTTACTCCCGTCACGCCTTATTATAACCAGCGCTGTCGTAAATTCAGCTATATGCCGGACCAAAAACAGGAATTGCTCCGAACGCTTCCAGCAATCACCGAATTGCTGAAAAACGAAACCATCGCTGGCTGGCTGCGGCAGCATCCACAACCGCTCGTCACCGAATGTCTCCGTCGCGCTCTGGCGGAATTGCGGGAGGAGATCCTGACCGGGTCGCGCAGCGGCGGCGTCCCCGCCGCTGATGTCTTGGCCCGGGCAGAGAAGAAACTGAGCTGCGCCATCAGGCCGAAGGTGCGCGAAGCCATCAATGCCACCGGCATTATTTTGCATACCGGGTTGGGCCGCGCGGTTATTTCATGCGGCGTGGTGGATTCGATGCTCGGCGAACTGAAAGGTTATTGCACCCTGGCCGTGGACCGCGAAACCGGCGAACGCACCGAGCGGGATGAATTGGTGGAATACATTTTGACGGAGCTGACCGGCGCAGAAGCGGCGACTGTCGTCAACAACAACGCCGCCGCCACAATGCTCGCGCTGGCGGCGCTGGTGGCGCAGAAGGAAGTCATTGTCTCGCGCGGACAGCTCATCGAAATCGGCGGGTCGTTCCGGCTGCCGGATGTGATGGCGCAAAGCGGTGCGCGCCTTGTCGAAGTCGGGGCGACCAACCGCACCCATCCCAGAGATTATGAGAAAGCCGTCACGGAAAACACGTCGGCCATTCTGCGGGCGCATCCGAGCAATTACCGGGTGGTCGGCTTCACCAGCGAAGTGTCGTTGCGCGAGCTGGCGGAACTGTGCCGTCGCCGCAATTTGACCTTGATCGACGATCTCGGAGCGGGCGCGCTGGTGAGCTTGGAACAATTCGGTTTGCCGCATGAGCCAACCGTGCGCGAATCTATCGAAGCGGGCGCTGATGTTGTTTTATTCAGCGGCGACAAACTCATCGGCGCGGGCCAGAGCGGCATTATCGTCGGCAAAAAACTCCTGATTGACAAACTGCGCAAACATCCGCTGATGCGCGCCGTCCGCGTGGATAAGACCTGCCTGATGGTGCTGGAACGGACGCTGCAGCTGTTCCGCGACCCGGCGCGGTTGCGAAGCGAGCACCCGACTTATCGGATGATGGCCACTCCGATGGCGGATTTAAAATCGCGCGCCAAAAAACTCGCACGCCTGATTGCCGCCGCCGAGCCCAGAATCAGAACTGAAATCCGCGAAAGCGAGGCGTTTCTCGGCAGCGGCTCATTACCGACCGAGGCGATTCCGAGTTTTGCCGTGGCGGTTTCCCTACCCGACCTGAGCGCCGGCGACTTGTCCCAGCGGCTGCGGCTGGATGACGCCTGCGTTTTCAGCCGCATCGAGGCTGACCGCGTGCGGCTCGATGTCCGTACCCTGACCGATGAACAAGTGCCGCTGGTCGCTGCGGCGATGGGACGGATCGCCGCATGATCGCCGTTCGCCGCAATATCATGCTTGGCACGGCGGGGCATGTGGACCACGGCAAGAGCGCGCTGGTGAAGCTGCTCACCGGCTGTGAAACCGACACGCTGGCCGAGGAAAAACAGCGCGGCCTCACGATTGATCTCGGCTTCGCCCCCTGCCAGCTTGCGGACAAACGCGTGGTCGGCATTGTGGACGTACCGGGTCATGTGGATTTCATCCGGAACATGGTTGCCGGCGCGCACGGCATCGATGTCGTCATTTTCGTGGTCGCGGCCGATGACGGGATCATGCCGCAAACCCATGAGCATCTGCACATTCTCACGCTGATGGGCTTGCGTCACGGGCTGGTGGCGCTGACGAAAACCGACCTGGCGGACGCCGGGCGCCGGGATCATGTGATCCGGGATTTGCGCCGGTTGCTGGCGGATACGTTTCTGGCCAACGCGCCGATTTGCCCGATTTCGAACCTCACCGGCGAAGGCTATGATGGTTTTTTTGATTCGCTGAACCAGGTCGTGAACGCCTGCGGCGAACGCGAGTGTGACGGGTTATTCCGTATGTGGGTTGAGGATTCATTCACCATCCGCGGCGCGGGCACGGTCATCACCGGCATTCCCACGCACGGGCGGGTTTGCCCCGATGATGAAATCATGCTGCTTCCCGCCGGGAAGCACGGACATGTTCGCAAGATGCAGGTCTATGGCGAAACCGCCGCGGAAGGCAACGCCGGCGAATGCATCGCGCTAAACATCCCGGAGCTGGATAACGATACCGCGCGGCGGGGCACGGTGCTTTGCGGATCAGATTCTTTCGAGCCGGTCACGATGGCCGAGGCGGAATTGCAGATCCTGAAGTCCATATCTGCCGAAATCGAGGACTACCTTGAAGTGCAGTTGCATGTCGGCACCGCTTCCGTCATGGCGCGGCTGGCGATGCTGGATGGCACCAGGATGACGGGCGGACAAAAACAATTTGTCCAGCTTCGCCTCGCCTCGCCGATACCGCTCGTGACCGGCGAACGGTATGTCGTGCGGGCCAACATCGCCGGCGCGGGCGGCGGGGGGCTGACGACCATCGGCGGCGGACAGATCCTGGGCCTGAGCAACACGCGCCTGCGCCGCAAAAAACAATGGACGCTCGACCTGCTTGCCGCCCGGCGCGAGGCCATCACCAATCCGCTGCGCTGGTGCGAACAGATGGTTCGCGAAAGCGAGTCGCCCGCCACCGTCGCCAGCCTCCGTAAGAAGTGCTGGAATCGCCCTGAGGAAATTGCGGCCGCGCTGGACCAGCTGCGTGCGGAAAAACTCATCGTTGCCGGCGGCGGCGGCTGGATTCATGGCACGGTGCTTCAGGCGCTGGCGGAAAACGTGCTCGCCGCCATCCAGAAATTCCACGACGCCAATCCGGAGCGCGCCGGCCTCAGCCGTGAAGAACTGCGATCGACCCTCAAAACCGATCCGGTTTTTCTGGACGCGGCGGCGGAATCGCTGCTTCAGTCAAAACGGCTCGAACGCAACGGAACCCTGATGGCGAAGGCGGGCTGGAGTTCATGGCTTCCGGAGCGCGACCAAAAGGCGTGCGATCGGATCGCCGCGAAATTGCAATCCGCCGGCTGGGCGCCGCCAAATCTGGATGAACTGGCGGCGGCGCTGGGTGAGCCGCCGCCGCGTCTGGCGGCGCTCGTGAAACTGCTTGCGGAGCGCAGCGTGCTGGTGCGACTGGACGAAAAAATATGGATGCATCGCGACGCCGTGGAAGCCGGCAAGCGAGCCGCGCTGAAACTTTTCCAAAAAACGCCGGCATTTTCCACGATGGATTTCCGTGATGCGCTCGGCGTGAGCCGCAAGTTCGCCGTGCCGCTGGTGGATCATCTCGATAAAATCCGGTTTACCGTCCGCACCGGCAACAACCGCACGCCAGGCGCGGAAGCCAAAAAACTATTGTCATGAAAATT
Source organism: uncultured Verrucomicrobia subdivision 3 bacterium (assembly GCA_903917705.1). Taxonomy (GTDB): domain Bacteria; phylum Verrucomicrobiota; class Verrucomicrobiia; order Limisphaerales; family UBA11358; genus UBA11358. Next base: position 11,984 of record CAIXBQ010000035.1, on the reverse strand, counting down.
GATTTTGCCAAGCGCCGGCGCGTGATGGAGCGCTCCCAGCTTTTGGGCCACTGCATCTGCGACGTGCGGCGGCCTTGTCCCTGCGACGTGTTGCGGGAGCAAAATATCTGCCCCTGCGCCGGCGAGCGCCCGGAGCCGGTGGAGGCGGCGCAGGTGAAGTTGACGCAGCATGTGCGCAATGCCGGCTGCGCCTCAAAAATATCGCCCGCCGAGCTTGACGCGGTGTTGGCGCGGCTGCCGGAGGTGGAAGACCCGGCCGTGATTTCCGGCTTGGCCGCTGCCGACGATGCGGCGATTTACCGGATCTCGGAGGATCTCTGCCTCGTGCAAACGGTGGACGTGTTCACGCCGTGCGTGGACGACGCGCGGCTGTTTGGAAAGATTTGCGCGGCAAATTGCCTTTCGGACATTTACGCGATGGGGGGCGAACCTCGCACCGCGCTGAGCGTGCTGGCGTTTCCCTCCGAGAAAATGCCGGGCGAAATCATTTTTCAGATGCTCGACGGCGCGATGGAAGTTTTTAAACAGGCCGGCGTTGCACTCGTCGGTGGCCACAGCGTCAAGGGCGACGAGATCAAACTCGGCTTTGCAATCACGGGTTTGATCAATCCCAGCGTTGCGGCCGCGCTGGAACAACCCAATGCGGGTGACGTAATGGTACTCACCAAGCCGCTGGGCACGGGGGTGCTGGTCTTTTGCCATCAAATCGGACGCGATTTTCCGGCCGGGATGGCCGCGGCGGAAATATCCATGACCGTCCTGAATCGCGCGGCGTCGGAGGCGATGAAGGAAGCCGGCGCATCCGCCTGCACGGATATCACGGGCTTTGGGTTATTCGCTCACCTGCGGCGGATGCTGCGCCAGAGCCAGCTGGGCGCGGAGATATATTCCAATGCGCTGCCGACGTTTGACGGCGCGCTCGATGCGCTGCGACAAGGGGTGATCCCTGGCGCGATTGAGCGCAACCGCGAGTATGTCGGCGACACCATCCACATTGCACCGGGAGTGGACGAGGCGGCGGTGAACCTGGGGTTCGACGCGCAGACTTCCGGCGGATTGCTGATCGCCATCGCGCCGGAGCGGCTGGAAACATTGAGCCAATCGCTGGCCCAGCGCGGCGCGGGCTGTTATGTCATCGGCCATATTGTCGCCGACGAAGCCGGGAAGATTCTGCTTTCGACCACCAACCATTCAAATCCAAATCCAGACACACAACTGCGGCAGATCAAACCCATGAATACCACCCTAAAAGGGTCGGCGCCCCACGGCGACGGCTGCTGCGCGGACGCATTCCAGAACGATTCAGGGGCCGGCTCGGTCGCTGAATCACAAAAGGCATTTGGTGCGCTGATCCGTTCGGTGCAGGCGGCCGGCGCGTTGAGCGAGCAGACCAAAGAATTGATCCTGTTCAGCCAGGTCGTGGGCAGCCGCTGTCAGCCGTGCTTCGACGTGCATTTTCGCAAAGCGCGCGCGATGGGTATTTCGCAGGCGGAACTGGACGAGGCAGCGTGGTGCGCGATTGCGATGGGCGGCGCGCCGGTGAAGATGTTTTACCAGGAAAACCTCGAGCGGCTCAAGTAGCCAGCGGCTTGGGCGGTTCAGCATTGGTTGCAGGCAGGGCAAAACCGGGCTCGAGCGCGCCGCAGGTGGTGCATTCGAGACAGCGGATGCAGCCGGTGACGTTCACGGTCTGGTCCACCTTCACCCCCATCGAGCATCGGCTGCGGCAGAGGTTGCACTCGACACACTCCTTCGGATTGAACCGGAGATGGAACAGGCTGAAACGGTTAAAGAGCGCGAGCAGGCCGCCGAGCGGGCAAAAAATCCGGCACCACGGACGGTGTATAAAAATTGCGGCGGCGAAAAACGCAATCAGAATCCCCGTCTTGAGTCCGCTCATCACCCAGCCGTTGCCGGCGAGCAGGCTTTGGGCGGAATAGGGCAAGCCAGCTTCGAGCGCGCCGGCGGGACACAAGCGGCAGATGGAAATCACCTGGCGTTCAAACGGAATGCCGTAGTGGCCCAAAATCATCGGCAGCAGAATCACCAATCCGACCAGCACAACGTAACGAAAGTGTCCGATCCACGGCGGGAGGATGACTTTTTTGGTGGTAATTTTGGCGAGCAAGTCTTGGAGAAAGCCGAACGGACACGCCCAGCCGCAGACCAGTGAGCCGCTCACGGCGCCGACGAGCAGCAGCAGGCCGATCAGCAGATAGGGCACTTCCCCGACCACTGGCAGCAGCGCCGCATAATTCGCCATCACGCCCACCGGGCAGGCGAAGGACGACAGCGGACACGAATAACAATGGAACACGCAGCCGGGAATGCCATGCAGCCAGCGCCCCACCGGCGCGAGCCACACGCCGAGAAAGCCGGCCTGCGCCCACGGACGGAAGCGTGACAACTTGCGGCCCAGCGTTGCCGGCAGCCGTTCGGAACATTGGGGAACGGGACATTCCATGCGAATAATCGGCCACGCCATGTGGCCGGAAAGTTATTTTATTCAGGTCGGGCAGGCCGCTTTGGCGCCCAAATCCACCCGGATTTTCCACGCGGGTGGCTGGATATTGGCCTGTTGTTTTGCCCAGCGATCCAGCGCCGCGCCGGGATCGGCCACCTCGTCGAGTTTCGGCGGCGGCGGCGGCGCGACTTGATCGGGGAACTCCAGGCCGCCGGATGAGAAGGCTTTGACCAACTGGCTTTCCCACGCGGTTTTTCCGTCCACGGTATCCACGCCGGTCAGATGACGCACGCCGCAAAATGTCACAATGATCCCAGCCAGCACCACGACAAAGCCCGGCCAAAAATCATGGCGTTCCCGCGCCCGCATGGCGGGGTTAAGCGGCGGCTGTGGAATACGTTTAATCATCTCAACCAGGGCACGCGTTCAAAAACTTGGCGGAGGTGGATGGGAATCGAACCCACCTGGGACTTTGTTGAGCCCCACACTGGTTTTGAAGACCAGGGACGCCACCAGGTCGCCCCACACCTCCGCGCCGGGACGCTTCGCCAACAGCGAAGCGCGAATGACAATAGTATTCTGCCCGTCGCGTCACGCGAGCATTTGGGCAGATTTAAAAAACATATTCAACCGGAATCAGCCAGATTCATTTTGCCAGCTTCTGAATTTGAGCATCCAAATCGTCGGAGGAAAACCCTTCGGCGACGACCTTGTGGCTGGCGTCCGTCAAAATCAACCATGGCAGCGCGGCGGTTTCGGATGCCCATTTTGTTTTCGCGGTTTTTTCCATGACCCGCCCCACTGGAACTGCAACCGGGCTGGCGCCCTTCCAGGCATTGAACAGTTCATCATTGATGACAGCGGCCTGGATCCCAAGCACGCAGAGGTTTTTTTGCCTGAGCGCGGCCGCCTGCTGATTCAACTGGCTGATGACATGCCGCGACGGGCGCTGGGCTGCATCAAACAGGCACAGCAGCACCGGTTGGCCGGTTTTCGCGGCAGCGGCTAGATTGACGACGGCCAGATCAGGCAGCGGATTGCCCTTGAGCGCGGCGCGGCGCGGCGGCTCGCGGAATTCTCCCGATGCGGTGGTCATGGTCATCACGATATTGGTGTCGCCCGCATCGACCGTCGCCTGCGCGTTCCCGCCGCCGTTTTGTGAATAGGCCGACAGGCTGATTTGACCCTCGCAAACCTGAAAATGAAACCGGCCCTGTCTGTCGGTGGTCATGTAACCATCCGGCTGCCCCTCGCCGTTGAGTTGCACGTTGACGCCGGACGCCGGCTGGTCGTCATCCTTCAGGACTTGTCCGGCGATGATCCGTTCGGCGTGCTTGAGGACGAACGGCGCGAGCTCCACCCGATTTGATTCGTATTCCGGCTGCAGCTGATCCTGGGCTTTGCCATAGCCTTTGGCTGACGCATATACGATGTATTGAGCATCCGGCGGAAGGCACATCATCTCAAAGCGGCCTTGCGCGTTGACAGGGATGGTCGGTTGTTCGTTCAGCTGGTCATAGCTGTTACCCGCTTTGAGCCACAAGCCCACTTGCGCCAAGGCCAAGGGCGAGCCATCGGCATTTTTAACCTGCCCGGAAAGCACCAGCGCGGGTTTTAATTTCACATTGAGGTTCGTGGTTTCTTCCGGCAATTCCTCCGTGCCGGCCAGGTTGTGCGCCGGATCGCGGAGCACGAGCGTCGCCCCGCCGTTTTGCATCTGCCACGACTGCAACGACCAGTTCAGGCTGTATTCACCGTTGGTTCCAGTCTTGACCCAGCGCGCGCCGTTGTTTGGAAACACCGCCACCTGCGCGCCGGCGACCGGCTGGCCGCCGTCATCCGTCACCACGCCGTGTAGCTTGTGCGGTTTGGAATCCGGCGAATAACCCATGTTTTCTCCGAGATGCAAAACGACATTCGTATCTCCGCCCTCGGCGGAAACATTGCCAAAGGCGCGCAGGCTGTTGGCCGAGATGTGGAGGGTCCCCTCGCAAATGTGGTTAAATGAAAAACGTCCGTCGCGATCCGTGCGGGTGTTGGCGCCGGGCTGGTTTTCGCCGAAAAGGCTCACGCTGCAGCTCGCGACCGGCTTGTCGTCGGCGTCGAGCACTTGGCCGGCAAGCTGGAGATTGGCCGGCTTGAGTTCCACGGGGTCGAGCTCCTGGCGGCCGGCTTCGGAGGAAATATCCAAGTTGTTATTTTGTTTCTGGCCATAACCCGGCGCAGAAACGACGACCCCATACTTTCTGCCGGGCGGCAGCGCGGGTATTTCATACTGTCCCGGAGTGTTGGTGCGGGCCAGTCCCTGCAGCCACATGCCGCTGCGACCGGTCCAGAAAACCACTTGCGCGGTCGCGTTGGTGAGCGGTTTGCCGCCAGCCTCCGCGCGGCCCGCCAGCGTGAGCCCCGGCGCGAGCTTCAAATCCAGAATGGCGGTATCTTCGTCCAGGTCCTGCACCGCGGCCAGATTGTGTTCCGGGTCCCGGGCGAGCACGCACGTGGTCGAGTCATTTTGGCCAGGAAACTGGCGCGGGTTCCAATCCAATTCAAATTTTCCATTCGCGTCTGTCTTGAGGTTTTCACCACGCGCTCCGTTTCCGCCAATCAACTGCACCGACACGCCGGCGACCGGCTGTCCGTCCGGGGCGCGGACCACACCTTGAACCCTTGTGTTTCCAGCGGTGAGGCGATAGGTGATCTCTTCGGGAATATCACCGTTTTGCCAATAGCCGCGATTTTCCAGATAGCCGGTCTTGCTCAAACCAATTCCCATAGAACTTGTCCGGCTGACCGGGTATTTCACCACCGCCACCCCGTTGCTTCCGGTTAATACTGGATCGGCCACGATGCCATTGCCGTCCACGTCCATAAAGGGATAAATGTCAGCGCTCGTGACAGGCTCACCCGTCTTTTCATCCACAACCCGTATTTTCAAAGTCCCGTCAAAATGCCATGCGGGCTGGTTTAGCGGCATGGGCGGAGATATCTCTCGCGCGGGATCGCTTTTGGCTGCCGTAGCTGCCACCAGTACGTAGGACGAACGACTGTGGGTGGAAATCGCGGCCATGGAGTCCACTAGCTTGTCTGGAAAGGGGTTGTGCAGGACGGTCTTGAACAAGCGGGCATCACCTTTGTATGGACCAGGGCCGCGCCAGATCAGTTTGCTATTCGCATCGGTCAATGTTTCCGTTTCCTCCGACAGCAGCCGGTTTGCCGCCACCTGCACGTCATATTGCATGGTAAAATCGCAATTCGAACCATCGGCGTAGTGCAGACGAATGAGGGCAACGGGACAGCCATGATATTCATGCCATTGCAGGTTATGGATCAGATGAAGCTCGTCGAATTTAAGGCCGATCTTCATCCCTTGAACTTCATTCTCGGCCTCGGGTGTGTTTTTGCCATACAGCACAATTTCGCCGTCAATATCGAACGGCAGTCCGTCTAGAATCTTCCGCCCGGAAAACCCGTTAAAAGCGCTGTTCGTGCCATCCGGCCCCACATAGACCCGGCTGTAAAAGGGCTTCAATTTAACCACCCAGGGCAGGGTTTTGCCGCTTTCATTTCCGTTGTTCGCCACGTCCGCGCCCACGGCGCCGGTGGGGGATGGCGCGACAATGCCGGTCGCGGGCGCTTGGGCCCATAATCGTGAGCCCGTGCCGATGAGCAAGGAAAAGGCCGCCGCCAAAAGAATCAGTCTCGTGGTTTTCATATTTTATTAATCGGTTGTCCGTTGATTCGGCTCCTCAAAAACAGGAGCCACGCGTTGGAACGCGCGGCTCCCGGCCAAAACACTTTAAGGTTGCTGGCTGTTTGTTTATTCTTGTTTGGCTTCCAACTTCGCCGGACTCGTCAGCACCTGAAACGGGCTGGAAATCTTGACGCTGCCGGTCAACGGACGCTGCACATTTTTGGGCTCCCGCCATGAGAGCGAACAAACGCCTCCTCATCCAAACTCGAACGTATTGGTGTAACACAATGTTCCGTTGGCGCTGGCCAGCATTAATTTAGGCCCCGGCGGGCGCTGTCCGCCACGCATCATCTCGATGGCCTCTTTTTGGCGACCTTCGAAACTCAGGCTGAAGGCAAGCTGGCGTCCGGACCTTTCGTCCACCTTGAGGACGGCCTGCACCGGTTCGCCGATTTCCAGCGCGGCGGTCTTACCGGCTGCGACTTCAAAGCCGGCGGTTTTGGGGAAATTATATCCGGACATAGTCCACGCCGCTCCTTTTTCATCCTTGCGGTTGATCGTCCAGCGGAAGACCTGATATTTGCCCGCGGGCAGGGTGAATTCGCCGTTCGCCGGCTTGCGCACGAACTGGCCGTTCTCGCCGAACGCAGTGAATTCGGAAACGGTTTCCGGCACCCGCACCCCCCCAAGCAGGACCCTTTCCGCATTTTGTACTTTGACAAACGCGCCGTCGCGAGCGGCCTCGATCCGGAAAAGTTTTCCTTCCACCTCCAGCATCTTTCCCAGAAAACGCTCGCTGGTTTTATCGCCGGCGACCTGGATACGGTCACTGTCATAGGGATTTTGCGCGAGGTCGTTGAAGGTGCCGTTGACGTTGCCGTCAATGAGCTGGATGCGCTTCTTAAGCCCGCCAAAATTTACCACGCCTTCATACCAGCCGGCGGAAGAGGCCAGCAGCTGTGCCGGGCTGTTCTCGTATTTGTAGAAGCGAAACACGAGATGGTAGGAAACCGGCCCGTCCCCGCCTTTGAAAACCACGGCCACCGGCGGAAAATATGAGTTGAAGGAATCCAGCCGCGCGGGCACTGGCGTTTCATCATCCAGTCGGCCGTTGCCGTTGCTGTCGAGGTAGAGACGGTCATACGGCCCGGACTTGCGGGTACGATCAAAACACATCCAGCGGCCACCGGAGGCATCCATCGGCGTGAGCCAGCGCGCAAAAAACGGCGGAGCATTCAGCTTGGGCAGCACGATGCCGGGGGGTGGATTGGTGGTGAGCTGAAACGGGTGGTAGGCGCGCCCTTCCGTGCCGGTGTGATATTCCAGCCATTGTTCGGACTGCGCAAGCGCGGAGGCGGCCAGAAAAATTCCGGCCAGAATCAGGCTTTTTGAAAATTTCATCATTGTTCCTTTCATCTATATGATCATCGGGTTCAAGTCTTCAAATTGGCATCGGGCAAAGGCGAAATTAAAGGCGGTGCGGACGGCTTCACGTTAAGCAAAGCCTTGAGCCGTTCGCGAAAAAATGGGCTGGCCGACGATAAAATCAGGAACGGCAGCAGCAGCATATAATTGACTGTCGCCGCTGCAAAAACCGGAATGAAGAATTCGCTCCACCGAATACCACCGCTGAAAGCCACCAGCGCAATCACGAAAAACGGCGCGGCAATCAGCAGCCAGATACCGGCGAGCAGGAGGAACAGCCACGCATAAAGACCGATCGGACGCTGGCGGCCGCGGCAAATCAATCCGGCCAGGCTTAATGCCATCGCGCTGGCCAGAACCCCGACCGCCAGCACGATGCCCGTTTGAAGCGATTCGATGGACAGCAAGCTCACACCAAGTTTTGCCAGCGCCGCCAGCAGGCTGAAGCCGGCTAGGGCGAACAGGACGCACAGGAACGTCAGCAAACGATGTTGTCGTTTCAGATAATCTGACAGGAGCCAGATGGCGGCCAGGCCCACCGCCAGTGCGGAGATGCCATCCAGTACAAAACCGGTTCCCTCCGGCAGGAACGGCGGCGGTGTTAAAGTAAGCACATAGATACAGGCAAGCGGCAACCAGATCAGCCAGGCGCTCGCGCACCGGTTGGGTCTCAAGGCGAGCAACCCCAGAATAATCAACCACGGCAGCAACAACGGCGCCACGCCAGGCAGCACCCAGTCGTAGGCGACAAGGGTGCCTTCTTTGGAACCCAATCCGCCGAGGTCGGACGAAGCCACGACGGTAAGTTTGCCGGCGGCGGTAAGAGGCACTCGCCATGAGTGCGAACAGGTGCCCCCTCAACCAAACTCGAATTTGCCGGACGCAATTTTTTTGTCGCCTTTGAAAATGGCAAACTCCGGCGGCTGGGAGCGGTTTTCGTTGGCGAGTTGATAGGTTTCGCCGCCCGCGCCAACCAGGCGGTAATCCAGTTGCAAATATTCCCCGTGGCGGCTGACGGCGACAGAATTGGTCAACGGCCCGCCGATGTTCAACTCTACCGGGTTCTTGTCGCCCACCTGGATCCGATTGCCCAGCGGCGATGTGCCCGCATTGCAAAAGGCCTCGATCCCGTTGTTTTCGAGCCGGACCGTGGGCTGATTGTAGGTACCGGCCGGGACTCGCACGACGCCGGCCGGGTGATCCAGTATCACCAGATACGGCCCGCCCGACAGGATCAGACGTTGAAGGTATTTGCCGTTGATTTTTAATTCACCCTGCGCGACGGCCTGTTCGGTGAATCGCAACGCAAGGCTGGCTGCGCCATTTTTTGAAGCAGTGATCGAATCCACTTGATACGCGTGGCCATCCACAAAAAGTTTTTGCGTGAACGGAACGGCGTCAGGCGCATTGCCGTAGGCGCTGAAAGCTTGTCTCCGTTTTTCCCACGGCCGCAAAAGCAACTGGCCGCTGCCAAAGGAACCGCCTCGGTTCAAGATATTATGGACGATGCCCGCCTGCCAGTCCAGGCCCTGTAGCGTCACCCTGCCCTGCCAGAATGAGCGCACCGCGAGGCTGCAACTTGGCTGCGAACTATAGTCCCAGAAGTTGAAGTCCGCCAGCACCTGACATTTGCCGGCCGTAGTATTGAGCGGCAGGTGGATGTTCGTGAAGGTTTGGTAGTAAACTGGCTTTACCGCCCGCGCCGAATAGATGCCGGCGGGGTCGTCGGCCAGATCCTGATTGTGATTGAGGTCCAGGAAAAGCTTGCCGGCGTCGCGCTGCCAGACGAAGTCGATGGAATTGGAATTGCCGACATCGCCGCCGAAATTCAAGCTGCCGCGAACGATTTTGCCCGCCGCCGCCGCCTCATTTTTGAAGGGAGCAGATCGGGTCGACATTGAGACGCCCCAATTGACGACGCTGTAATCCGTTTCCAGATATTCCAGCGAGGCGATCGTCGTGTTGGTAGCCGGGGAACTAAAAAGCGTAAAATCATCCGCGCGAAGAATCAGCCCTGAACAAAGCACCGCCAGCAGCGTGGTCGTCAAGCAAACCGCCCGAACGTTTCCCCGCCAATGCCATGACCAGCAACCTTGTTTTCGCTTAGCCATTAGCTGGCTAATTAGCAAACCCACCAGGCGAATTCAATGTTAATCTTCAACCGTTGCGTGAAAGTGTTTTTATTGCGGGCAGGGGGAAAACCTTTGCTTTGGTCTTTGCCTGCGCAAATCTTGACTCATTGTCCAGCCTGATGGCGGGCGACGTCTTGATTGCCAGGGAGGATTACGAGTTTCCCCTAAAAGTTTGGGCAATCAAAATGCCTTAAAAATCAAGATGGCGGAAAGGGTGGGATTTGGACTCAAAAACCACGTATTTACAAGGGATGCTAATGCATTTTACTGACATTTCAAGTAATGCCTGGAACTTTTTGTCAGCCGTTGGTTTATGTTTTACTGACACTTTTACTGACAGTTGTTTTGCATATTATGGCCAATCAAAAGTTCTTCACAACGAAACCGGTCACGGCACACTTCCCCCCGTAAGCGAGCAGTGTTGATTCTTGAACTTCGGTTGACCTCTGCGTAATGCAATGCTTCGCAAGACTCTCAGTAAAAAACGGTGGCAAGTTTGACCTGCGTCAATTCCTTCATGTGCAGCCCATGCGATACTCTTTGCATGAGCGAGAAACCATTGATCGATGTGGCGCAGGAGAAAATCCTGTCGTTGAGCGACGAAACCAAGTTTGCTGCGAACGGCATCGTCAGCCGGACGCTGTTGCGCACAGCCACCACGCGCGTGGTGTTATTCGGTTTTACGGAAGGCCAGGAACTGACCGAACACACGTCCACGCAATCTGCCGTCGTCCAGATTTTGTCCGGCGAATGCGAATTTTCCCTGGGCGGCAAACCGCACCCGGCCAAAGCGGGCGATCTGATTTACATGCCGCCCAACTTGCGGCACGCCGTGAGCGCTACGAAGCAATTTTCCATGCTGCTGACGCTTTCAAAAACGGAAACCGCTTCCGCCACCCCATGAGTGAGAAAGTTGTCACGCTGGATGTCCGGGAAGACTTGCGCAATGGACGTGAGCCGTTTTCCAAGGTCATGGGTGCGGTTGCAAAATTGCAACCAAACGAGAAACTGCGGATGCTCGCCCCGTTTGAACCCACCCCGCTTTTCTCGGTGTTGGGCAATCAGGGTTTTGAGCACGAATCAAAACAGATCTCATCTGGCAATTGGGAAGTGTTGTTCACGCGACGCAGCGGGGAAGTCACCAAGTTCGTTCCGCCGGTCCGTCCGCCCTGCAGCGCGGCAAATCCTGAGCCAACGGAAATCATCGACGTGGATGCGCGCGGTCTCGAACCCCCGCAGCCAATGGTAAAAATCCTTGAAGCCGTCGCGGTCTTGCCCGCTGGCGCTGAATTGCGCGCCCACATGGAGCGGCGTCCAATGCATCTTTACGCGCAGCTCGAAGAACGTGGATTTGCCGGTGAATCTGAGGAGCAAAATGATGGAAGCTATATTACCAAAATCCGCCATCGTTGAATCCAAACCGCCGCCGCAGAAGTTGGCGCGCCCGGCGTCGACCCCCGGTCTCGCCGGCATGCAAGCCGCAGCCGTTCGACTGCCGCTGTGTTTTGTCCTGACAGGAGTGCTGTCGTTGCTGGCCAGCGGAGGAGCGTTGCTGGCGCAGCCCGATTTGTTAGCGATGTATCATTACACGCCGCACCTCATCGCCGTCACGCATTTGTTCGTGCTCGGCTTCATCTGTTCCATCGTCATGGGGGCAATGTATCAGCTCGTGCCGGTTACTTTGGAGACGCAGCTATTCAGCGAAAAGCTGGTGAAATTTCAAATTGCGGCGCATGTCATTGGCTTTGTCGGCATGGTCTGGGCGTTTTGGAATTTCAACATGGCGATGGTCGGAGCATTTGGTTCGGTGCTGACCTTGGGAGCTGGGCTTTTTGTTTTCAATCTGGCCTGCACTCTTGCGAAGGTGAAACGTTGGAACACCATCAAGTTCGGCATCACTTCCGCGTTGCTTTGGTTGTCAGCCACCGTAGCGGCCGGACTATTTGTAACGGCCTCCAAATTTTGGACTTTCTTCGCCTTCCAGCCCCTGGCGGCGATGCACGCGCATGCCCACCTTGGTGTGATCGGGGTGTTTGTGCTAATGATCGTTACGGTGAGCTACAAACTCGTGCCGATGTTCACCCTGAGCGAGTTGCAAAGTGAACGGCGGGCATGGTGTTCGGTGGCGTTGATTAATACCAACTACGCAAATAGTCTGGTATAAGTTGAGATATGCAGTTAGCGTTGGCGGATGGCAAGACCCCGAGCAAAACTTGATCGTAGCGGCGAGGCTGACTTGGTCATTCGCCGCCTCCAAACGGAACCTCCTGGG
>CAIXBQ010000034.1 GCA_903917705.1 uncultured Verrucomicrobia subdivision 3 bacterium | reverse complement strand
ATTCCCGTTGGTGGTCACGACCGCCGCCAGGCTGATGGTCGCCGGGGCGGGATAGCCGGAACCGCCGGCCGGCGAGGTCAGGACCACGGTCGTCGCCGGATTGGCCGCAAAGTTCGCCGTGACCGCGATGCTGTTCGTCACGTTCAAATCCGTCCGCGGATTGGAAGTGGAGGTGTCCGACCAGTTTGCGAAATGGTAGCCGGTGTCGGGCAAGGCGGTCACCGCCACGCCATTCGATCCGTAGTTCACTGTCTGCGGACTCGTGCCACTGATCGTGCCGTTCGTAACGGCAGTGTAGGTAAGCGTGTAGGTGTTGATCGCGAAGTTTGCAGTGACCGTGATGCTATTCGTCACGTTCAAATCCGTCCGCGGATTGGAGGTTGAACTGTCTGACCAGTTCACGAAATGATAGCCGTTGGTTGGCACAGCCGTCACCGCCACACCGTTCGAACCATAATTCACCGTCTGTGGGCTTGTGCCGCTGATGATACCGTTCGTCACGGCGGTGTAGGTCAGCGTGTAGGTGTTGATCGCAAAGTTCGCCGTTACGGTGATGCTGTTGGTCACATTCAAATCAGTCCGCGGATTGGAGGTTGAACTGTCAGACCAGTTTACAAAATGGTAGCCGTTGGTCGGCACGGCTGTCACCTGGCTGCCGTTCGCGCCATAGTTCACCGTCTGTGGGCTCGTACCGCTGATTATCCCGTTTGTCCCTGCTATATAGGTTAGGGTTAAGGTATTGATTGCGAAATTCGCGGTGACCGTGAGGCTGTTGGTCACGCTGGTATCGGTTCGTGGATTGGCGGTGGATCCGTCTGACCAGTTTACAAAGTGGAAATTGGCATTTGGCACGGCGGTCACCGCCGAGCCGCTGGCGCCGTAGCTTAACGTCTGGATGTTGGTGCCGCTGATCGACCCGTTTGCCCCGGCTTGATAGGTCAGTGTATAGATGATGTTGCTTACCGAAATCCTGCCATTGACCGTAAGATTGTTGGTGTTCCAAATCAACCCGGCGGCGAGCGGGGGCAGGTTGGTCGCGTTGAAGCTGCCGACAAAACTGCCGGCATTGAAAAGCTTGAAGCTGTCGCCGGCAGCCAGGGCGTTGGTGCCGATATTGGTCACGGTGAGCGTGCCGCCGAAAGTGAGCGGGCCGGCCACGATCATCAGGTCATTGGTCGGGACTCCGCCGTTCTTGCTCAGTTCCATCAGGGTTTTTGATCCGATGTTCAAAGTCAAACTGTTGCTAAACGACAGGGTGCCGATGCCCGCGTCGCCCGGGGCGATCGTTCCATTTGATAAGTTTGTGGTGGCGCCGTTCACGATGCCCGTTCCGGCTAGCGTCGCCGAACTTGCCACGGTCACCAGGTTTGTTCCCAGCGAACCGTCCACCTGTAGCGTCCCCGCGCTGATGGTCGTTGTGCCTGCATAGGTGCCGCCGCCCGTTAATTGCATCAAGCCAGTCCCGCTCTTGGTGAATCCGCCGGCGCCATAGACGGTGCCGCTCACCGTCAAATCAGTTGCGCTGGATCCCTTGCCTACGTTGAACGTGCAGGAACTGACCAGGTTGACATTGCAGCTGAACAGCGAGCTGGTGGCCGCGCCATTGATGTTATACGTTGCGCTGACGGTCCGGATTTCACCCGCGCCGATGATGTTGCCGGCCGTTATCGTCAGGCCGCTGACATAATTCTCATGGTCGAACTGGAGTGAGCCCCCGCTGGTCAAAGTGGCGGCGTAGCCGCCCGACCCCGCGCCGAAACCGTGGGCGACGGAAAATTCGGCCACCGCACCGTTGCTCACGGTGAGCGACCCGGAACCGATGCTGCGACTGGCATACCAGCCGCCGCCGGTGGCCAGGAGCCGGCCGCCTTTGACGATGATTGCGCCGGTATTGGTGTTGCCGCCGGTCAGGGTGAGGGTGGCTGGTCCGGTCTTGATCAACTGGCCGCTGCCGTTAAGGTCGGCGTCAATGGTGGCGTCATTATTGACGGTGACAGTGAGGCTGCCGGAAAGGATCAGGTGGCTGGTGCCGTTGGCGCTGCTGACGAGGTCATAGCTGCCGCCATTGTTGGCATTGAACAGGATGCCGGACGGCGTCACGTCGTTGGTAAGCGTGGCCGTGCAGTTGGTGGTGGTGCCCGCGCCGAAGATGGCCAGCTTGTTATCCGACCACGCGACATTGGCTGACCCGTTCCACCAGGTCGGGGAGCTGTTGCCCCAGTTTCCGTTGCCGTCCTGTGAGCCGGTTAGCGAACCGCCGGCGTCCCATTCAAATGCGCCGCCGGATGACGGGGTGGTGACGCAACTGGAGGCGCTGGGGCTGGAAGCGCCGTAGATATTGGCGGCGACAACCGAGTAGCAATAGTTGGAATTGGCGATCACCCCGACGTCGAGATAATTCGTCGCGGACAAGGTGACGAGCGGTGTCCCGTTGCGGCTCAAGGTATAGCTCGTGGCATAGGGAGCAGCCGACCAGATGACGCTGATCACATTGGTTGCCAGCGCCGTTGCCGTTACGGTGGCGGGTGCGGCGGGAAGCTGGTTGACGGTGATGAATGCCGGGGCGGAGGCGGCGGAGTTGGTCGTGTCATAAACCATCTGGGCAAACACGCTGTAAGCACCGGCCGCGACATTGGTCCAGGTGATACTGTAAGGGGCGTTGCTCGAAACGCCGATCAGGCTGGCGCCGTTGTAATATTGGACATAGTTGATCGCGTGGCCGTTGGTGGTGACGTTCGCGATCAGGCTGATCGTGGCGGGCGCGGCGAATCCGGCGCCATTGGCCGGGCTGGTCAGGCTTACGGCGGGCGCCAACTGCAGCGAGGCGCTGAGAATCTGGCCGAGTTGGACCGAGGTCAGGGTGCGGTTGAAAATGGCGACTTCATCGAGCACGCCGGTGATGCGGCGGGCGGAACTGTTCGGGTCATACCCCATGTAAGTTGTGCCGGCAAAGGCTTGAACGGCATTGGCCACCACGTTGGTGGCCGAAACCAGCGTCCCGTTCGTGGCCATATATAGGATGCCGCGCGTCGGCTCAATCGTCAGCGCCACGAAGGTCCACACCCCGTCGGGCGGTATCAGGCCCGAATTCCAATTGTAAGTGCCGCTGGTGTTGTTCCAGGTATAGCGCAGTTCATTGGCGTTGCCGAATTGCAGGCCGGACGTGGTGGTGCCGGAGCGGCAGTAAACGATGCCGGCGTTGGCCGCCTGCGTGCCGGAGCGCTTGATCCAGCCGGTGACGGTGAAATTGGTGGTGGTCAAATTGAGCGCCGGAATCGCCACATCCGAATCCGTGCCGTTGAACTGCGCAGCAAGATTACCGCTCTCAAAGCCGGTGAACGGCGCATTGGTCACGCCGGGCACGCCGAAGGTCAGGCCGCCTTCGCCGGTGGCATTGTTATTGCCCACCGAATCGTAGGCCGTCGGTCCGGTCGCCTCGTTCAGGCGCCAGTAGCCGACCGGGTTGTTGGAGATAATCTGGCCGGTCGCGGGCGGCGGTGTCAGGACGGTCAAGGTCGCGGTCGCGCTGGCGGTGCCGTTGGAATTGCTCAATTGCACCGTATAAAGCCCCGAGCCGGACGGCTGCACATTCGTCAGGCTCAAGGTGGCGTTCGTCGCGCCGGTGAGATTGACGTTGTTATACTGCCACTGATAAGCGAACGGCGCGTTGCCGCTGGGCATGGCGGTGAACGTCGTGGTTTGGCCTGTATAGGCCGTGTCAGATGTCGGAACCACCGTCACCCCGGGCGGGCCGACGAGGTTGCCGGTGATGCTCACATTGTCAAAGCTCGCCCAATGAATGCTGGGATTGGAGGACGGCCCGGCATAAGTATAGAGCCCGGCGTAAATCGTCGTGCCGAAATCCGTCAGGTTGGTGTTGCCCACTTGAGACCATGACGTGCCGTCCGACGAAATAAAGCTCGTGAAATTCGTTCCGTTCGTCCGCACCAGCTTGAACCATTTTTGCGAGCTGACGCTTCTGGAATAGCCGCCGCCGCCGTTGACCATCTTTTCATCCTGATAATAGGTGCCGCCGTCCACCTGGCCGAAGACGGAGACGAACGGCGCGGTGCCGGACTGGCCCCAGGGATAGCCGGGCACCATGTTGGTGGTGCCGCGCAGGATGATGCCCCCCAGCCAGCCGGTGTTGGGCGTGGAGCCGTCCGGTTTCGCCGCCGTGCTGGGCAGGCCGGACAAGTGGGCGATCAGGGTGCAATCGCCGTTGATCTGCCGCGACAGCAGATTCACGCCGTCGCCGATCAGCGAGTAAGTGCCGCTGACGATGCTCGCGCCGCTGGGATAGTTATGATAGAAGATCTGCCCCAATTGCCAGGGGGCCACCGCCATGTTCGTGGTGTTCACATAGGTGACCGCCGAGTCAATCATGTTGGTGCTGTTGTATAACACCCGGGCGCGGATGGCGTTCCCGGCGTTCGCCCAGAAAAACGAATTCAGGTTGTAAGGCGACGCGGTGTCCTGGCCCCAATAAGTGTTCCCCACATAAAACTGCACGCTGTTGATGGTGTTGCCATTGGGAGTCACGGAGGCGCTCAGCGGCACGCTCGTGCCGGACAGCGTCGCGTTATTGGTCGGCGACAGCAGGCTGACCGTCGGCTCGGTGCCGCCCGGCACGCGATAAAACGCCGAGACCGGCACCGCGGTCTTGCCGATGCCCGGTCCCTCGTAGGACAGGGCGAGCGTGTCGAAATAGTCGCTGAACAGCGACGTCGGCTGCGTATCGAAGAAATACTGCACGTTCAGGGTGTGATAGCCCGCCTGCAAACCCATCCATCCGCTCAAATCTTCCGGGCTGTGCTCGCCGTCATTGTTCACCACCAATTGTCCGTCCACATACAGCTTGCTCCCATCGCAGGAATTCAGCGTGAAGGTGTAAAGCCCGTTGCTCGCCACATTGAGATAACCCGTGTAGTTGAACGCGTAGCCGTTCCGCCGCTGCCGGGGCGTCATGTCCAGCCCGCTGACGGCGCCCTTGGAGATGGGCGTGAGCGCCGCAAAGTTCGGCATGGACGACCAGTTGGTGGAGGAATCTGTCGTATAGCTGGTGGCGGATTGATAATAGGCGTAGTTCAGGCCATTCACCGCGCCGGGGGCCGACACCGCCGCCGTCAGGGTGGCATTGGACGCCGTCAGGTTGATCGGCGCATTCGTCTGGTTGAACACATCGATGATGGTCAGCCGCGCGTAGGGCGTCACGCCATTGGTGTAAACCAGCAGCTTCTGCTGCGCTTCCGGCGCGATGTCATAGGCGCTCGCCACCACCGTGCCGGTGTAACCGGCGTTGGTATAGACATTGATCTGATAGGCGAACTGCGGCGAGCTGGCCGCGGGCGTCTGCCATTGCACCAGCAACTGGTTGGTGTAAAGCGTCGCGCTGTAATTGGTCACGATGATCGGGTCAAACGACTGCGTCGCCGGCTGGCTGATGTGATAAGTCGGGCTGGTCGGGCTGCTCGGCGTGATCGTGCCGAAATAGACCCCGTTGCTCTTGCAGGTCTCATAATAGATCGCCGTGTTGGTTTCAATCAGCCCCGCGTTTTCCTGCCCGCCGCCGTGATCATAGGCATGCCAGTTGGTCGAACTATTCCAGACCCCGTTGTAATGATAGTAAGAAGCCCGGTAATCCGTCCGCTGCGGACTGGAACCCCCGCTGGCGTTCTCCTGAAAGCTCATCGAGCCGTCGATGCCCGTCACCGTGAAGGGCAGTTGCACCGAGGCCATGTGATACCAGACCCCCGCCACCGGGTCGCGCATCCACGAACCCGCATAGCCCAGGTGCGGCGCGCCGCTCACCGGCTGCCAGATGCGCAGCACCATCCGATACCAGACATTCGTCTGCCACAAAGTCCATTTCCCCGGCGCGCGGGCGATCGTGCCCTCGCCGATCGTCGCCATCGAAAAGGTGTTCGGCGAAGTCCACGCCGGCGTGATCGTGTCCAGGATATTGACCGGATTGCTGATCGGCCAGAAACTCCAGTTGAGCGTCTGCTGCGTGCCCACCGGATTGCCCGAACCGGCCGCCGGCAGCGCCAGGCCGTTATACCAATAGCCGCTGCTGCCCTCCGCACTCACCCAGTCCTGGCTCCACCAGGTATTATAATAGTAGCTGTTCCAATACGGCCAGCGCACCTCCTTCACCACAATATCCGAACCGCTTTTGGCATCATCGAAATATCCGTATTCGGCACTGGCCGGGATTGAAAGGAGGCTGAAGGCAGCGAGGAGTAATGGAACAAGACGGGGTTTTGACATATTTTGGGACACTTTTGGGCTATATTGGCGTTTCAAGCTCAATTTAGCACATCTCGAGCCGGAAGACATCCCACATTAGGGGGAGAACCCCTCGCCGGAAACCCGCTTGCGCCTCGCAACGACTTGAAATCCAATGGATTGGCCCCAAACAGCGGGTCGACCGGTAAATCATCCGCGCCTTGCGGCGGGCCAACATGAAGAAGGGGGTCTTTGAATGGTGCCAGTCCGGAAGGACCTTTGAATGGTGCCTGTCTGGAAGGACCTTTGAATGGTGCCTGTCTGGAAGGACCTTTGAATGGTGCCTGTCTGGAAGGACCTTTGAATGGTGCCCGTCTGGAAGGACCTGCGCCGCCTTGATATTGGGTCTGACCGGCAGTCACCCCTACCACCCTTGATGGCCCGTCCGGCACGGACCCGGCACGGACCTTTCACGCTCCCTGCCGCAATGGAAATATCACCGGCACCACCAATCACCTACGGCTGCTGCAAAGCGCCGTCGACGCTGTTTGTATAATCCGCCGCCGCCTGCGCCGTGTTCAGGCACGCGCCCAACTCCGTCACATCGCCCGTCGTCAGCCCCAGCGAGCCGGGGACGAAGCCGACGGCCGTCAGCACCGTGTTGACCTGACCGGCATAAATGAGCACGTCGTATTGTTTTGCGGAATGAATTTCATTGGTTCAGCCATAGTTTTGTCTTTCGTTGAGTGTGATGGACGCGTTCGCCCGCGCTGAATGCCGGGTTGCGCGTCCTGCGTTAAGCATTAGCATAAAGGCTGCCAACTATTACATGAAAATAAGCCGGGATTACTCAAGAGTGAGCCGGTTTCAGGTGAAGATGAGTGGCTTTCACGCAGAAATAAGTGACTTGCACT
>CAIXBQ010000033.1 GCA_903917705.1 uncultured Verrucomicrobia subdivision 3 bacterium | reverse complement strand
CCGACTCGTCCGTGATTACGAAACCACCGAGTCCAGCGCCGAAGCTTGGATCTACATCGCGATGATCCGAATTCAACTCCGCCGTCTGGCTTGATTCCTCAGCTTTCATGCATTTTCAGACGCGCTCTAACAAGATTAGATGAGAAGGCAGACATTCGGCGCAATGACGCGCCGGGTGATATATTCTGCCTATGAAAACTAAAACTGTCCCCGCCGTCGTTCCTAAAAGGGGTCAATCCTCAGGATTGACGGCGGGGTGGAAAAGAATGAAAGAACCTTTGAGGAAAAGCGGCGGAGGGCCGCCGCACTCCATGACGCTGGCGCGCATACGGCGCCGCTTTGATTTTGGCTGGACACCGCTGGCGCGCAGAAATATCGTCAAAACATGAACCCCAGCCGGAAGACTTTTCATGACGAGAGTCGTCATGGAAGGGCTTTCTAGGCGGCAATTAAAAAAGTTATGCCTTGGCTATCAATGTTCTTTTTGCGTTTGTTGAAAGGTGAGCGCTACCGCAAGGCGACACCGGGCGAGCTGCGGATGAATAGCGCCGTGTTTGCTTTCCTGCCAGTTTTTTGGTTTTTGTTTGATACTTTTTTCAAGAATCTTTGCATGCATTCAGATGCTGCCGGCATTTGGTTTGTAATGATGGTTAGCATTGTTGGATTAATTTTGTGGCTCGCATTATGGACACGATATGTTCCGGCAACTGTTTCATGGATATTGGGTGCAATCATTTGGCTGGCCGCTTTCTGGTTTGCGTTAACCGGGAAGATTTGAAAGGAGACGGGCATCATTTTCATTCAGGGCTAGACGGAGTCTCGGTCCTTCCGGGCTGGTAATATTCAAAGACCGTCTTTTTATTGGTGGCCATCCACAAGGATGGTGGCCCGGACGGCACGGACGGAATTCATTCCGGCTTGCACGGGGCGGTTTTCTCTGGTCAAATTCAGCGGCGCGCGCGATGCAAAATCCAACCCATTATCCCAAACATTACTGCGGAGTTTTCGGCATATTCGGCCACCCGAACGCGGCCGAGCTGGCCTACTACGGTCTTTACGCGCTGCAACATCGCGGCCAGGAGAGCGCCGGCATTGTGACGGGGCACGACGGCAAGTTTTTCAAGCATCACGGCATGGGCCTGGTGCCGCAGATTTTCAGCGACCCGAAAATCCTCCACGATCTGGTGGGCGACCGGGCCATCGGCCATACGCGCTATTCCACCACGGGCTCGTCCGCGCTGCGCAATGCCCAGCCGCTGACGGTGGATTGCGCCCGCGGCCAGATCGCGGTGGCGCACAACGGCAACCTGACCAACGCGGCGGTGCTCCGCGATGAGCTGGAACGCCGCGGCCTGGTGTTCCAGACGACGGTGGACAGCGAGATCATCATCATGATGCTGGCGCAGCCGGAGATGAGCGGCGTGGCCAATTCGATCGTCCAGACGCTGCGCCGCATCGAGGGGGCGTATTCGCTGGTGATCATGACGGAGAAGGAGCTGATCGGCGCGCGCGACCCGCACGGGTTCCGGCCGCTCTCCATCGGCAAGACGGCGAACGGGGCGTGGGTGCTCTCCAGCGAGACGACGGCGTTTGACCTGATCCACGCGCAGTTCGTGCGGGATGTGGCGCCGGGCGAGATCGTCATCATCAACGACAAGGGGCTGACGAGCATCCAGGCGTTTCCGGACCATCAGAAGCGGGCGTTCTGCATTTTTGAATACGTCTATTTTGCGCGGCCGGACAGCGTGATCAACGGCCACAGCGTTTATGACGTGCGCAAGGAGATGGGTCGCCAGCTGGCCCGCGAGCACAATGTGAAGGCGGACCTGGTCATCCCCGTGCCCGACAGCGGCGTGTGCGCGGCGATGGGCTACGCGGAGCAATCGGGCATCCCCTACGAGATGGCCTTCATCCGCAACCATTATGTGGGGCGCAGTTTTCTCCAGCCCACGCAGCTCATCCGCGATTTCAACGTGCGGGTGAAGCTCAACCTCATCGAGTCGCTGGTGCGGGGCAAGCGGGTGGTGATCGTGGAGGATTCCATCGTGCGCGGGACGACGTGCCGTTCCCGCGTGAAGACGCTCAAGGACGCCGGCGCGAAGGAGGTCCACGTGGCGGTGAGCTGCCCGCCGCACATGAACCCGTGCGTGTATGGCATCGATTTCCCCGACCGCAGCAAGCTGATGGCCGCGAACAACACGGTGGACGAGATCCGCAAGTATCTGAACGCCGATTCGCTCCATTACCTCACGCAGGCGGGCATGGTGGCCGCCACGGGCCAGAAGCAGGAGGCCTTTTGCATGGCCTGCTACGACGGCAAGTATCCGGTGCCCTACGACCCGCTGCTGGACAAGCACATCATCGAACGCCGCCGCAAGCAGACGCAGACGCTCGGCGAGGCGGCGGCGCAGGAGAATGAGCAGATCAAATTGCTGCAGGTTTGACGCCGTTTTTCGCGCAGCCCGCGCGAAAGTGAATTGACGGCATGCCGTTTCGCCTTCAAATTCATCGCTGCATGAAAGCTCCGGCACTGAAGAAGGTGGGCGCGACTCCGGTCCCGTTTCGCGATTCGCGATTGGCAATCCGTAATCTGGGCGTGCCCACGGTGGATGCCGTCATGGTGGAAGAGCGCGCCGCCGCGTTCACCAAGCGCAGCATCAAGACCAGCACCAAGCTCGCCGGACTCAAAATGGCCGTCGCCATGTGCGACCTCACCACGCTCGAAGGCAAGGACACCCCCGGCAAGGTCGCCTATCTCTGCCGCAAGGCGCTCGCGCCCGCCGACCCGAAATACAACCTGCCGAGCTGCGCCGCCGTGTGCGTGTATCCGAACATGGTGAAATATGCGCGGAAGTTTCTCGGCGACCATTCGCCGGTGCACATCGCGTCGGTCGCCACGGGCTTTCCCAGCGGGCAATACCCGCTCCGCACCAAGCTCGAGGAGGTCCGCCGGGTGGTGGGGGACGGCGCGGACGAGGTGGACATGGTCATTGACCGCGGCGCGTTTCTTGCCGGCGACCACGCGAAGATGTTCGATGAGATCGCCGCGACGAAACAGGCCAGCGGGCCGGCGCATCTGAAGGTCATTCTCGAAACCGGCGAACTCGTCACCTACGACAATGTCCGCCTGGCCAGCGAAATCGCCATGCAGGCGGGCGCGGACTTCATCAAGACCAGCACCGGCAAGGTGAATCCCGCCGCGACGATTCCCGTGACGCTGGTGATGCTCGAAGCCATCCGCGATTATTTTTTTGCCACCGGCATCCGCATCGGCATGAAGCCCGCCGGCGGCATCCGCACGGCCAAGCAGGCGCTCGCCTACCTCGTGATGGTCAAGGAGACGCTCGGCGACGACTGGCTCACGCCGGACCGGTTCCGCTTCGGCGCCAGCACGCTCGTCAACGATGTGCTGATGCAAATCGCCAAACAGGTGGACGGCAATTATCAGGGGCCGGACTATTTCTCTCTGCCATGAAAACCAAAACCAAAGCTGTGAAACTTTCCGCCAAACGTGCCATGGTTACGCCAGGCCATCCCGTTGTGCCGCTCAAGGATCGCCGGTTGAACTTCGGGGACAAATGGGATTATGCGCCCGCGCCGGAAGACTTCAAAAGCTATGTCATCGCGCCGCGGCACGATTTGTTCATCAACGGCAAATTCACCGCGCCGCATTCGGGCAAGCACTTTGATACCATCAATCCGGCCACCGAGGAAAAGATCACCGAGATCGCGCTCGGCGACGCGGAGGACGTGGATATCGCCGTTAAGGCCGCGCGCCGCGCCTACGAAAAGGTCTGGAGCAAGATGCCCGGACGCGAACGCGGCAAATATCTTTACCGCATCGCCCGCATCATCCAGGAGAAAGCCCGCGAACTCGCCGTGCTCGAAACCATGGACGGCGGCAAGCCCATCAAGGAAACGCGCGACGTGGATTTGCCCATCGTCGCCGCGCACTTTTTCTATCACGCCGGCTGGGCGGACAAGCTGCAATACGCCTTTCCCGGCCGCACGCCGCGCCCGCTCGGCGTGGTCGGCCAGATCATTCCGTGGAATTTTCCGCTGCTGATGGCCGCGTGGAAAATCGCGCCGGCGCTCGCGTGCGGCAACACCGTCGTCATCAAGCCGTCCAAGACCACCAGCCTCACGCTCGTGCGCCTCGCGCAGATTTTTCAGGAGGCGGAATTGCCGGAAGGCGTCGTCAACGTCATTACCGGCGTGGGCGAAACCGGCACGGCCATCGTCAAGCATCCGGACGTGAACAAAATCGCGTTCACCGGCTCGACGGAAATCGGCAAGCAGCTTGCGCAGATGATCGTCGGCACGGACAAGCGCATCACGCTCGAACTCGGCGGCAAGGCGGCGAACATCGTGTTCGAGGACGCGCCGATTGACCAGGCCATCGAAGGCATCATCGCCGGAATTTATTTCAACATGGGCCACGTCTGCTGCGCCGGCTCGCGCCTGCTTGTGCAGGAAAGCATTTATCCGAAAGTCGTCAAGAAGCTGCGCGACCGCATCCAGACGCTGCGCATCGGCAATCCGCTCGACAAAAACACCGACATCGGCGCGATCAATAACAAGCCGCAGCTCGAAAAGATCCGCGAACTCGTCCAGAGCGGCGCGGACGAGGGCGCGGAAATCGTGCAGCCCGTGTGCCAGTTGCCGGAGCGCGGCTACTGGTATCCGCCGACGTTTCTGACGGGTGTCACTGCGTCGCATCGCGTGGCGCAGGAGGAAATTTTCGGGCCGGTGTTGAGCGTGATGACGTTCCGCACGCCGGAGGAAGCCGTCGAACGGGCGAACAATACGCCCTACGGCTTGAGTGCCGGCGTATGGACGGACAAGGGCAGCAAGATCTTCAAGATCGTCAACCAACTCCGCGCCGGTGTCGTCTGGGCGAACACCTACAACAAGTTCGATCCGACCAGTCCGTTCGGCGGCTACAAGGAAAGCGGCTTTGGGCGTGAGGGCGGCGTGCAGGGGCTGGCCGCATATTGCCGGCTGGATTGAACGGAATTTTTTTTCGAAAGGAATCCTATGAATCGTCTCGACGTCAAAAAAACCTACAAGCTCTACATCGGCGGGAAATTTCCGCGCAGCGAGAGCGGACGCTACCTGGCCGCAAAGTCGCCGGCGGGACAGCATCTGGATAATTTTGCGCACGCCTCGCGCAAGGATTTCCGCGATGCCGTCGTCGCCGCCCGCGTGGCGGTGGAGGGCTGGGGCAAGGCCAGCGCCTACAATCGCGGACAGATTCTATATCGCGCCGCCGAGATGCTGCAAAACCGCGCCGGTGAATTGGTGAATGAAATCGCGCGTTCCACCGGTGTCACTTCGGTGAAGGCAAAGCGTGAAGTGACGCTGGCGATTGACCGGCTGGTGCATTTCGCGGGCTGGACGGACAAGTATCAACAGGTCTTTGGCAGCGTTAATCCCGTCGCCTCGTCGCATTTTGATTTCACCACGCCCGAACCGACCGGGGTGGCGGTGGTGCTCGCGCCAGACGAGCCGGCTTTGCTCGCACTGGTGTCGCTGGTTGCGCCGGTGGTTTTGAGCGGCAACACGGCGATTGTGGTGGCGTCGGAAAAGTTTCCGCTGCCCGCCGCGACGTTCGCCGAAATTCTGGCTACGAGCGATTTGCCTGGCGGCGTGGTGAACCTTCTCACCGGCAAACGCGCCGAGCTCGTTCCGCACATCGCCAGCCATATGGACGTGAACGCCATCGTGGACGGGGCGGGGGATCGGGAGTTGGCGGCGAAGTTACAGGCTGGCGTCGCCATCAACCTGAAGCGGTATTTCAACCGCGCCGCCGCCGACTGGTTCAGCGCGAGGGCGGAAGAGCCGTATCGGATTCTCGACACAGTGGAGTTCAAGACCGCGTGGCATCCGATCGGGGTTTAATCATCAGCAAATCCGACCATGCTGCCTTCTCTCACTCCTGCCGGGCTGGCCCGGTACATTGAACACACGCTACTCTCGGCGGATGCCAGCGCCGGGGATATCGAGACGATCTGCGCCGAGGCGCGCGAACACAACTTCTTTTCCGTCTGCGTCAACGGTTCGTGGGTTGCCGCCGCCCGGCATTTCCTCGATGGTTCGGATGTGCGAGTCGTGGGATCGGTCGGCTTTCCGCTCGGCGCGATGGCCGCCGATGTGAAGCGCTTTGAAACCGAGGTGGCCGTTGACGACGGGGCGCACGAGATTGACGTGGTGCTGAACGTCGCGCGGCTCAAGGCGGGCGAGGACCAATACGTGTTGCGCGAGCTGATCGACGTGGTGGAGGCCGCCGATGAGCGCACGGTGAAGGTGATCCTGGAAACCTGCCTGCTGAACGACGCGGAAAAGGTCCGCGCCTGCAAGCTGGTGGTGGAGAGCGGGGCGCATTTTGTGAAAACCTCCACGGGTTTCAGCACCGCCGGGGCGACGATCGCCGACGTGAAGCTGATGCGCGAAACGGTCGGCCCGAAGTTTGGGGTGAAGGCGTCCGGCGGCGTCCGCGACGCGCAGACCGCGCTGGCCATGATCGCCGCCGGGGCGACGCGGCTGGGCACTTCCAGCGGGATTGCGATTGTGCAGGGATCGGCCGGCGGCGGGACCTGCTGAAATCAATTCGCCGGATTTGCCACGGACTTCCCGCCGTTCACCAGATACAAGACCGCCATGCGGACGGCGAGGCCGTTCGTCACCTGCTCCAGAATCACGGAGCGGCTGCTGTCGGCGATTTCGCTGTCGATTTCCACCCCGCGGTTGATCGGCCCGGGGTGCATGATGATGGCGTCCGGTTTGGTCTTGGCGAGCCGCGCCTTGGTGAGGCCGAATTGCTGGGTGTATTCGCCGATGCTCGGAAACATCGTCTTGCGTTGGCGCTCGTGCTGGATGCGCAGTAGGTTGATGACGTCGGCGTCGCGAATCGCCTCGGCCACATCGTGCGTCACGCGGCAGCCCATCTGCTCAAACGTCTTCGGCACCAGCGTGGCCGGCCCGCACAGCGTGACGTTCGCGCCGAGCTTGGTCAGCGCCCAGATGTCCGAGCGCGCGACGCGGCTGTAAAGGATGTCGCCGAGAATGGTGACGTTCAGCCCGGCGATCCGGCCTTTTTTTTCGCGGATGGTGAAGGTGTCGAGAAAGGCCTGGGTCGGATGCTCGTGGGCGCCGTCGCCGGCGTTGATGACGTGGGCGTCCAGCACGCGCGAGAGAAAATGCGGCGCGCCGCTGGCGCTGTGGCGGATGATGATGAGCTCGGCGTTGAGCGCCTCGAGGTTGCGCGCGGTGTCCTTGAGCGTCTCGCCTTTCTTGAGGGAAGACGCCTCGGTGGTGAAGTTGATGACGTCGGCGCTCAACCGCGTGGCGGCCAGCTCAAAGCTGGTGCGCGTCCGCGTGGACGGCTCGACGAAGAGGTTGACGACGGTCTTGCCGCGCAGGGCGGGCACTTTCTTGATGGCGCGTTCGCCGACGGCCTTGAAACCGCGCGCGGTGTCGAGCACGGTGAGGATTTCTTCCGCCGTGAGCGACTCGATGTCGAGCAGATGCTTTTTGGTCCAGCTCATATTGTTGGTGGCGTCGTGAATCATGGCCTCGCCGCCCCGGATGCCGGTTCGCGAGGCGACGATGCAACGGGTCTATTTCTTCTTCAAAATGACTTCGTCCCGCGCCGCGCCGGCTTCGGTGAGGAGCAGGGAGATCTTTTCGTCCAGCGCGGTCGGCGCGTTCTTACCGATGAAATCCGCCTTGATGGGCAGATCGCGGTGGCCGCGGTCCACCAGCACCGCCAGCTGGATTTTTTTTGGCCGGCCAAAATCGTTCAGCGCGTCCATCGCGGCGCGGGTGGTGCGGCCGCTGAACAGGACGTCGTCCACCAGCACAATGGTTTTGCCGTTCACATCGAACGGGATGTCCGTCGGGTGCACCGTCGGCGCCACGCGCTGGTCGAGGTCGTCGCGGTGCATCGTGACATCGAGGATGCCGACGGGGACGGGATGGTTCCAAATCACGGCGAGGATCTTGGCCAGGCGCGCCGCCAGCTGGTCGCCGCCGACGGGAATGCCGACGAGCGCGACGTCTGCGCTGGCTTCATTGCGCTCGGCGATTTCATGCGCAATGCGCGTGAGCGCGCGTTGGATGGCAAGGGAGTCGAGGATGACGGTCGGTTCAGGCATAAAAAATCGCGAACCGCTCCCGCGGGGCGGGGCTGGATCGCGTTTTCGTCTTGGTTTTCATTTTTCCTTAGTCGCCTCGCGGGGCGACGTTAAAGGAACAGCGGTTCAGGTGCCGGCCGCGGCTTGACGGGATTTGCGCCACTGGGCGCGGTGTTTGATGATCCAGTCGGTAAGGGCGCGCTCGAAACCGATATCGTGTCCGGCCTTTTCAGACTCGATCCACTTGTGGCGCAGAATTTCCTCGCGCTCGGCCTGAAACTCCCGGTAAAGCGTGGAGTTCTTCAGCAAATCGTTCGCCGACGACGATGATGCTTTTGCGACGTTCGACATGGTAGATAAAATATTAGATGCACCTTAAGTCCAAGTGGTGCATCGTGCAACGGAAATCTTACCCCCCCAATCATGTGATTGACAAAAAGCGGTTGATATGCGCCGGAGACCGGCACGCTGACGCGATATGCGGAAAAGCGCCTGACCGGGGTTCATTTGAACCGGGTTTGTAGCAGCCCGGCGATTTGGATGAATGCCCGGCCCGCCGGATGGTTGGGCGTGGAAACCACAATCGGCATGCCTCGGTCGCCGCCCTCGCGGATTTCCGTGAAGATGGGAACTTCGCCGAGGAATGGAACTTCCTGCCGCGCGGCTTCCTCCTGGCCGCCGCCGTGGCCGAAAATCTCCACGCGCTCGCCGTTCGGCGCGGTGAAATAGCTCATGTTCTCCACGATGCCAAGGATCGGCACGTTCACTTTCCTGAACATCGCAATGCCCTTGCGCACGACCCCGAGCGATGCCTCCTGGGGCGTGCTGATGATGACGCCGCCATCCAGCGGCACGGTCTGGCAAAGCGAAAGCTGCGCGTCGCCGGTGCCGGGCGGCAGGTCCACCAGCAGAAAATCCAGGTCGCTCCAATCGACGGCCAGGAGAAACTGATTGATGGTCTTGGTGATCATCGGCCCGCGCCAGATAACCGGCTGATCGTCATTGAGCAGCAGCCCGATGCTCATCACTTTCACGCCGTGGGCGACCGGCGGCACGAGGCGCTCGGCGGCGCTCACCGTGGGTTTTTCATAAACCCCCATCATCAGCGGGATGCTCGGCCCGTAAATGTCGCAGTCCAGCAGGCCGACCCTGGCGCCGAGATGGGTGAGCGCGCAGGCGAGATTGACCGAGCAGGTGGATTTGCCGACGCCGCCCTTGCCGCTCGCGACGGCGATGACGCGTTTCACGCCGGGAACCTTCGTCTGGTTGGCAAAGGCGTTTCCCGCTGCGGCCTGCCCGGCGGCAGGTTGGCGTACTTCGACGACGATCTGGTTGACGCCGGGAAGATTTTTCAGGACGCGTTCGGCTTCCGTCTTGATCTGTTGCGCGGCCTCGGGATTAGGCGAGGTCAATTGCAACATCACGCTGACCGCGCCGTTTGCCGCGGATATCTCCTTGATGAGGCCGAAGGAAACGATGTCGCGCGAAAAACCCGGATATTTAACGGCGCCGAGCGCGCGCTTGATGTCGTCTTGCGAAAGCATATGGCGGACAAAATGCCATTCAACCGGTTGAACGCAAAATTATTTCTCGCGGCATTTGGGACAATTTGTTCCCGAACGGTTTTCAATTGCGCAACGTTCGCCGAAATGGGAGATTAATGGCCGACTTTATAATTAGAATCATTCTAAACATGACGCAAAACGCAAACAACGGGACGGCGCAGCTGGTGGAAAAGTTTTCGCAGTTCAAATCCGCTGCGTCGCAGCCCGCCTGGCTGCCGCCTCTGCGCAACTCGGGTCTCGCGAGCTTTACCGCCGCCGGTTTTCCCACGCTTCACGACGAGGACTGGCGTTTTACGAACATTGCGCCCATTGCCAGGCTGCCGTTTCATCAGGCGGGCGCGGTTGCCGTCAATGGCGCGGAAACCAGGGTGCTGGACGAATCCGTCTTTGTCGCGCTCCCGGGGCATCGGCTCGTGTTTGTCAACGGGATCTTCTCGGCCAAGCTTTCCCGCATCCAGCCGGTGACCGGCGGTGTGCGGATTGAAAGCCTCGCTTCCGCCCTCGTCACGGATACCGCGCTGATCGAGAAGCATCTCGGACAATACGCGCACGCCGCCGGCAACTCCTTTGCCGCGCTCAATCAGGCATTTTTCTCCGACGGCGCGTTCATCTATGTTCCCGCCGGGGCCACCGTCGCCGAGCCGGTGGAATTGATTTATATTTCGTCCGCGAAACAGGGCGGCGAGACGATTCTGCCGCGCAATCTTGTCATCGCCGGGGCGAACAGCCGTCTGACTGTCGTGGAAAGTTACCTCAGCACGACCAATGTCGCGTATTTCACGAATGCGGTGACGGAAATCATCGCCGGCGACCATGCGGTGGTGGAACACGTCAAAGTGCAGGACGAGGCCGCCTTGGCGTATCACATCGCCACCGTTGCGGGCGAGTTTGGCCGCGCGAGCAACGTGCGCTTCCATTCGTTCGCGCTGGGCGCCAAACTGTCGCGCAACAACATCCGCACGAAACTTGCGGGTGAAGGGCTGGAGTGCATCCTTAACGGTCTTTACCTGACGAAAGACGAGCAGTTGGCCGACCATCACATGATTGTCGAGCACGCGCAACCGCACTGCGCCAGCCATGAATACTTCAATGGCATCCTCGACGACAAGTCGAGGGGCGTCTTTCACGGGCGCATCTATGTCCATCCCGTCGCGCAGAAGACGGATGCGAAGCAAACGAACAAAAACCTGCTGCTCTCCGACGACGCCACGGCCAATACCAAGCCGCAGCTCGAGATTTACGCCGATGACGTGAAGTGCACGCACGGAGCCACCATCGGGCAGTTGAACGACGAAAGCGTTTTCTACTTACGGACGCGCGGCATCGGCACGGACATGGCGCGGCAGATGTTGATTCACGCCTTCGCCGGCGAGATCATCGAGCGCATCCAGTGCGAACCTGTGCGCGAGGTGATTGACAAGCTGGTGTGGGACCGCCTCGAGGCCAATCCGCACCTGCTCGCGAAGTAGGAACGGAAGGATTGGAGGTTCAGAATCAGATCAGGCGCGCCGCCGGTTTCCGATTTTGATAAATCCGTGAATTCCGTCCATAATGTTTGAACCATGTTCGACGACATCAACGACCTTTACCAGCAGGTCATTCTTGATCACTGCAAGAAGCCGCGCAATTTCCATGAGCTGCCGCAGTGTTCCTGCTCCGCTCAGGGTTTCAACCCGCTTTGTGGTGACAACCTCAAACTTTTTCTTACGCTCGAGGGCGATGTCATAAAGGACGCGGGCTTCGTCGGCTCCGGCTGTTGTATCTCCAAGGCCTCCGCGTCGCTGCTCACCGAAAATGTCAAAGGCAAGACCCGGGCCGAGGCGGAGCAGATGTTTGAACGGGTGCGCGAACTGGTGACCACCGGCAAAACCACCGGCGATGTCGGCAAACTTGCCGTCTTTGCGGGCGTTTACAAATATCCCGCCCGCGTCAAGTGCGCCATCCTCTCGTGGCACGCGCTCATTGGCGCGCTCAAGGGCCAAGCCGCGCCGGTCAGCACCGAAAATGAGCAGACCTGATTTGATTTTGGCCGTCACAACGGCGAAGATGTCTTGATTATGAGTTCCGAACAAAAGATTTTGACCCGCGATGTCGAGGCCTCCGTCGTGCCCATTGGCACGAAAGTCACGCTCCTGAAGGGCGAGAACGCGCACATCACGCAATCCCTCGGCGGTACCTACACCGTCGTGGTCAACGGCAACCTTTTCCGCATCGAATCGAAGGATGCGGATGCCCTTGGCTTGGAAGCGCCTGTGGCCGTTGCGCCCGCGCCCGTCAGCGGTCCGCTGACGCAGGAGGAGCTGGAGAAAAAAGTTTGGGAGGCGCTTAAAACCTGCTACGACCCGGAGATTCCCGTCAACATCGTCGATCTCGGCCTGATCTACGACTGTCATCTCACCCCCATCGGCGCGGAGAACTACAAGGCCGACGTGAAAATGACTTTGACCGCCCCCGGCTGCGGCATGGGGCCCGTTCTCGCGCAGGATGTGCAGAACAAACTCGTCTCCATCGAGCCCATTGACGAGGCGAACGTCGAGCTCGTCTGGGACCCGCCGTGGAACCAGGGCATGATGACCGAGGCCGCCAAGCTTCAGCTTGGATTGCTTTGAACCGCCGATGTATCCGGATCTAACACCGATGGAAGAAGCTCGTCAGCGCGCGGTCAGTTGCCTTTTACCCGGTCGGTCAGGCGCTTGCGCCCTCCAGATTTCAACTGTAAATCGCCCGGGACAATCCGCGGCTAAATGATCTCCATGAATACCTCCGTCGATTGGGCCAGGCTTCGCACTGACTTCCCGATTCTCAATCAACAAGTCCACGGCAAGCCCCTGGTTTACTTTGACAACGCCGCGACCTCGCAGAAACCCCGCTCGGTCATCGATGCGCTGACTCATTATTACGAGCGCGACAACGCCAACGTCCATCGCGGCATTCATGAATTGAGCAACCGCTCCACGACTGCCTTTGAAGCCGCCCGGACGCGCGCCGCCCGCTTCATCAATGCCCGCTCCGCCGACGAGATCATCTTCACCCGCGGCACGACCGAAGGGATCAACCTTGTCGCCGCCGCCTGGGGCGCGCAGAACCTCAAGCCCGGCGACGTGATTCTCCTCACCGAACTCGAGCATCACAGCAACCTCGTCCCCTGGCAAATGATCGCCCGGCGCACCGGCGCAAAAGTCGCCTATATCCCCGTCACCGGCGACGAAGGCACCCTCGACCTCACCCGGCTGGATGCCCTTCTCACATCGCAAGTGAAGATTCTTTCCCTCGTTCACATCTCCAACTCCATGGGAACGGTGAATCCTGTCCAGGAAATCTGCGCCCGCGCCCGGTCGCGCGGCATCGTCACCCTGGTGGACGGAGCCCAAAGCGCGGGACATCTGCCCGTTGATGTGCAAGCCATCGGCTGCGATTTCTTTGCCTTCTCCGGTCACAAGATCTGCGGGCCCACCGGCATCGGCGTGCTCTGGGGCCGCCAGGAAATCCTCGATGCCATGCCTCCGTATCAGGGGGGCGGCGAGATGATTTTGTCCGTCGGCTACCAGAAGACCGAATACAAGCCGTCACCGCATCGGTTCGAGGCGGGCACGCCCGACATCTCCGGGCCCATTGGCTTGCACGCCGCGATGGATTATCTCGACGCCATCGGCCGCGAAAAAATCTGGCAGCACGACCAGCAATTGGCGAATTACGCTTACGAACAACTGGGGGCGCTGAAAAATATCCGGATGTTCGGCCCCAAGGTGAATCGCGCCGGTCTCGTCAGCTTCCTCCTGAAAGACGTTCATGCGCATGACGTCGTGACCCTTGCCGATCAAGGCGGCGTGGCTTTGCGGGGCGGGCATCATTGCACGCAACCGCTTATGCACAAACTCGGGGTGGAATCCACCGCCCGGGCGAGCTTCTATTTTTACAATACGCCCGCCGAAGTGGACGTCTTCATCACCGTCATCAAAGAGATCCAGAAGTTCTTCGCCGCGTGATTGATTGATCAAATCACGCGGTCCGCCTTTTTCCCGCCAAAACTCCTCCTCCCCGGCTCGCCGGAGCTGGCCAGGGTTTCGTGGGATGGCGCGATTCAGTTCAAACCCGGCGGGCGCGGCGTGAAGACTCTGAAGGTCAGGCCGTCGGCATTGGCATTGCCGGCAAACACCGAGAGATAGAAATATTTTGCCATGGGCTCAAAGTCCGGCAGGAGCGTAAAGTCCGCCCAGGCGCGGAGCGCGGGCGGGAGCAGTTGCATGGAGCGGTCGGCCTCGGCGGTGTTCTTGAGCAGCTTGAAGGTGGCGCGCATGGTCGCGCGCGTATCCTGATAGCCAAACAGCCCGCCGCCCATGCCGCCCACATGCTGCGCGGCTTCGGCCAGACCGGCGGTCTCGGCGAGCGGCTTGACCTTGCCGTCGGCGCTGCGGAGGTATTCCTCGAGGATGGCGGTGTCCATGCTCATGGCCAGATAACCGCCGCTGGCGGCCACGTAAAGGGCGTTCGCCTTGGTGGTGCCGGTGGCGGGGTTGCTCGTGGGCTTCATCGCGATGGTGTGAATTTTGTGGCCGAGGAACTCCCGGGGTTCGGTGGCGGCGCCGGTCGGCGGCGAACTCATCGCGGCGATGGTCTTGATGGCTTCGGTGGTCTGGTCGGGATTAGCCACGGCCAGGAGGAATATCGTGGGCGGATTGGCCAGCGCATCCAGCGTGTCGTTGACGGGCGCCTTCTGGTAGGT
The DNA here is from genome assembly GCA_903917705.1 of uncultured Verrucomicrobia subdivision 3 bacterium. Lineage (GTDB taxonomy): Bacteria > Verrucomicrobiota > Verrucomicrobiia > Limisphaerales > UBA11358 > UBA11358. Next base: position 5,560 of record CAIXBQ010000033.1, on the reverse strand, counting down.
GATGAAGTCATCGCCGAGATTGCCAAAGAGGCCGGTGCGGAGGTCGAAGTTGGGATTCTTCTGCTGGGCGAAGGTGTTGGCCACGTCAATGATGGCGTTCACGCTGGCCAGCGCCTGCGGGGAAATCGCCGCGACCATCTTTTGCAGGTCGGCCCAGGTTTGTTTGCCGTCGAGGCGCAGGCGCGAACTTTTCACCACGCCGGCGGGCACGAATAGCGGCGCGCTGGCGTCTTTCGGGGGCAGGGCGAGGATTTTCAAGATGCCTTGGCGCTGGGCTTCCGGCGCCGTGAGGTGGATGGAGAGGGCCGAGCCGTCGTGCGTCTCGCGCATGGCGAAGCTGGCGGACTTCAGGCTGCTGCAGCCGGTGGCCGCGAGGATCTTGCCGGTGGAGAACTTCGGCAGGAGGGAGGGCGTGGCGTCTTCGCCGGTGTCCTCGGGCGCCTGGGCAAGCATGGCGAAAAACTTGGCGCCGTTGAACCAGCCGAAATATTCCGGGGCATCGCGGAACTGCGCGGGCTTGTCGGCGGCGAAAGTGGCGTCATCGGCGATGGCGGGCACGCTGCTGCCCGTGAGGTGCGCGGCCACGCCTTCAACCGCCTTGGCGGAATTGCCGGCGATGAGCAGCGATTGATACTGGGTAAAATAGATTTCGCCGGGTTTCTCGGGCTTCGGCTCCTTGCCGAGCTCCGATACCGGCGCACTTTTCGGGAGGATGCCGGAGAAGTCGTTGCTGTTCAGCGGCACGACGGTGAAGGCGAGGCCGTTGATCTTTTCGGTGCGGAGCGCGCGGCCGGCGGTGTTCCATTTCTTGGTGAGCATGGCGAGGTTGGTCTTGAGCAAATCGCCCTGGCCTTTGGCGTCCAGCAGCAGGAGCAGGCCGGGGGGGATTTCATCGTGGCCGTTGGAACCGTTGACGGTGACGGCGAGGGTGAACTGCCCTTGCGGCAGGTCCAGGAAATCGGCGACCTTCACGCCGAGGTCGCGCTCGAGCGGCCCGACGAAGGCTTCGTTCCACTTGGCCATGAACTTGTCGTGAAACGGCTTCATGGCCGGATCATTCCACAGCATCATCTGCGGCGAGGACTTGGCGGTGGTGCGCAGCGCGGCGCAATCCGGCACGGTGAAGAAGGCGAGGGTGTCCGCCGGCAGAAGATTCTCCGCGGGCGCAATGGCGGCGCGGAGCAGGGTGGTGCCGGTCAGGAACAGGGTGGCGGCGCCGAGGCGCAGGAGTTTTGTGGTCATGATGAATGGGGGATTATGTTGGAAAAAGCGGGCCGCCAATCATTCCTTCACCGGACTGGCTTTTGTCCGGCTGGGCGGCTCGAGATAGCGGAACGGATTGTTCGGATTATCCGTGGAATAGGCGAAGGCGTCGCGGTGGTCGAGAAAACTTTTCACCAGCTCCACCGGGATCGCAAAGCCGAGGCCCTCGCCCGAGGTGAGCTTCATGTTGGTCACGCCCACGACCTCGCCGGCCAGGTTGAAGAGCGGGCCGCCGCTGTTGCCGGGATTGATCTGGGTGCTGGTCTGCAAATAAAGTTCCCCCTCCAGCTGGCGCGTCTTGGTGCTCAGAATGCCCTGCGTCACGGTGCGTTCCAGGCCCATCGGGCTGCCGATGGCGAAAACGCCCTCGCCCACGCTCAGCGCATCCGCGCTGCCGAGCGAGACGGCCTTGAACTTCGGCGCGCCCTTGTCCTCGATGTGCAGCAGCGCGAGGTCGTGAAATTTATTGATGGCGATGATCTTCACCTGCTTGTAGGTCTCGCGGTCCAGCTGCCCGTTCTTCTGCTGGTACACTTCCACGGAGATTTCTGTCTCGCCCTCGATGACGTGGAAATTGGTGATGAGATAGCCGTCCTCATTCAGGAAGAAGCCGGAGCCCAGCCCGCCTGGCGTCCGGACCTGCACCACGGCTTCGCCGATCTGCTTGACCAGCGTGCTGATGTCGCCGGCGATGGCGGGTTTGGTGTTCGCGGCATAAAACTGTCCGGCGGCGGGCGCGGCGGTTGCCGCGGTCGTGGCCGCAGTGCCGGCCTTCGTGACCCCCGTGATGGCATTGCGCGGAATCACCAGCACGGTGTAGCCCAGGTCCACGACGAGCGCGTCCGGCTTCTCCGCGAGGATCTTCCCCGTGACGGCGGCGGCATCCTTGAGCTGAAGGGTGTCGGCCAGGGCGGCGGACACGCCGCCACCGGCCAGCGCGGCCAGCACCAGATATTTGAGCAACGACATCCGGCGACAATAAACCAGAGCCCGGGATTTGACAAGCGGGCGGGCGGTCAAATTTGGGTGCCGTGCGGGAATACTTTTCAAATGCGCCCGCTTCCGGCACAATGGCTGGCCGTGATTGACACCCAAGAAAAGCTCGCTGGTTTCCTGCCCGTCATCCAGTCCGCCGCGTGGCTCGCGATTGACACGGAGGCCGACAGCCTCCACGCCTATCCGGAAAAAGTCTGCCTCATCCAGATCAGCACCGCCGCCGGCGACCGCCTGGTGGACCCGCTCGCGGGCATTGATATCAACCCCTTCCTCGACGCGCTGGCCGGGCGCGAACTGATTTTCCACGCCGCCGACTATGATCTGCGGCTGCTGCTCAAGCATCACGCGTTCACGCCCTCTGTGATTTTCGACACGATGATCGCCGCGCGCCTGCTGGGCGAACGGCAGTTCGGCCTGGGCGCGCTGGTGGAGAAGTTCCTGGGGGTGAAGCTGGACAAGGGCCCGCAGAAAGCCGACTGGGCGCAGCGGCCGCTCACGCCGCGCATGGAGGTTTACGCCCGCAACGACACGCGCTTCCTCAAGACCCTGGAGGAAAAGATGCGCGCCGAGCTTATCGCCAAAGGCCGCCTGGCCTGGCACGAGGAATCCTGCGCGCGGCTCATCTCGGATTGTTCGCGGCCCGTGGTGGTGGATGAGGAAACCGTCTGGCGCATCAAGGGCAGCACCTTTCTGGACCGCGCCCCGCTCGCCGTCCTCCGCGAACTCTGGCGCTGGCGTGAGCGCGAGGCCATGGCCGCCAGCCGCCCGCCCTTCTTCGTTTTATCCCACGAGACCATGATCGCGATCTCCGTGGCGGTGGCCGAACAACAGCCGTTCGAGCCGATGATTCCGCCCCGGATGCATCCGCGCCGGAGGGAAACCCTCCTGCAAGCCGTCCGCACCGCGCAGGCCGTGCCGCCGGAGCAATTTCCCCAGCTCATCAAGCATCGTTCCCAGCGTCCGACCGAGGCGGAGTTCCGCCGGTTCCGCGAACTCGAACGCGTGCGCGACCGCCATGCCCACGAACTGCAGATCGACCCCACCCTCATCGCGCCCAAATCCGTCATGGGCGACCTCGCGCGCGACTGGGATAAATATGCGCCGGAGCTGATGAACTGGCAGCGGAATCTGTTGCAGGTTAAAAGCTGAAAGTCTTAGTTTCAGGTCTGCTTGCGACAACCTGCCACTTTCAACCAGCAACTTTCAACTCCGCCTCACCTTACCTTCTCAAACGCGAAGCCCTTCAGGTATTCCGTCTCGGGGATCATCGGGATGATCGGATGGTCCGGCGATTGCGCGTAGGTGGCCACGCGGCGCAGGATGTGGCGCGTGTCATACGCCGCCGACAGCAGCGTGTCCTGGAACAATTCCGTGTTGACGTGATGCGAACAGCAGAACGTCGCCAGCGTGCCGCCCGCCTTCAGCAGCTTCAGCGCGCGGAGATGAATCTCCTTGTAGCCGCGCAAGGCGTCCGGCACCGAGGCCCGGTTGCGCGTGAACGACGGCGGGTCGAGGATGATCAGGTCGAACCGCGGGATGACGCGCTCATGCGGCTTCACGGCGGTGTTGGCCTTCAGCCAGTCAAAGACATTGATCGTTTCAAACGAGCACTGCTCCGCCAGGCCGTTCGCCTTGGCGTTGCGTTCCGAGGCGGCGATGGCGTCCGCGCTCTGGTCGAGCAGGTGGACGTGCGCCGCGCCCGCGCGCGCCGCGTGCAGGCCGAACCCGCCGAGAAAACTGAAGCAGTCGAGCACCTGCCCGCCCTTGGCGAACCGGGAAACCGCCTGGTAATTCGCCTGCTGATCGAGATACATGCCCGTCTTGTGGCCGGCCACCAGGTCCGTCTCGAACTTGATGCCGTTCAGGCCCACGCTGATCGGGCCGTTGACCTCGCCGAACAGGACCCCGTTGGATTCCGCCAACCCCTCGAACTTGCGCGAGGCCACATCGCTGCGCTCCGCGATGGCGCGCGGCGAAAAAATCGTCTGCAGCGCCGCCACGATGTTCGCCTTGCGCTTGTCCATGCCCAGCGAGGAGATCTGCACCACCAGCACATCCTCGTATTTGTCCACGATCAGGCCGCTCAGGAAATCGCTCTCCGCGTTGACCACGCGGAAGGACGTCGCGCCCGGCAGATGGCGCTGGCGGACGGCGAGGGCGGCCCGGATGCGCTCCTCAAAGAACGCCTCATTGGGCGTGATCCGGTCCAGCGCGAGCAGGCGGACATTGATTTTGGACCGCGAATTGTAAAAGCCCGTGCCCAGCAGGCGCTGGCGGTGATCCTTGACCTGCACCAGGTCGCCATCGGCCGCGGGCGTGGTCAGGCGGAGCACTTCGTTGTTATAGATCCACGGATGGCCGGCGACAATGCGGTCGGCCTCGCCGGGCCGGAGCAGGACGGTGGGCAGCGTATCAAGGATTGTAGACATATCCGTATTTTCGCACGCGCCCGCGCCGCGGGGAAGCAAATTCACGGTAATGATCCGCATTATTTACTTGAATTGTTTTCCAAACGGGCCGATAAGAGCAGCAAGCCTATGAAAACAAGTTACCCCATCAGCTCCCTGCTGCACTACAAGTCGCCCGCCCTCTGGAGCGTCGGGCCGGAGACCACCGTGTTCGACGCCATCGGCCTGATGGCCGCCAAGAACATCGGCGCCCTGCTGGTGCTGGCCGACGGCCGGCTGCGGGGCATCTTCACCGAGCGCGATTACACCCGCAAGATCGCCCTGCAGGGCAAATCCTCCCGCGACACCCGCGTGCGCGAGGTCATCGCCGCCGACGTGGTGACCGTCACCCCCGCCGACACCGTGGAGGATTGCATGCGGCGGATGACGGAAAACCGCGTGCGGCATCTGCCCGTGGTCGCCAATGGCCAGGCCATCGGCATCGTCTCCATCGGCGACCTCGTCAATTGGATCATTTCCACCCAAGGCGCGGAGATTGAGCAGATGGAGCGCTACATTGCCGGCGGCGTGGCCGCTTGACGCGGAAACGCCGGTTTGAGGACCGGCCAATCGTTGGACCCCACCTCTCGCCGGGTCAGCCCGTTCCGGCTGGCAATGGTGTTTGGGCCATACCCGGTCTAAAAAGCTTCAAAATGTCCCATGGCGGGACAATCCAAGCTCAATCTCAACGATTTAGTTCACATTTTTGTTTCCGGCCAAATCCTTTTCCGAAAAAAGGTAAACGTTTTCTGAAATAACGTTTACCCTTTTTGAAATTTGGTAAACCTTTTTCAAAATTTAGTAAACGTTTTCTGAAAAAAGGTAAACCATTTCTCAAATTACGTTTACCCTTT
>CAIXBQ010000032.1 GCA_903917705.1 uncultured Verrucomicrobia subdivision 3 bacterium | reverse complement strand
GGGCTGAAACGGACGATGGGTTCAACCCTGACCTCCCGCAAACCGAGCCAACTGCTGGCCGAAGCCGCCTTCAAAGTGCTGGCTTACACCCTCCGCCGTTAGGCGATCCAATGCAGTCACGGATGTTTTCAACAGAGCATTCAGGGCATTGAAAAGATTATATGCTGCATTAGTTTTCAAGCCCCTCACGCTGTCGATATGCCCGCTTGGGCGGGACGAGGGTAAGTTCCGCCGGTTTGGCCCACTTAGTCCGCGCTTTGAAGAAAGTTCGCGGCAAATTCCTTTTGTGCCTGTGGCGGCGGTCTATGACCGCCGCGGGTTAGGAGATAAGTTATCGCATTTCGGCGGTCATAGACCGCCGCCACAGAAAAAACGGCGCGGGGTTGATGGGTTATTTGCCGATGCAGAAGGCGCTGAAGATGGAATCGAGCAAATCCTCGGTGGTGGTCTTGCCCACGACTTCGCCCACGGCGTTGGTGCCGAGGCGCAGGTCCATGGCGACGAGTTCCAGGGTGACATCGGCGCGCAGGGCGTCGGCCGCGAGGCGCAGACTGGCGCGGGCGCGGTTCAGGGCGTCCTGATGCCGCGAGTTGATGGCCACCTGCAGCATCTCGGCCTTGATTTCGCCGGCCCAGACGAGCTGTTTGATGGCGTCCTTGAGGGTTTCCATCCCCTGCCCGCTCAAACAGGAGACGTCCACGACGGGCGCGGCGCCAGCTCCGGCGTTGGCGCTGCCGCCGGGCGCGGGCGTCAGGCTGACATTGCCCAGAGTCAGGGTGAGCTTGACGGGCAGATCGGTTTTGTTGCGGACGATGATGCGCTTTTTGCCGGTGAACCCGGCGAAATAGGCTTCGTCCTCGGGCGTGAGGGGTTCGCCGGCGTCGAGCACGTGCAGGATAAGCTCGGCCTGGGCGAGGGATTCGCGGCTGCGGCGGATGCCCTCGGCTTCAATCTCGTCGCGCGCCTCGCGCAGGCCGGCGGTGTCGATGAAGACGACGGGCAGGCCGCGGATATTGGCGGTTTCCTCGATGGTATCGCGCGTGGTGCCGGCGATATGGGAGACGATGGCGCGGTCGCGGCCGAGCAATTGGTTGAGCAGGCTGGATTTGCCGGCGTTGGGGCGGCCCACGATGGCGGCCCGGATGCCGCGCCGCAGGAGCTGGCCTTCATCGGCGGTGCGCAGGAGTTCGTCGATGAAGGCGATGTCTTTTTCCATGCGCGTGAGCAAATCATGTTTGGTGTCGGGGGCGATATCCTCGTCGGGAAAGTCGATGTGCGCCTCGACATGGGCGAGGACTTGCATGAGGTCGTCGCGGAGGTGGTTGATGCTGCGGGACAGCGCGCCGGCGAGCTGCTCGTTGGCGGCGGCGAGGGCGAGTTCGGTGCGGGCATGGATGAGGTCGGCCACGGCTTCGGCCTGCGCGAGGTCCAGGCGGCCGTTGAGGAAGGCGCGCTTGGTGAATTCGCCGGGCTCGGCGAGCCGCGCGCCGGCGGCCAGTAGCGCATCCAGCACGAGCTTGGCGGGCAGCAGGCCGCCATGGCAGGAAATCTCAACGGTATCCTCGCGCGTGAAGGTGCGCGGGGCGCGCAGGACGGCGAGGAGAACTTCATCGATGACGCGCCCGTCCCGGACGATGCGGCCGAATTGGATCGTGTGCGTGGCGGAGGTGGAGGGCTTGAAGGAATTTCTCCCGACGGGCTCGAAACAGCGGTCCGCCACGGCAAAGGCCTGCGGGCCGCTGAGGCGTAGCACGGCCAGCCCGCCCTCTCCGAGCGGCGTGGCGATGGCGGCAATGGTGTCGTCGAGCATGGGATGAAGTTACAGGTTGAAGGATGAAAATGGCAAGTTAAGCTGGCGCGGCCGGGCGGGATATTTTTCGAGATGAAACGCAACCGATACTGTTACGCCGTCGCCATCGCCGTGGTGATCGGGCTGGGGCTCCTGTCGCGCCGCTGCCCGGGACTGCTGCCGTCCGCGCTGGGGAAATATCCGGGGGACGCGCTGTGGGCGCTGATGGTGTTCGGCGGCATCGGGCTGCTGCGGCCGCGCTGGCGTTCGCGATCGGTCGCGCTGGCGGCGCTGGTGATTTCCGCCGGCGTGGAATTTTCCAAATGGTATCGGGCGCCGTGGCTGGAATCGGTGCGCCATACTTTGGCCGGACGGCTGGTGCTCGGCAGCGTGTTCTCCTGGAGAAATATCGCGGCCTATGCGGTGGGCATCCTGCTGGGCTGGGCCTTGGAAACGGCGATTCGCAAATTATCGGCGGGCAGAAAAGCTTAGCGGCGGCCGATTTCCGGCGAGTAAGCGGGCGGTGGGACTTACAGGTGACGGCAATTGCCGGCCTGATTCTCGGCTTCGCGTCCCTGCAAAAAGAGCCGCGCCTTCTCGTAACTCTTTTTGTGGAGATAATGCAGCAGGACGGGGTCCGTGCCGCGCGGAAGCTGCGAAGCGAGCCGGTCTATCTGCTCAAACAGCGGCAACAGGCCCGGCTTGGGACTGGCAGCGGCCAGGGTGCGGACGGTTTCGGCCAGCTGCACCAGGGCGGCGAGGAGTTCGCGTTCAACGGAGTCGGGCATGCGGTGGGAAAAGGATTAGTGGCCGAGCCATTGGCCCAGCTTGTTGGACAGCCAGGAATGTTGAAATTCCATCGACCCCAAAATATACATCGCCGTGAACAAACGCGCAACGCCCGTGGTCAGCACCAGCACGATGAGGCCCGATAGATACAGGCCAAAGGCGTGCGTAGGATCGGGCAGCATCACCCGCACGAGCCCCTGATAAAAAACCCAGATGGCCAGGATGATCCCGAAGGTCCAGGTCATCCACGGATTGACCATGGGCAAAACATCCAGCAGGCGCAGGAGGAACAGCGGGCTGAGGGAATAGGCCACGGTGGCGAAGGCCTGCCGGTAATTGTGCTCTTCGCGGAAGGTGCCGCTGATGATCTTGATGAGCAGCGCGGCAATGAAGACCGTGGCGATCGCGAGGACAAACTGGGCGATGGCGAAGTTCAGGATGTCGCTCTGATGCGCGGGCAGGTGGAAATCGCGGATCTTCTGGTAGTGCGGCTGCCATTTGCCATAGGTCGCGAGCCCCCAGCTTTCCGCCAAACCGACGAGCAGCAGCGTGGGAATCAGATAAGTCACGAGGATAAAGAAGATGCCCCGCCGCGCCAGGGCGATGCGATCCCACGTCACAGCCGGTTCGAACAACAAAAAGAATGCCTTGATCATCCGCCGGAAGACTTTAAAACCCAATCGCGCAGTTGGCAACAAAATCCGCTTTCACCGGCGGGCGGCAAATGGTTTACTGCGCGGGTGAATGTTGATCTTGGCATCTGGAACAAGCTGACGCAGGCGGTGGTCGTGCTGGTGGCCATCGCGATCCTGCTCCTGATCGGCTGGTCCTACCTGCCGGTCATCCAAAAGAACGAGCGGATGCGCCGGGAATTAGACCGGCTGGAGGCGGAACAGAAAAAGCAGGAGGATCAATACCAGCAGCTCCACGCGCAAATCGACGCGCTGCGCAATGACCCGAAAACCGTCGAGCGGCTGGTCCGCGAAAAGCTCGGCTACGCCAAGCCGGATGAAATGGTGATCCGCTTCGATCCGTCCACGACCAATCTGACGACCCACTAAGGCGCGGGCGGCGGAATCATCTGCGGGCGACCGGCGGGGACGGGCGACAACGCCAATCCGCCCCGCTCACACGGTCATGATTTCTTTTTCCTTGCTCACCACATGCGCGTCCACCTTGGCGATGTAGTCGTTGGTGAGCTTCTGCAAATCTTTCTCGGCCTGCTTTTCCTCGTCCTCGGTGATGCCGCTGTCGTGGCCGTGCTTCTTCAGCAGGTCCATCGCATCGCGGCGGACGTGCCGGACGGAAACGCGGGCGTCCTCGGACATCTTCTTGATGAGCTTGACGAATTCCTGGCGGCGCTCGGTGCTGAGTTCGGGGAACGACACGCGGATCAGCTTGCCCTGCACGACCGGGGAGAGGCCGATGTTCGCCTTCTGGATGGCCTTCTCAATCGCCTGGACCGCGCCCACGTCCCAGGGCTGGATCACCAGCATGCGGGGCTCCGGCGTGCTGATGTTGGCGAGCTCGCGGATGCGCATGGGCGAGCCGTAAACCTCCGCCACGATGTTCTCGACCAGCCCGGTGGAGGCCTTGCCGGTGCGAACCCCGGCGAAGTCATTCACCAGCACCTGCTCGGTCTTGATCATCTTCTCTTCCGCTTCCAATAGGATGTCGTCGAGTGTCATAATGCCGCCAGCCTAACAAACAAGTCCCCGCCTGTAAAAGTGTTTCCGCAGCCCCCCGCCGTCGGCCGCCGACAAACATTGCATCCGGGTTTCATCTGTGAAAATCTGTGGCCGAATCGAATAACTATTGTGGCCACTGAAACCCTCCATTTTGAAAACGCGCGGTTTGCGCAGCAGCTCTTCAACCATGAGCCGCGCAATCTGCAGGCGCTGGAAACCGAGCTGGGCGTGAAGGCGACGGCGCGCGAAGGCTGGATCAAGCTCGACGGCGCGGCGGACGGCATCGAGCGCGCGAAACAGCTTTTCGCCTCGCTGCAAAACCTGCTGCAGGCCGGTTCGCCGGTGAAGAACCGCGAGTTCACCCACGCCCTCAACGTGGTGAAACATGAAGGCGCGACCACGCTGAAAGACATGGTGAGCGACCGCGTGACCACGCACGAGCGTAAGCCGGCCGTGACCGCCAAGACCGTCGGGCAGAAGAAATATCTCGACGCCATCCGCAAACACGACATCACCTTCGGCATCGGGCCGGCCGGCACGGGCAAAACGTATCTGGCCGTGGCGATGGGGCTCGCGGCGCTGCGCGAAGGCGCCGTTTCCCGGATCATTTTAACCCGCCCGGCCGTCGAAGCGGGCGAGGCGCTGGGGTTTTTGCCCGGCGACCTGTATGAAAAGATCACGCCCTATCTGCGGCCGCTCCATGACGCGCTGCATGACATGCTTCCCGCCGACGAGATCGCCAAGCACATGGAGCGCGCCACCATCGAGATCGCGCCGCTGGCCTATATGCGCGGCCGGACGTTGAACGGCGCGTTCATCATCCTGGATGAGGCGCAAAATTCCACCGCGGAGCAAATGTTGATGTTCCTCACGCGCCTCGGCCACGGCTCCAAGGCCGTCATCACCGGCGACGAGACGCAGATTGATCTGCCGCCGCACAAACATTCCGGCCTCGCCGAGGCGCACCGTGCGCTGAAGCACACGGAAGGCATCGCCATCCTGGAATTTTCCAAGCGGGACGTGGTGCGGCACCCGCTCGTGCAGCGCATCATCGCCGCCTACGAAGAGCATCGCGGCCAGGCGAAGCCGGAATAAGAAGACATGGGCGCGAACCTGCCACCCCGCCGTCCCGTTACGCCGGTTGCCGCATCAGCCGGCTCAGGGAAGCGCTCGAATGATTCAACCATTATTGTCAGCAACCGTCAGCGCACAAAAAACATCAACGGTCGCAGCCTTAAGTTGATTACCGCCGCGCTGATGGAAGAACTCGGCATTGAAAACGCCGAACTCGGCATCGCACTCGTCGGCGCCCGGGAAATGGCGCGCGTGAATTGGCAGTTTCTCCAACATGTAGGCTCCACGGATGTCATCACCTTTGACCATTCGGAAGGCGGGCATCCGCAAACCGTCCATGGCGAGCTCTTCATCTGCGTGGACGACGCGGTAAAGCAAGCCAGGCAGTTCGGCGCAAGCTGGCAGGCGGAAGTGGTGCGCTATGTCGTCCACGGCGTCCTCCATCTGCTGGGCCACGACGATCTGGAACCGGGCCGGCGGCGCGAAATGAAGCGCGCGGAAAACCGGCTGGTGCGGCGGCTGGCAAAACGATTTTCGCTCGCGCAACTTTCCCGCGCGGTTAAACTCGTCCCATGAGAAGAACAATTTTTGCGCGGTGGCGGGCGAGCTTCCTCACCGGCCTGGCGGTCGCGCTGCCGGCGCTGCTGACGATTGCGGTGGTCAAATGGCTGTTCGGAACGATCTCCAGCTTCACGGACACGCTGCTTTTTTTCCTCAAGTTCCTGCTCGACCCGAAAGAGGTTTACGAGAATGGCCAGTCCGGCCCGATGTACTGGTACTGGAGCCTGCTGGCGCTGCTGCTGGCGGTCATATTGATTTCCACCGTCGGCGTGCTGGCGCGCTATTACATCGGCAAGCGCATGATCGAGTGGCTGGACACGGCGATGATGAACGTGCCGCTGATGAACAAGTTTTACGGCGCGATCAAGCAGGTGAACGAGGCGTTCTCCGGCAATAAGAACTCGTTCAAGACCGTCGTGCTGGTGGAGTTTCCGCGCGAAGGGATGTATTCCGTCGGCTTCCTCACCAGCGAGCAGCGGGCCGAGGTGCAGCAAAAGACGAAGGAGCAGGTCGTCAGCGTCTTCATCCCCACCACGCCCAACCCGACCTCCGGTTTTCTCGTGCTGGTGCCGGAGGACAAAGTGACGAAGCTCGACATGAGCGTGGCCGACGGCATCAAATACATCGTCAGCCTCGGATCGATTTCGCCGGAACAATTGCCGCCGCTGCCGCCGAAAAAAATAGGCGAATAGAGTAAGCATGAATAACCGTCCGATGCGCTTGAACGGCATGCTAGCCTACAGCTTCCGGCCCCGAACTTCGCCGCCATGACAACCGAATCCGCCAACGGCATCGTGATGCGGACGCGCCCCCTCACCGAGACGAGCCTCATCGTCCATTGGCTCACGCCGCATCTGGGCCGCGTCGCCACCGTGGCCAAGGGCGCGCGCCGGGCCAAATCGCCGTTTGCGGGCAAGCTGGATTTGTTTTACGCCGCTGACTTCTCCTTCCAGCGCAGCCGCAGCTCGGACCTGCATCATTTGCGCGAGGTGAAATTGCGCGAGCTGCACGGCGCGATCCGCGAGGACATGGCGAAATTGCAGCAGGCCGCCTACGCCGCCGCGTTCATCGAGCAGGCGACGGAGACGGAATCGCCCCTGCCGGAGGTGTTCGGTCTGGTGCAGGGCTTTTTGAAACTGCTCTGCGATGAGCCGCCGCAGCCGCAGAACGTTTTCGCGCTGGAATTGAAGCTGCTCCGCGAACTCGGGCTGGAACCGGACTCCGCGGAGACCCGCCTGACGCCCGGCGCGAAGAAGATCGTCCAAAGCTTTCTGGCGGGCGGCTGGAATGATGGCGCGCGGCTGAAATTGTCCGCCGCGCAAAACGCGGAGCTGCGGCAGTGGCTGCACGGCTTCCTCATCTTTCATCTGGGCCGGCTGCCGCGCGGGCGGGCGGCGGCCGTGGCGGACGAAAACTGAATTGTTTCCGTCGGCCGGATTCTTCTTTATACTTTGCCCATCAGACCGACCCACAAACTCATCAAATTGTTCTCCAGCCTGCGCATGCAGCTGGTGGCGAGCGTATTTCTGTGGATCTCGCCGGCGCTGGTGCTCACCTTCATTCTCAATCAGGACTGGTTCTGGGCTTACGCGCCGGCCTGGATGCGGCAGTATGCGTCGAACGTGCCATGGTCCAGCCTGGTCGTCGGCCTGCTGGCGCTGGTCGCCGCCTGGTACGGCGGGGAACATTTCATCCTGCGCCAGGTGCGGGCGCTGACCCGGGCGGTCAAACAGCTGGCCGGCGGCGATCTGCAGGCGCGCACCGGACTCAAGGAGGCCGAGGGCGAACTCGGCCTGCTCGCGGAAAAATTCGACCAGCTGGCAGCCTCGCTCCAGCAGCGGGAAAATGAGCGGGACCTCGCCGACCGGAAACTCCGCGACCAGGCGCAGCAGCAAACCATCGTCGCCGCGCTCGGCCAGTGCGCGCTGACCAATGACGATCTCAACACGCTGTTCGAGCAGGGCGCGATGCTCGCCGGGCAGATGCTGTCGCTGGAATACTCCGCCGTCTTCCAGCGCGTGCCCGACGGGCGCCTGCTGATGCTTGCCGGCACCGGTTGGAAGTCGGGCGTGGTCGGCCAAGCCATCGCCTTCGATGAGCAGGATTCGCAGCCCGGCTTCAGCGCCGACACCGGCGAAGTGGCCGTGGTGCCGGACGTGGCCGGCGACCAGCGGTTCAAGCCGCATCCGCTCCTGACGGAGCACGGCGTGGTCAGCGGCGTGACCGCGGCCATTCCCACGCGGGGCAAACCGTTCGGCGTGCTGGCCGTATTTTCCGCGCAGCCGCGCCTGTTCACCTCCGAGGAGATCCAGTTCCTGCTCGCCGCCGCCAACACCATCGGCATGGCGGCGGAGCGCAAGCGCGCCGAGCTGGCGATGCAGAAGCTCGCCGCGTTCGTGAAGGAGAACCCCAATCCCACGCTCGAGCTCGACGCCAGCGGCGCGGTGAATTATTTCAACGCCGCCGCGCAGGAGCTCGCGCTGGCGGTCGGCAAGACGCATCCGCAGGAAATCCTGCCGGAAAACTTTGGCGAGATCGCCGCCAGCTGCCTGCAGACCGGCCGGAGCAAATCGGACCTGGAGACGCGCATCGGCGACCGGACGTTTGCGTGGACGCTGCACCCCGCGACGACCGGCGACGTGGTGCATTGCTACGGCGAGGAGCTGACCGGCCGGTTGAATCTGGAGGAGCAGCTCCGCCAATCGCAAAAAATGGAATCCATCGGCCAGCTCGCGGCGGGGGTGGCGCATGATTTCAACAACATGCTCACCATCATCCAGGGCCATTCGAGCCGGCTGCTGGCCGACCCCCAGCTCGCGCCCGCCGTGCAGGATTCCGTGCTGGCCGTCCATGGCGCGGCCGAACGCGCCGCCGGCCTGACGCGGCAGCTGCTCATGTTCACCCGCAAGAACGTCATGCAGCCGCGCCCGCTCGACCTGCGCCAGGTGGTCGGCAACCTGAACAAGATGCTCTGCCGCCTGCTCGGCGAAACCATCTCCCTGCAATTTCACGCGCCGGCGCTGCCGGCGGAATTACCCAACATCTACGGCGATCCCGGCATGATCGAGCAGGTGCTGCTGAACCTCGCCGTCAACGCCCAGGACGCCATGGCCGGCGGCGGCACCCTGACCATCACCCTGGATGAGTTTTGCGCCGGGCACGATTATCTCGCCGGCCATCCCGACGCGCGGCCGGGCCGGTTCGTGCGGCTGCAGGTGACCGACACCGGCTGCGGCATGAGCGACAGCGTGCGCGCCCGGATTTTCGAGCCGTTCTTCACGACCAAGGAGGTTGGCAAAGGCACCGGCCTCGGCCTCGCGACCGTGTTCGGCATTGTCAAGCAGCACGCCGGCTGGATCGAGGTCGCCAGCGAGCCCGGCCGGGGCACCCGGTTCGCGATCTTCTTCCCGGCCAGCGACGAGCCGCTGCCGGTGGTCGAGGCAGCGGCCGCGGCTGTTCCCCCGCCCGTGTCCGGCGGCACGGAAACCGTGCTGGTGGTCGAGGATGAAACCGTTTTGCGCGAGATGGCGCGGGAATTCCTCGCCGACTGCGGCTATCGCGTGCTGGAGGCCGCCTCCGGCCGCGAGGCCCTGCAAGTTTGGGGTCAGCACCGGACGGAAATCGACCTGCTCCTGACCGACATGAAGATGCCCGAGGGCATTTCCGGCCTGGAACTCGCCGACAAGATGCTGGCCGAGCGGCCCGCCCTGCGCGTGGTGTTCACCAGCGGCTATTCCGATGACGTGGTCAGCCCGGATTATCTCGCGCGCACCGGGGCGCGGTTTCTGGCCAAGCCCTATTCCTACGCCGACCTCACCCGTTACGTCCGCGAATGCCTGGACCGTAAAGCCGCCTAGGGCTGCTTCCCCGCCAGCGCGGCCTCGGTCATTTTCGCCAGGAAGTAATCGCAGACATTCTTCAGGTCGTCGTCAATTTTCACGAACTCCACCGGGCCCGTGCGCGGCTTGATCTCCACCTCGCCCTTGGCCAGCGATTTTTCGCCGATGGAAATGCGGAACGGAAAGCCCACCAGGTCCGCGTCCTTGAATTTCACGCCCGGCCGCTCGTCGCGGTCGTCGAGCATCACGTCCATCGGCTGGCCCGTCGCCTGCTTGAACCGTTCCGGCAGCACCGCATAAATCTTTTCCGCGAGCTGCATCGCCGGGCTCTCCGGCGCCACGGCCAGCGGCGTGATGCACACCTGGTACGGCGCCACGCTCCACGGCCAGACCACGCCGTCCTTGTCGTTCCCCTGCTCGATGATCGCCTGCAGCGTCCGGGTCGCGCCGATGCCGTAGCAGCCCATCACGCACGGCTTGCGGGTGCCGTCCACGTCCAGGAAGGTCGCGTTCAGCTTCTCGCTGTATTTCGTGCCCAGCTTGAACACGTGGCCCACTTCGATGGCGCGGCGGATTTTCAACGCCTTGCCGCACTTGCCGCACGGCTCGCCGGCGCCGACCGTGCGCAGGTCGAACCACGCCGTCACCCTGATGTCGCGCTCGATGGAGACGCTCTTCAAATGGAATCCGTCCTCGTTCGCGCCCGTGGTCATGTCATTCGCGCCGCGCAGCCGCTCGTCGGCATACACCGGCACCGGCGCCGGCACATTCACGACCGCGCCCAGGCTGCCGGGCTTCGCGCCGAGCAGCGGCACTATCTCCTCGGCCGTCGCCGGCCGCGCCGCCACCGCGCCGGTCTTCGCGAGCAACTTCGTCTCGTTCAACTGGTCGTCGCCCCGGATCAAAATGATGATGGGCTGGCTGTCCGCGATATAAATCAGCGTCTTGATCTGCCGGTTGGCGGGCACCTTGTACGGCTCCTTGCTCAGCGCCTCGATCGTCACCACGCCCGGCGTTGCGAACTTCTCCGCCGCCGCGCCGGCGTCGCGCGCCGCCGTCTTGGGGATGCCGCTGGTCGCCTTCTCGATGTTCGCCGCGTAGCCGCACGCCTCGCAGAACGCCACTTCGTTCTCGCCCGTCTCCGCCGGCACCATGAATTCGTGCGAATAATTGCCGCCGATCACCCCCGTGTCCGCCTCCACCGGAAACGCCTTCAGGCCGCACCGCGCGAAGATGCGCGTGTAGGCCTCATACATCTTCCGGTAGCTCGCCATCGCGTTCTCGTCCGTCGTGTCAAAGGAGTACGCGTCCTTCATGATGAATTCCTTCGCGCGCATCAGGCCGAAGCGCGGGCGGATCTCGTCGCGGAACTTGAGGCTGATCTGGTAAAAATTCTTCGGCAGCTGGCGGTAGGAATTGATCTCGTTGGCCGCCAGCGTGGTGATGACCTCCTCCGCCGTGGGGCTCAGCAGCCATTCGCGGCCGCCGCTGTCCTTCAATTTGAACAGCACGTTGCTCGCGGTCTCATAGCGGCCGCTCTGCTGCCAGATCTCCGGCGGCTGGAGCGCCGGCATCAAAACCTCCACCGCCCCGGCGCGGTCCATCTCTTCCCGGATGATCTGCTCCACCTTGCGCAGCGCGCGCAGGCCGAGCGGCAGGAAAGTATAAACGCCCCCGGCCAGCTTGCGGATGAGGCCGGCGCGGAGCAAAAGTTTGTGCGAGACGATCTCCGCATCATTGGGAGCTTCGCGCAGGGTCGGAACCAGAGTTTGTGTCCACTTCATGTCCGCACAGCATAACCCGACCGCCGCGCCCAAATGAAGTCTTTTCCACGCGAACCGCTCCCCGCCGCCGCCCGCCGGCCCGACGGAATTTCAATCCGCCTTCAGCGCCGCTTGCAGCACCGGCGCCAGCGCGTCGGCCCAGACCTGGTAACCCTTCGCGGTCGGATGACAAAAGTCCCCCATCATCTCGCGCGCGAGCGTGCCGTCGGGTGAAAGCAATTTCGGCCCGAGATCGAGATAGGTCACGCCGGTCATTTTCGCCAGGCGCAGGTTGGTTTCGTTGATGAGATGACGGCGCGGCGATTCCGGGCTCTGCTCGCGCGGAAAGATGGCCATGAGAATGATTTTGGTGGCGGGCGATTTTTTGCGGATGCGGTCGCAGACGGCCTGGACGCCGGCGGCGATCTCGTCCGGCGTGTTCTTCCGGGCGTTGCGGGTCTCGCTGGTGTTATTGGTGCCGATGTGGATGACGACCACCCGCGGGTGCAGGCCGTCGAACTCGCCGTGATCCAGCCGCCACAGCACATTCTGGGTGCGGTCCCAGCCGAAGCCCATGTTCAGCGTGCGATGATTGCCAAACGCCGTCTGCCACGCCGCCGCGCCCCGCGCGATGCCCGCCTTCGGCTCGCCCGCCCAGAAATGCGTGATGGAGTCGCCGATCAGCACGATCTCCGGATCCAGCTTCGACTGGAGGGCCAGCACCTCCGCGTGCCGGGCGTACCAGTCGTAAACGTCCGATTCCAGTTTCGGCACGGGGATCACCGCCGTATTGGTCTGGCTCCAGGCTGAAACCGCGTTCAGAGTCAGCCCCGCCAGCAGCAGCTGCTGCAAAAGGTGTTTCATGCGGAAAATCATATACCCGCCCGCCGAAACCAGACAATGACTCTTTGCGCCGGATTGAATTGAAGCCGCCGTTCCCCTGCCCGCTCCGGCTAACGCCCCAATTAAAATGGAAACCCCCGGCTCCTTCCCGTCGTCTCCCTCAATGCAATATGGCTGACACTCGACCGAATAAATAATTTCATGAACCTTCGCCGCCTTTATCTCGTGGCTCCCGCCCTGGCCCTGCTCCTCGCCGGCCCGGTCCGCGCCGAATATTCCCCGCTCTGGGGCGTCGCCGGCGAAAAGTGGACGCCCGCCAGCCGCCTGCCCGACTTCTCCTACGCCGGCTATCGGCGCGGCGAGGAAGCCTACCGCCTCCCCGCCGGCAGCAGCTCCGTGGCCGATTACGGCGCCAAGGGCGACGGCCGGACCGACGACACCGCCGCCTTCAAGCAGGCCATCGCCGCCGGTCAGGGCAAGGTCATCCGCATTCCCCCCGGCCGTTTCATCCTGAGCGACCGCCTGGAAATCCGCGCCTCCAACCTCGTCCTGCGCGGCGCCGGGGCCGACCAGACCTACCTCGTGTTCACCAAGAGTCTCGAGACCCTCGAGCCGCGCCCCGTGCTGAACGACGGCGGCACCCCCACCTCCGACTGGTCCTGGGCCGGCGGCCTCATCATGATCGGCGACCATACCCCGCGCGACCGCGTCGGCGACCGCGATTCCGTCGCCGTCAGCGCCCCCGCCCCGCGCGGCGCCAACCGGCTCACCGTGGACCAAGCCGGATTCAAAGTTGGCGACGAAATCGTCCTGACCGTCCACGACACCGCCGACAAGAGCCTGTTGAAATATCTTTACCACGGCCAGACCGGCAACATCACCGGCCTGAAAAACTGGCAGTGCCGGGAAATCTTCCGCGTCCGCGCCGTCAGCGGCGGCGAGCTGACCCTCGACCGCGGCCTGCGCTTCGAAGTCCGGCCCGAATGGCATCCCACCCTCAAGCCCTTTCGGCCCGCCGTGACCGATGTGGGCGTGGACAGCCTCACCTTTGATTTTCCCGCCACGCCTTACCTGGGCCATTTCAAGGAAGTCGGCTGGAATCCCGTCGCCATCCGCGCCAGCGCCGCCCATTGCTGGCTGAAAGACCTCGTCATCCACAACGGCGACAACGGCCCCTTCATCGAAGGCGCCGCCTTCTGCACCATCGAGGGCCTCCGCGAGACCGCCGACCCGCAGCGCCGGAACAAGTCCGGCCTCACCGGCCACCACGGCATCACCCTGGAAGGGCTGGACTGCCTCTGCACCCGGTTCAGCATCGAGCGCGAATTCGTCCACGACCTCACCGTGCAAAGCGCCCTCGGCTGCGTGTTCGCGCAGGGCCGGGCCTTGAACCTGTGCATGGACCATCACTGCTGGGCCTCCTATGAGAATCTGTTCACCGACCTGGACGCCGGCGCGGGCAGCCGCCTGTTCCAATGCGGCGGCGGGAGCGACCGCGGCCTGCACACCGCCGCCGGGGCCACCTTCTGGAACATCCGCGCCCGGGCCGAGTCCCATTGGCCCAAGGGCTTTGGACCGGATGAAATCAACCTCATTGGCCTGCCCATCAGCGACCCGCCCGTGCAGACCCCGCAGGGCCGGTGGCTGGAAACCTATCCCGCCGGCCATCTGCTGCCCGCCAATCTCTATGCCTCCATGCTCGCCCGCCGCTTGGTCAACGCCGGACACTAAGACCGCGCGGGTTATACTTATCCGGTAAGGGTCGGGTGGGACGATAACCCCGATTGAAGACGAATGACAGGGTCTTTGCAGCCGCGCCTTGCGGCGGGCCAAGTGGTGGGGCGAGCGTCCCCGCGAGCCGGTCCTTGCGGACGGCCATGTGGTGGGGAAAGACTCCGTCGAGCCCTGAATGAAAGTTAAAAAAAGAGGGACTGACCCCTTAAGGCTGCCAATAGTATCTCATTAAAACTTCTCGAAGGGGTCTGCGCATACTCGAATCATGCGAACCTCAATGTTGCTGAGCAAACTCCACTCTCGCCATGAATAAATGAAATGGACTTCGTTGGCGGTGTTCGGAACGTCTCCCTCGGCGATCTTGATGATAGCATTACCAGTGGCCGGGTCGAAGGAGTGAATCTCGCTCACCCATCGCCGGCGGTCAGTGCCTCTCTCAAAATCATCCTGCGTGATGATCAACCGTTGCTTCCAATCACCGGCGTCCTGCGTTCGCCAAACCAGAGCATCGAAGTTGTATCCACCGTTAGCAGCCTCATATCTCAGCATGAGCCGATGCTTCCCACTCGCATCGGATATCTCCGTCGTCAGACATGGACCCCAATTGCTCATAAAATCACAGCCAAACAGGACTAAGAACGCAATGGCATAAAGGGGTCATAAAGGGGTCAGTCCCGGTTGGCTCCGGTTGTGCCGTTGGGGTTCATGGGGCGACATTATTCCCGCCCGCCACCAGTGTCCAGCCAAAATTCCCGACTGCGCGAGGATGCTTCGGGGCGAGGGCTGACTGCGGCCGACTTCGGGAGCGGAAACACATAGTGGTGGAACATCCACACAAAACAAAGAGAGCCAGGCCGAGGAGGAGTTTCGGGTTAAAATCAGTCATGCAAACCTTAAGCTGATTTGAGAATGCGCCGGTCTTTTGGATTACGCGGCCACCATAAAAAGGCAAGCGGCACAGATGTGGAAAGGCCGAATAATATCCATGCGCGCTCGTTCATTTGTCGCCGAGAAACCGAGGCGTTCGTAACATTGCCCATGCGGACAGCCTCCTCTCCAATCATATCCATGATGTGAGAAACTTCCTCCAATGTCTTGGCATTTAGTCTCTGGGCCTCCAGTGCCATGAAACGATCATAAGATGGCTGGACACCTCGCTGGCCGGTAACTGCCGCCAACATGCTGCTATCGTAATCGTTGGCAGCATAAAGCATCCATGAGAAGACAATTAAAACACTAACCACCCATCCGAAAGATATGAAAAGTTTAGTTTTCATAAAAGGGTCAGTCCTGGTCGGGGTTCATGTCGCGCACCTTAAACCCGCCGGTTCCCGTTGGCAAAGCTTAAAATGAAGGCAAGAAGGCAGAAGGCAGAAGGCAGATCCAAAGCGGCCGGC
>CAIXBQ010000031.1 GCA_903917705.1 uncultured Verrucomicrobia subdivision 3 bacterium | reverse complement strand
TGACTGTGACCAACGCCATCAACGTGACGAACGATCTGCTGCTGATTTACAATACCAATTCGACGGACAGCGCCACCGTTCTCAACTACTACCTCGCCCATCGTCCCGGCGTCAGCGGCGCGAATGTGCTGGGGATTGGCTGCACAACGCTTGAAACATTCCTCCCAACAGAATACACGAACGTCTTTGCTGCACAGGTCCAAGCATGGCTGGCGGCAAATCCAACCAAGCATCCTCAATATGTAATATTATTTCCAGACATCCCATCGCGAGTGAACGAAACGAACACCCCCGGCATATATCCGTGGGAAATATTTCCTTATCCAGCATATTTATCGCATCAATGGCCGAGTGTGCAAGTTCAGCTTGCTACGGGCATGGCGGTTGACTGGAATCCATATGTCACCAGCATCAACATGAATGGAACAAATGATTGCCTTGGATACATCAACAAACTGGCAGCCATCGGTACAAACTATATCTTCGGCAGTCCAACCACTAGTGCCAGCATGAACAACTATGGGAATACAAATTATTATTTTGACGATTCGGGGGTAACTGTTAGCGGCGCAACAGGCCTTCCGTTTGGGCTTCAGGCTCTCCAAGGGGTTACCTCCAATGGCGTGCCTATGGCAAATGTAGAATACCAACCATTCACCAGTACCAATCGCATTATCCAAGGAACCAGTGTCGCTGGATTTTGCAGCTGGGGTGTCTATAATGGCGGTGGTGGTGATTATTGTTTCAATATGAACTTTCAAGCAAACAGCGGATGGTATTTAATCGAAACAATCGAGTCGTTCAACGGCGAATATTACACAACTGGTCAAGGCAGTTGGCTCAAGTGGTATTCTGCCAATGCTTTTGGTGGTTCAAATTATTCCTGCACGCCGATTGGTGCAGTGACCCACGTTGACGAGCCTACTGCTGCTCGCTGTGAACTATCGCAAGTATTCTTTGGATTATGGGCCGAGGGAAAAAACTTTGGAACTTGTGCATGGAATGCCAGACGCACTCCATACTTTCAGGCTGTAGGTGATCCGTTCGTAACACGATAAGAAAACATATGAAAAAAACCTCAATTAAAATTATAACTTCTGCGATACTCTTGCTTGCTTTAGAGTGTTCCGGCTATTCACAGGGTTTTGTTAATCTAGACTTTGAATCGGCAAAAATTATCCCCATCGTTGGTGATCCAAACTATCCATACGCTGTTGAAATCACAAACGGTGTACCGGGGTGGGCTGTCTTTGGCACTACCAATGGTTCAATGCTATACAATCTTGGGTCTATAGGCACAACCTTTGCAATTCTATTAGCAACGAATGGGGCTATCAGTGGACATTACAGCTTCCAACTGGAAGGCATGCTTTCCTTTTATCCCGCCACCATCAGCCAAACCGGATTGGTCCCAGTTGGATCGCAAACACTTCTCTTTGAAGCACAATCTTTCGCTGGAAGCACATCGCTTATTGTTTCTCTGGGCGGTCAAGTCTTGTCTGTCTCTGCCATTGGAACAGGCCCAGATTACACATTATATGGAGCTGATATTTCAACCTTTGCAGGTCAAGTCGAGCAACTGAACTTTTCAGCGCCATCAACCGGCCAAAATATTTGGACTATAGACAACATACAGTTTTCAAGCAGTCCTGTTCCCGAACCGGGTGCTTTGAGTTTGCTCGCCATGGCCGGTGCGCTGCTAGGCTTGCGTAGCTGTCGGAGACATTTTTAAATCGCAGTGCGAATGAGCCGAGCCGAAACGTATATCATGCCGTCGAGGACAACAGCCGGTGGCGCTAGCCGCTCCGCTGGCGCAGTTCTTACCGTGAGTCGGCGTTGGCCCGGTTGGCTGCGGTGACATTGTTCGGGCAACTTGGCATGATTACTCAAAAGCAAGCAGAGCTGTTGGTATATGAGCGCATCAATCACCCAGACTTGGCTTGGCCTGACAAGCCGGAGATGATTGTCGTGAGCGTTCAGGAGCGTCCGCTTGGCTGGGTTGTTTTCTGGACATCTCGGCCATACCACGAGACCCGCGAGATTCGATACGCCATCGCAGGCAATGCGCCATATTTGGTTTCACGCGAGGACGGCACCTTGTTTGAGACCGGCACGGTTCCACCGATTGAGGAGCGCATTCGTGCCGCAGAGAGCAAGTTGCAGGCACATTTGAAGAGTTCAATATGAGCGTAATGTTCAAGACCTCGTCCCACGCACCATGAGCAAGCCCAAACTAATTGCGATTGAGCACGACGACCAGCACGCAGGCCACATTGGCCGTCTGCCTGACGGTCGCCAGTTCTTCCTCACGACTCCGTTTGTCCCGGCGGTAGGTGGTAACGCAGGCCGAGAGTTTGTCGCGTTGTACCTTTTCGATGAGGGCGGATGTTTTCTTGAAGCTCGGATTGACGACATGGGCACGCGAGCAGCGTTGGACATGCAGCGCGCTCGCACTGCGTTCGAGCAGCGACTCTCAGAGCTTGGGACAGTTGAGTATGGTCGCATTGAGGTGCAGCCGTTTGCGGTCGACCGGCACGGCACGACGTTCGGACTGGTGCCACGCCCGCCCGAAGAAGTTGATGGCGAGTGGGCCGTCGAAGTGCAGCCCGGAAATTACATGGCGTTCTTCGAGCCTTGGGACAGTGGAGATTATGATACATGAGCCACAAACGACGCGGTCCATCCGGGCGTTTTGAAGGCCAGTGGCCGTTCCTCTGTAGTGGTTTACGCGTGAGTCAGCGCTGACTACTTCACCGTCAGCCACCGGTACAACGTAGGCCTAGAAATCTTCAGCGTCTGACAGATGTCTGCGATCGGCATACGCTTGTCGGCATGCAACGTCTTCGCGGTCTGGATGCGCGGATCGTTAACTTCCATCGGCGGACGCCCACCGAGGCGGCCACGGGCACGCGCCGCCGTCAGACCAGCCTTGGTGCGCTCCTGAATCAACCGCCGCTCGAACTGGGCCAGCGCCGTGAAGATGTGGAAGATCAGTTCGCCGCTGGCCGTCGTGGTGTCGATAGCGCCGTCGCAAAGCGACTTGAACCCGACGCCCCGTTGCCGGAGGTCTTCGACGACGTCGATGAGGTGGCGAACCGACCGCCCGAGGCGGTCAAGCCGCCAGACGACGAGGGTGTCGCCGGGCTTCAGATGCTTCAGGCAAGCGTCGAGACCGGGGCGGATGGACTTCGATCCGCTGATCTTGTCGTTAAAGGTGTCGCCCTTCGCGCACCCGGCTTTCCGCAGGGCGTCGAGTTGCAGTTGAAGCTCCTGTTCGCCGGTCGAGACGCGAGCGTAGCCGACGAGACGTTTGGTGGATTTGGTAGCCATGTCTCAAATACTACACCACAGATGAGATTTGTATACAAAGAAAAACGAGACGGGTATATGAGAATTAAAACCTTTGGAAACACGCAGGTGTCGCCGTCGGGATTGCACATACAATCAAACGACCGTTTTCCGAGACAACTGGAACACGCGCCGGTTCGGCCTCAGGCAGCCACACTTCACCACTCCGGGCAGTGGGAGCGCACGATGCCCAGCGCCATGCCAACGTCCTCGTTTCCGAGGCGCGGCTTCGTTTTGACCAGACAGCGCGGCGCGTACAAGGCGAAGTCAACCTCCACCAGAGTTTCAAATCTCACGGTGTCGAAGTTCTGGTGCAGCCACCGTTCAAGATCACCCCGCTTCATGATCCGGGCCATTGCCATGGCCGCCACTGTCCGAACCGCTGGCGTGGGATCAAACCGGCAATCCTGTAGAAACTTGATATCGGCGATCCGGCGGTACTTGGCGACCGCCCACACAGCCTCGCGGCGTACCGACTCCATATCCCAGTGGCTCATCCGCTTGAGCAAGGGGAGGTCTTGGGCCTTCCCCTGCGTGCCCAGCGCAGCGGCGGCTGCCGCCCTCAAGTCGGTGTCGTACACGTGCGCCCGCGCCACCACCTGCCGCAGAATCTTCGGCGCATCCGGGTGACGCCAATCGCCCAGACAAAAGGCGAGATTCATCTGAACACTGCTGCTCTTCACGGCGGCCAGTTCCCGGATGGCTCCGGCAACCATGTTGGCCGGGTAAGCCAGCAGGGCGTCAACGGACATTGATCTTGTTCCCAGCACCCTGCGCTTGAGCAGCTCCACGTCCGCCGGGTGCTGGAATTTGCCGAGCGCGCTAGCTGCGCTTGACCGGACAACGACGTGCTGGTCGCCGGTCAGCTTTCGGAACAGCGGTAAATCCGCAGGGTTCTTGAACTCGGCGAGCGACTCCACCGCGACAGCACGGTGCGGATGAGCCGGATCATTCACAAGCTCCAGCAACCAGCACCGGTCTTCCGGTTGCCCATATTGCCAGATGGCTGCGATGGCCCTGTACCGGACATGCTCATCCCGGTCATGGGCCAGCTTCCGCACGATCGCCGCGTCCTCCGGGCATTGATATGCGGACAGCGCTTCGAGCGCCTCCCACCGGACATCTGCTGAAGGATCAGCCGCCAGCCCACGCAGCAGCGGCAAATCGACCGGGTGCCTGAATTTTCCGATCGCGGCCACTGCCCGCCGCCGCACGTAGCCATGCAGCCCGGTGTAGTTTGCGATTATGCGCAGCTTCGGCAGAGACTGGGATGCCGGGAATTGACCCAATCCCTTGACCGCTTCGCTGGCAACCTCGACATCCACATTCGTCACGAGCTTCAGCAGGGCGGTAAAAGTTTTCTTCGTCGGGACGTGCGCGAGGACAGTGGTCGCAGGCACGCTGACCGAGCCGTGCTTGCACTGCGCCAATTCCGCCAGCAAGTCACCGAGCTGCTGGGATGTGTAGTGCCGAAACCAGAACCAGCCCAGTTCATTCCGTCTCGATTTGAGTCCCGACTCATCTTCGCACAACATCGAAGCCAGAATGAGTTTGGCTTCCGCCTTGCCGGGCTTGATCTGGCGGCGGTGTGCATATAGCTCCATAAGCTTGCCAGAAGCCAGAACTTTGCCGGTGCGCATGAACTCCGCCGCCCGGCAGCCAAGCTGCCGCTGGATCGTGTTCGGGTCGCCTGATAACAGGTCGTTGTCGATTTGGTTTATCATAGCATTTTGGTTTCTCGCGTTAATCTTCACAACCTACATACGCAGCCTGATTGCGAAAAACCCCATCGTCGATCCCGTGGGGTGTCAGCTCCCTGACCGCGCCATCCGGTTGCCCTCTTCGCGGGTATCAGGGCAAAGTTTCAAGGCAGTGGGGTTGTGCTATAAGGCTTACCGACGGCTGATGGCCCACGCCACTTGGGCGTCTGTTCAGGCGCGGGCTTGGGGCGCGGTTCCAGCTTAAACCAAGCCCAGACGCGATCGGCGTCCATTGACACAACGCACTCGTCGTCGGGAATTTTGAAGCCCGCACCGCGCGCGATGTAGCCGAGGTGTTTCTTGATGTCATCCACCGACCGGCACTCCGTGTTCTTGCTGATCCAGAACTGCAACTGGAACACATCATGCGCACCGACGCTTTGGCACTGAACTTTCTTGAACTTGTCAACTTCGGCCCACTCGACCAGTCGTTTGCTGATTTTCTCGGCCTTTTTTGCCCGCTTTATTTTCTCAGCTAGCCAAGCCATGACCTCATCCATGTCGTGAAGTTCGCCGAAATCGAGCGGGTTATCAGGATCACCGGTCGGCTTGCCTCCGAGGGCGACACCGAAGCCGACATCCCCAAGGCGCTCGACGTCGGCGGCCATCTGCCGGTCCCAGACGTCGCCGTCGTAGTGGTTTCGCAGCCAGTTGAGCAGCGGTTCGACCTTGGCGTCCGGCAGCGCCTTGATGGCCCGCTTGATGGTAGTCACGGTCAGCGGGCGAACCGCTTGTTTAGCGGCGGACTTCTGCGTTTTCATGCTAGATTTCATTTAATTGTTCAGACGCGCATTACACCAGCCGATACCGTGCTTGCACGATGGCTTCCTCCGTCAACATAATCTTTGCCTTTCAATCTAAAAGGATGGCTGGTTATTTCACGCTGTCGGCGGACACGATTTTGACGCTTTCAACATTCACGCGCTTCACCGGCCGGTCCGGGGGTTCCGTCGCCGTGGTGGCGATTTTCTCCAGCACGTCGTCGCCCTTGATCAGCTTGCCGAACGCCGTGTATTGGCGGTCGAGGAAGCGCGAGTCGCCGTGGCAGATGAAAAACTGGCTACCGGCCGAATCAGGATTGTTCGAGCGCGCCATCGAAAGGACGCCGCGCGTGTGGGCCTTGTCGTTGAACTCCGCCTTGATCTGATAGCCGGGGCCGCCTGTGCCCCACTGGTTCTGTCTGGCATCATCCTTCGTGTTCGGATCGCCGCCCTGTATCATGAAGCCCTTGATGACGCGGTGGAAGCAGGTGCCGTCATAAAAGCCCTCCTTGGCGAGATTTTTGAAATTCTCGACGTGGTCCGGCGCGACGTTCGGCCAGAATTCGAGGACCATTTCACCGGCGCTGGTGTTGAGGATGGCAACTTCGCAGGCTAAACCGAATTCAGCATGATTGCTGCCACGTTCAACGAACTCCTTGACGAAATCGCCCAGCGTCTCATGTAAGAGATTATCGCGCTCAAGCAGCAGCTGTTTGGAATCTTCAGGCTTTGCTGTCCCAAACTTCGTGGACAACTCACTGGGCTGGCCAAGCTCCGCTTCCTTGCAGGCAACGGCTTGGCTCATTGCTGGTATTTCAGACTTTAGAGCGGCAACTTTTTGCGCAAATTCCCGCTCGGACTTCCAGTATTTGGCCTTTACCAGCAGTACCAATATACCCCCAACTGAAATACCGAGCACGGTGACGATAATTCCCGCGTGGGCAAATTCGCTATCGCTGGACTCGATGAAGGAGATACCGGAAAGAACGAGTATGATCGCCAGTACGATCACTGCCATTACCACAAAGCAAAGCCCGATCCAGAATGGGAATTCATTTTGCTGCCATTGCTCATCCACTTTCTGCAATTCCGCTTGCTTGGCGGCTTGTCTTTCCGGCAAAGAGCTGCGATCTCGCTCCAACTGTTCCTGAACCGAGATCAGTTTCAGCAGTTTGTCGCGGCTAAAAATGTGCTCGATGCACTGGTCGCATTTTTGGAGATCGTCTGGCTTCAGACGGCTCGCGCACTCCCGGATCATCCGATCGTAAGCCCGCTGTACATTTGCCAGCCGCTCTTTGTCCTCGAACTTCCGAAACCCGCTCGACTTGAACTGCGGCATGTTTTCATACGTTCGCCGAAAATAGCAGGTACGGATGTGGGTTGCCGCTGGATTTTGGCTGGCGGTTTCCTCCAGATCACGAAGCCGCTCGGAATAGAAGAATACCGCCTCCCGCAGCAGGTCTTCGTGTTTTGCCACAGCCGCCTCGTGCTGTTGGCGGTATTCATTTTGAAGTTCCAATTCCGCCATCTGACGCATCTTGCTGTTGATGCCGTCAAGCTGCGCGGTCTGCACCACGTTTGCCGCCAAGTTCGCGTAGCCCACCCAGTCGCGTTTTGATGCCATAGTTCAGCCTTTATTTCGTGTTGGTTTCATCAATCGTCAGATCATGAATCCACAGTTGTCGTGTTCTGCTTGAGGCGCAAAGCAACCAGTGGGGTCATAACCGAACGCTGTAAAGGCCCGCGCCCGTAGGGTGTTCTCGATGCAAGCGTGTTGATCCATCAGGTGGAACACCGTCGGATGAACGGCCACCCAGCCTGCTGACTGCGTAAAGTGCCTTGCCGCAGTCGCGGCTGCGTCTCGGTTGCCAACAACAAATCCAGTCAGCGTTGCATATATCGGCAATATCCGCCACGCGCAGGCGTGTCCTACAGGTTGTGGCACATGGCCACCGGCGTGTTTGTAAGCGGCAAACCCAAAGGCAGAAGGCTGTTGCGCTTCCGGGTCTTCCTGCCGGACAAGTGCGTCATACTGAGCGTCACCAGCGGGTAGCATCCGCTCTGGCGGAGGCATATTGACCTGTGTGACAACCGGGTCGTTTTCATCAATGACACCAACCCGACCTTGCCTGGTCATTCCCCACTTGCACAGCAAAGCTCGTGCAGGCAACCGCACGAGATGGCTTTCCCAGTATAAAGACTTGCACAAACAGCGGATGAATTGTGGTTCGTTCTGTGTGATTTCATTGATCCATTCGATAGGATTTTGCGGGTCAAACGGCATGTTGTCCTTTCCTTAACGCAACACTGGACACAGCCTAAAAACTAAAGGGCGCGAACTCGTCACACCCTCCTCGAAGGCACCGCGAAGCGCCCATGCAGAAAGTGCTCCAAGCCGCGCCCCATCGGGCGCGTACTCAGGCGGCTTCTGCATGGAAAAATTCGCGGTTTTTCGAGAAGGCCGTAGCCTAAGCTACGCTAAATTTTGATGTTATTATCTCTACATTGTTTTCTGCGGTCAGGTTGGTTATACGCCCGCCGCGCGCCGCCTGCAAGCTTTCATCGCCAGCACGCGCTGGCGGAATCCACTGAACCTTGCCCGCCGCCTCATTGCGTGCCATGTTTTTCAGCGTCATGCCCACCGACCGTAAACTTCTTGATCCTCACCGAGCCGTGACGCGCCGTCAGCGCCCGTCCATCCTGCTGGTGGACGATGAGGCTGTCGTGCGCCTGCTGGTCAAAGCGCTGCTCAAATTACATTTTGGGGCGAAGGTGGTTGAGGCCGCATCCAACGCGCAGGCGTTCCGGGCGGCCAAACGCCGGACGTTTGATCTGGTTATCACCGATTACGGCAGGTCCGGCGGCGACGGATTGGCCTTTTTGCGTGCATTCAAAGCACTGTATCCGGGGGTACCGGTGGTGATCCATTCCGGCCAAGTAGCGGCGATCCGGCAGCGGGCGCGGCGGTTGGGTGCCAGCGCCTGTATTCAGAAAATGGTCACGCAGCCGAGGCTAAGGATCATTGAGCGGGTGCTGTCGCAAGCCGCTGGCGGCATTTCCGGGCAAAGTCCTCGTCGCGCTCGAAGCCGATGAAGTGGCGATCCAACTGCCGGGCCGCGAGGCAAGTTATTCTGGTAGCTCTTGGTCGGTGGCATGGCTGGAGCATAGCGTCAGCGCCGTGGGCCTGTCACTCGCCGCTGATTGCGCAAAGCGGCGCAAAACTTCCGCCAGACCCTTTCGTCACACATCCAGCGCCGCACCGTTTCGCTTAAGCCAATCTTTCCGCTCGCGGTAATTGGCCATGACCTTGTCCACTTCGTTCCAGAACGCCGCCGTGTGATCAAGGTGATGAAAATGGCACAGCTCATGGACAACGATGTAATCGATGATCGCGGGCGGGGCCATCAAGCACTTCCAGTGGAACGCCAAATTGCCTTTCGGCGAACACGAGGCCCAGCGATGACCCAGCTCCCGAACATCAATCTTGCCGGGCTTCACCCCAACCTTGGCCGCGAAATAATGCACCCGCTTGGCGATGCGCTCCCGCCCCTGCGTGATGTAGTAGTCGCGGAAGACCGCCTGTGCCGCCGAGATTCCGCCCCGGTCAACCAGATCACGGCGCAGGCAGAACCGCCCTTGCTTCAGTCGGAGCGGCTCTTCCTGATTGGACACGAGCAGCAGGCGATAGCTGCGCCCAAGGTAAAGAAAACCTTCGCCGTTGCGATATTCCCGCAGCACGCGGGTGGCATTGAGGTCGCGCCATTCGGCCAGATTCTTGTAAATCCAGACGCGCTTCCGTTCGATGATGTCCTTGATGCGTTTTTTTGCCACTGACTTGGGGGCGCGCACCAGCACCCGGCCATCGCGCTCGATGAAGTGCTTGCGCGCTTCCTTTTCCTCC
Source organism: uncultured Verrucomicrobia subdivision 3 bacterium (assembly GCA_903917705.1). Taxonomy (GTDB): domain Bacteria; phylum Verrucomicrobiota; class Verrucomicrobiia; order Limisphaerales; family UBA11358; genus UBA11358. Next base: position 26,808 of record CAIXBQ010000031.1, on the reverse strand, counting down.
CCACCCCGGAACAGCACACCATGCGGCATGACCGTGGCCATTTTGCCGTCGGCCTTGAGCACGGCGATCATGTGCTGGACGAACATGAGGTCGGCTTTCTTGCCCTTCTCAGGCATCCAGACCGCAAAGCGACCGGGATACTCGATATCCTTCTTAATGTAATTCTGGCTGAACGGCGGGTTGGCCAGCACGCGGTCATAGCGTTTCAGTTCGCCGCTGTCGGCCTTGTGCTGCGGATGACGCAGCGTGTCCTCCTGCCGGATGTCGGCGTGCGGTATGCCATGGAGCAGCATGTTCATCTTGCAGATCGACCATGTCGTGCCGATGGATTCCTGACCGAACAGCGACAGGTCACGGGGATCGCCACCACATTCGCGGACGTAGTCCCGCGTCTGGATCAACATGCCGCCGGAGCCGCAGGTGGGGTCATACACGCTCATGCCGGGCTGCGGCTCGACGATTTCGACCAGCGTCCGCACCACGTCGGCGGGGGTGTAGAACTCCCCGGCCTTCTTCCCGGCAGAATCGGCGAAGAACTTGATCAGGTATTCGTAGGCCGCACCCAGCAGGTCGGGGAACTCGAAGTTCTCATCGCGCAGGGGGATTTTCTCGAAGTTCTGGACGAAGTTGGACAGGGTGTCGTCATCGAGCGTGCGCTGGCCGATCTTGCGGTTGAAGTTGATGTGCTTGAGCACGTCCTGCAACGCGTCCACGTTGGCGTCTTCAAGGGCTTCGAGCGCCTTGTTCAGAGTCGAGCCGACGTTGGTCTTGATGTGGGCGATGCCCTTCTTCTTGCCGTCAGCGTCGGTGTAGTTCCAGCGCGCCTCCGACGGGACGAAAAACGTATACTGGTCGGGGTTGAGGAGCTGCGTCTCGATCTTGGCGGCGGACATGCCCTTCGCCGTGAGGCTCTTTGCGAGCTGATCGCGCTCCTGATCGAACAGGTCGCTCATCCGCTTCAGGAACAGCATGCCAAAGATGTATTCCTTGTATTCCGAGGCATCCATGTTGCCCCGAAGATCATCACACGCCCGGAATAAGAGGCTGGAAAGCTGGGACAGGGTCAGTTTTTGCATCGCTGGGCCAGCATCGTAGGCCAACCGATCAGCGAGGCAAAGCAAAAGCCGAAGCCGGGTATTTAGGGTATGCAATATGATCTGGTCGAACCTGAAGCCGCCTACGCCATCCGCCGCGCCTCCGCGACACCGCCGCCCCTGCCTCCAGCACCAGCTGCGCCCCGGCTCCACTACCTCGACGAGCAGCTGCTGGAGCGCCTGCGGGACGCTGAAGAGTGCCCGGTCTGGTCACTCATCAATTCCATCGTCGCCGAACATCCGCAGGGAAGCAGAACTGGTCGGCGCGTGTTCGCGCTGGAGCTGTTAATGAGGCTGGGCCACCTGCGGAGGCTGGGGCTGGCGTTCACGATCGGGAGGAACCGGATCAGCGCCACGAAACCTGACCCCGCATGGCGGCGGCCACGGATTCGGCGGCGGCGAGCATCTGTCGTCAATGTGTGCTTCACGCGGGCCGTCAGTGCGGTTACCGCGCCACTGCCACAGGTGGGTGGCAGTTTGCGCTATGCAGCTGATCATAAGCTGCATCGTGCAATCCCCGCCCCCGCCTCACCGGCGGATAATGACGGTAAAACCCAAAGCGCTGGCCCGACGGCGGAGCAGGTCAGCGCGGCGGCAAGCCTCATCGCCATGCGCCCGCGCCCGAGGAAGCGGAAGTGGACCGGCATCCTCCATGGTGAACGCATCCGCCGCCGGTCACTGGTGCGGGTTCCATCCGGCAAGGTTCTGCCAGCCTACGTTGTTCGCCGTGGCAAGGTGTTGGTAATCGCGCCGGGGGGCGACGATCGGGTTGTTGGTATGTTTCATTCCATCGACGTGGTCCGGGTCAAAAACCCGGAGGCGGTTCTGCTGGGCAGCCTAAAGCGCGGCGTTCGGGAGCGGCCCAGCGCCGCCAAGGCCGAGGTCGCCCGGCGCAACGGCTGTCTGCCGCCGAGACCCGGCTCCCGACCTCGTGGCAGGCCGCGCAGGGGCGCTGGAGCGGGGCTGACTGCGCCTCCGGCGCTCTTGCCGAGCAGCCGATGCCGACTGGCCCGCCGGGCCATATCCCGGTGCTGCTCGTGAGTCAGTAACATGCACTAACTACCGCGCCGCCTCTGCGGCTTTCCACTCCTCGATGTGCTTGTTGATGTGCGCTCGGCGGTCTGCCGGGGACAGGTCTTCCATGTACTCGTAGAATTCCGGGTCATCAGGCTTGCGATGAAACTGGTAGTGCCGCTTGAGCGGCCTGCCCCACGCGTCCACCGGACGCTCTTTCGGTTTTGGCAAGCTGGGTTTACCGGCCCGCCGGATTTCTTCCTGAACTTCCGGCTTGAACTTGCTCCGCTGTTCCCGGACTTCCTTCAGAGTCATTTCAATCCGAGAGGGCGAAGCACTCGCTCTCGACGTCGTTCCGACGAAGGAGGAACACGTTGCAGTTTTTAATTCTGCTTCATCAAGGGAGCGAAGCGACTGAGCTTCATCACTATTAGCTTCTACAGTCCCGGCGTAAGTCGTTGACTCTTCGCGTACTGACTCTGGTTTGCCTGCCCTTTTGGCGCTGGCATTGCCCTTTTGGCGGTCACTTTGTGATTTTGGCGCTGACTTTGTGATTTTGGCGGCGAATTCTTCGTTTTCGCACCCATCAACAAGTTGTAAGCCCATATCCTTACGCAGGTTATTGTGCTGTACATGCAGGTATTCTGAAAGCGTTTCTTCAGGCAAACTCCAGACCGGAGTCTTGCGCTTCACGTACCTGACCTTGAGCAGGCCAGCGTTCTTGAGTGTCTCAAACCCGCGTTGAACCGTGCGCAGCGCAAGGTACGGATGATCCTCGGCCCACTTGTCCACCCGCCCGTGATGGATCGCCGCCTTCCGGGACTCGGCATAGGTATACCGGTCAATGGAAACGGCGTCGAGGTTCAGCACCTTCGGGTCGATCTTCCTTTCAACCTCCTCCCGCGTCTGCTCCCAGTTTCGCTTGATCCAGAAACTGATGTTCTGATAGATGATGGCGGCGACCACGCCGACCTCGCAGGCCAGCTTGGTGTCGAACTTGTGCAGGTCGGGCGTCTTTTCTGGATCACAGCAGGGGGAGTAGCTGTAGCTCCCGTCGTCGGCGTTCCGGTGAAGGAGCACCGGGTTGCGCTTGCGCGGGTGTGTCAGGCGTCGAAGGGCATTCCTGATCTTTTTAGGGCTAAGATAGGGGTGCCGCGCTTTCAGCTCCGCCAACGTCGCACGGACGAAGTGATCAGGGGTGAATCGGCTCCAGAGGAGGATGCCATGGAAGAGGATCGCGGCGTTTACCGTGTAAGCTCTGGCGATCGCGGTATTAAAAGAATGCGGAACATGCTTGTCGGTCATGCTACCGTAGAACGGAAATCCTTGCGGAACACCGTCTCCGGCCCGGCGCACGGGTGGTAATACTGATAGCCATCCTGCTGCTCCATCTCTGTAAACAGTTTGCGGCTTAAGGCTCAGCAGCATATCAAAGCCCGAGTCTGCTTTCAAACAAGGTCAAGGTCTGGGTAAAGAACGTGATCCATCGACGAGCGCGACAAAATATCTTCAAAAAAAGCCATTTATTTTTCAATGGAAGATTTTGGCTGACTGGGGGCCACCACGGCTCTGAAAGCGTGATCAGCCCTCCGCCGCCGGTAGTGCCTCGGGGGCGCGGTAGAACCAAAAAGTTCAGATGATCCGTTAAAAAAGTGCGGGAATCTTACGCCGGGGACGGTCACCTGTCGGGTTGCCGCCCGCGCCGCCCGCGCTTGCGCCCTGCGCCCGATTGACCCGCACCAAGCCCGCGCCAGCATTGGCGATAATGCGCCGACGCTCTAAAACGCGATTTACCGGCCGATTTTTTATTTTTGGAGTAACCATCGTGCTAAAATCAGCTAACAACACAAACCACTAGTAAACACAGGTCGGAATTGACCATCGCCCCTTGAGCAGGGTGCCCAACAGAACGCCTTAAAACGGAAATCGCGAAACCCGCTTGGGTCTGGTGTGGTAGACCAGTCCGCGCCGCGCTTACGCCGCCGGTGCCGAACTGCTAGTGCCGGTGGTGCCGGTGGGTGCGCGGCATGGCAGCTTGGCGATGGTGAAGCCGGTCACCGCTGCCCGCGTCTGCGACGTGGTGCTCCAACTGGAAGCCGATCGCCCGGTGGCTAGTGCTGGTGGCAGTTAACGGATGATGTTGGCTCCTTCTGCAATCGGACGACCCAGAACCCACGACGGAGCAGGGCTAAAAATCCAATCACGATGCTTTGAGATGTAGACATCAATCGGTTGGGCAACACCTTTGAGCCAAACTGAATATCGATTCTCACCAAGATTGACCACAATCCGTGATACAAAACTGGGCAGCATGGCCTTGACTGCTCGCCGGTATTCGGCCCGTTCCATTTGACCACAAAAGTGCTGGCAAAATTCCTCGTAATTTCCCAGCGCCATTGCGGGCACTTCCGCTGCAAGCCGCCCCTGTTCCGCCTCGATTTTCTGACGCAGTTCCGCAGCCTTGGCTTCCTCCGTTTTAATCGACTGATAGACGACCGGGCTGGGGTTCGGATCGGATTTGATCAACGACATCAGTTTCCCGACCTGACGTTCGGCTTCGGCTAGTTGACCAGCCAAGCTGTCAATCAACATTGGTGCGGCGGGCTGCTGTTCGTTCAGCATCTTGCGCACGAAATCAGTTTGGTTCAACAGGTGTAAAAACGACATTTCGATTGCGTCATATCGGATGCTGGTCATGCCACATTCCCCATGCTTGTGAACTGTCTCTGAGCACACTAAATACTGGTAACTCTTGGTTTTCCGGCTCTGAGTAAACCGGCAAAGTGTTCCGCCGCACTTGCTACAAAAGGCGATTCCTGTAAACAAACTCGACGTGCTCGTCGCCCTCGGCGCGGTCTGATGTTTGTTGGCTTCGAGCCGCTGTTGGACGGCGTAGAACGTCTTTTCGTCTACAACGGCCGGATAAACTCCGGGCGGCGACGGCTGCACATAAATACCGTGGCCAATCGTGAGCTTGTTACGGAGGGTGCGCCAGACGAAGGGGCCGCTGATGGTCAAGGTGCGAACACGACGTTTGCCTTTGACCACGAGATTGCAGCCCTCCCGGTGTAGCCTTCGGGCGATGGTTTGGCAGCCAAGTCCATCCAGCGCCCACTGGAACATTTGGCGGATGACATGCGCGTTATTTTCGACGAGAACTGGGCGGTCGGACTCCTTGTCCCAGCGCAGCCAGCAGGGCAAATTAAAGTTGGCTGCCTGCCCGTTGGCTATTTTGGCTTTGCGAGCCTGCCACGAGGCTTTGATACGCTCGGACTTTTTTTCATTTTCGTCGTTCCCAAGGTGCGCCCGCATAATGGCTGGCAAGAAACAGCCGGGATCGCGCCGGAAGCGCTCGGCGTCAATCTGATTTCCGTTGTCCAGCGTGACCACCGTCACGCCCTTGGCCACAATCTCGGCGAGGAAGTTCATGGCGGTTAGCCAGTCTTGCCGGGAAAGCCGATCATTGTCTTCGACCAGCAGGTAGTCGCCGGGTTTCACAATTTTGAGTAGGCGTGACAGACCGCTGCCTTCAAGTCGGTTTTTGCCCTTCCACGCGCTCACCCCGGCATCTTGTTCGCCACCCGTAAGCTTGAGGCCACGGCTGGCGCACCATTGCTTCGCACGATCATCCTGACGCCGACTGGAATCCCCATCTCCCTGCCCATCACTCGACCAACGAGCATAGCTGTAAACATTCGCATCTTTTTGGTTGCAATCTATTGAACGATTCATAATATATTTGTCCCTTTCGTTCATTAAGAACTGAAAACTGGAGAAATTTATCGTGACCTATTCAATTATAGAAACAGGTAGCAAACAATATCGCGTCGCCGCCGGCGACAAGCTCGAAATCGAACGCCTTGAAGTCGAGGCGGGCAAACCCGTCACGTTTGATCGCGTGCTGCTCGTCAACAACGACGGCAAACTCGCGGTCGGCACGCCCACCGTCACCGGTGCGACGGTCGTGGCGGATGTCGTCGAGCACAAGCGCGGCGAACACAAGCTGACGTTCAAGATGAAGCGCCGCAAGGGCTATCATAAGACCATCGGCCACCGCCAGGAACTGACGGTTGTCAAAATCACCGCAATCAACGCTTAAACACTTAACAATTTTATGGCACATAAAAAAGGTCAAGGCAGCGTAAAGAACGGCCGCGACAGCATCAGCAAACGCCTCGGCGTAAAAGAATTTGGCGGCCAGTTTGTCACCGCCGGCAGCATCCTCGTCCGCCAGCGCGGCAGCAAGTTTGTCGCTGGCAAGAACGTGGGCACGGGCCGTGACTGGACGCTTTTTGCGCTCGCCGACGGCAAGGTCCTGTTCGACAAGGAAAGCCGCCGCATCAACATCGTCGCGGAAGCGCCGGCGAAGAATTGAGCTGGCCGGGGAAAAATTTCAAGGCGAGGCTTCGCGCCTCGCCTTTTTTATTGTCGCCGGACCTATGGATCGGAATAGTAAAACCGGTTCAACCATACAAACATTTAACGATTTACGGCTGCCATGTTCATTGACGAAATAAAGATCTACGCCCGCGCCGGTCACGGTGGCAAGGGAGCCGTCGCCTTTCACCGCGAAGCCTTCGTGCCCAAGGGCGGACCTAGCGGTGGCAATGGCGGTCGCGGCGGCAGTGTCATTCTCCAGGCGGATCACGACCTGAACAATCTCATCCAGCAATATTATGTCCCGCGGCTCATCGCGCAGGATGGCGAGCACGGTATGGGCAAGGGCATGGATGGTCACGCCGGCAAAGATATTATCATCAAGGTTCCCTGTGGCACGCTGGTCTGGCGGCTCAAGGACACCACCCCGCCCGTCGAAATCAGGATGAAGAAGGAGGGTGACGAAGATGAGGCCGATGACTCAAAGCCGCTGATCGGCAGCGGCATGGGCAAGCGTCCGTTGCTGCGCACGTCGCGCGGGCAGACGGCGATGGAAGTGGATTTGAGCGACGACGCCCAGCCCGGCGGCGAAGCCGCCGCTGCCGATGCCGGCAAAGGCGAACTCGTCGCCGACCTTACGACGCACGGCCAGCAGTTCATTCTGTCCAAGGGTGGTCGCGGCGGGCTGGGCAACCGCAACTTTGCCACCGCCCGCCACCAGACGCCGCGTTTTGCGCAGCCGGGCGAGCCGGGTACCGAGGGCGAATATCTTTTGGAGCTCCGCCTCATGGCCGAGATCGGCCTCGTTGGTTATCCCAATGCGGGCAAGTCCACGCTCCTGGCTGCCATTTCCAAGGCGCGGCCGAAAATTGCGCCGTATCCGTTCACGACGCTGACGCCGCAGATCGGCATTCTGGAATACGCCGACTGGAAGCGGTTGACCGTCTGCGACGTGCCGGGGCTGATCGAGGGCGCCCACCAGAACGTCGGCCTCGGCCACGAATTTCTCCGCCACATCGAGCGCTGCAAAATCCTTGTTCTGTTGCTCGACATGGCCGGTACCGACGGGCGCGAACCGTGGGATGACTACAAGCAGCTGCTCAAGGAACTGGAACTTTATGATCCCGGCCTGCTGCAGAGACCTCGCCTGGTGGTTGCCAACAAGATTGACGAAGCCATCGCCGGGGAGAAGTTGAAGCAGTTCAAAAAGAAGGTAAAAAAGGTTTCTCTGCTGTCCATCTCCGCCGCGTTCGGTGAGGGCATGGACGAATTCAAGCAGGCCATCCGCCGGGCGGTCGAAGCCGCGTCCTGATTTCGTCGCCGCCGGCGCAGGGAGGCTCGAAAAATTAGCGGTCCCTTACATCGGCTCCTTCAGTTCCAAAAAGCGCATCACGGTGTCGCCGTGTTTGAGCGTTTTCACTTCCGTCCACGGTGTGGCCAGTTCCAGCGTGTCTCGTTTCGTGTGGCCTAGCACCAGTCTTCCTCCCGCCGCGAGCAGCTTCGGCAGGTGGCGGTCGTCGAGCAGTTGCTGCGCCAACGAAGTCGAGCGCCGGTTCACGTTCTTCTCCCCATAAGGCGGGTCGGCCAGGATCAAATCAAACTGCTGGCCGCTGTCTGCCAGCTGGTGCATCGCGGGGAAGACATCCTGTGTGCGGACTTCCAGGATTTCTCCGAAGTCGGCCGCTTCCGCGTTGCTGCGGATGAATTCCGCATGCCGGTGCGATTTTTCCACGCATATTACGCTGGCCGCGCCGCGGCTCAGGCACTCCAGGCTCAGCGCGCCGCTGCCGGCGAATAGCTCCAGGACCTTTGCGTTCACGACGCGTTCGCCGAGCGAGTTGAAAACCGCCTGCTTGACGAGGTCGGGCGTCGGGCGGACATCCAGTCCTTTGGGAACCTTGAGAATCCGCCGGGCTGCGTGGCCGCCAGTGATGCGCATGATTTTGTAAAAGCGTTTCGGGAATTGTTGAATCGTGAATCGTCGGCCGATGCTGCCATTCAACGAATGCCGGTTATTGGAAAATCTCCGCAAAGAATTGTTTCATGTCCGCCCACGAACGCTTGTCGGCGCGTTCGTTGTAGGCTGCGCCTTTGGAATTGTCGTTGCCCGCCATCGGTTGCGTGAAGCTGTGGACCGCCCCGCCGTATTTGATGAGCCGCCAGTCCACGTTGGCGTCGCGGAGTTCTTTCTCAAACGCCGCCAAATCTTCGGGTTTCTCAAATGGATCGTCTGCCCCGTGGCAGGCGAGCACCTGGCATTTGATGCTCCTGCCGTCCGCCGGGGTCGGGGAATCAAGTCCGCCGTGGAAACTGACCACGCCCTTCAATTCCGCGCCGCTGCGGGCCAGTTCAATCACGGTTGTGCCGCCAAAACAATAGCCGATGGCCGCCACGCGCCGGGTATCCACCAGTTCGTTCTTCTTGAGCACATCCAGGCCGGCCTTCACCCGCGACCGGAGCAGCGCGCGATTGGATTTATATTTTGTGGCCTCGACGCCGGCTTCCGACGTGTTTTTCGGGCGGATGTCCTTGCCGTAGATGTCCGCGCAGAACGCGACGTAGCCAAGTTGGGCGAGTTGCTCCGCGCGGTGTTTTTCATAGTCAGTCAGGCCAAGCCATTGGTGCACGACCAGCACGCCGGGACGCTTGCCGGCAACGGAATCGTCGTAGGCCAGATAGCCTTCGAGCGTCGCATCGCCCGATTTGTATTCGACGGTCCGGGTTACGATCTTCGCCGGTGCGCTAAGCGCGCCGATGGTCGCCAGTAAAACACAGATCAGCTTCTTCATGATCACCCATTCATAAACCGCCGATGGCGGAAATGCCAGCACGGTTTCAGGGTTGGCGTAATGACTTCAAAATTGGCGCCGGTGAATATTCTCGACTGTTGCTCTCTTCGCCGCCTTCCCGTGCTTGTGTTTTTTTAGCGGCGGATTGTCTGCAGCGCGATTATCATTCCGCCGGATGAAACCGCTCGCCCCGCCTGACTCGCATCACCTCAATGCCGCCATTGGCTGGCTGGGGCTGGGCTGCGCGGCCGATGCGCGCGAAGAATTGGAAAAGATTTCACCGGCCTGCCAGACCCATGCGGATGTGCTGGAAGTCGGCTGGACGCTGTGTGCGCACGAAAAACGCTGGGCTGACGCGCTGGAGATCGCCGGGCAGGAATTGAAATTCTTGCCGGGAGATGCGGGCGGCTGGTTGCACCGCGCCTATGCCTTGCGGCGGGTGGAAGACGACGGTCTGCCCAAAGCCTGGGCTGCGCTGTTGCCCGCCGCGAAGCGGTTTCCCCGGGAACCCGTCATCGCCTACAACCTTGCCTGCTACGCGTGTCAGATGCGGCAGCTCGCCCTCGCGCGAACGTGGCTGCGGTGCGCCATCTCCGTTGGCAAAAAAGAGGCCATCAAGAAAATGGCGCTCGCTGACGACGACCTGCAACCGTTGTGGGACGAGATCAAAAAACTATGATTTAAAATCAAACCACCAGAACTCCGGGACCTGAAGGTGAAGAATTAGCCGCCGGGCGCGATCATGCAGGGGATCAACGCTGCCGGATTGGTTTGGCAACTCTCCCTGCGGCTGTTTGTTTTTTTTCTTCGTGCCTGGCGTCTTTGTGGTTAAAAATCCTGCGTGTGAAGCCTCCAAAACCCATTCTCGACGTCTCCGGCCTTCGCATCGTGCGCGACCGCACGGTCATTCTTGACGCCGTGAACTGGCGCGTGCTGCGCGGGGAGCATTGGGTCATCCTCGGCGCTAACGGTTCCGGCAAAACGTCGCTGCTGAGCGCGCTCGCTGGCTACCTCATGCCGACGGCGGGGGAAATGATTCTGCTCGGCGAAACCTATGGGCAATCGGACTGGCGCGAGCTGCGGAAAAAAATCGGTCTGGTCAGCTCAAGCGTGCGGCAGATGATGGCCGACGCTGAACCGGCGCTGGAAACCGTCGCCAGTGGCAAATACGCGATGATCGATTTCTGGGGGCGCGTGACGCCCCATGAGCGGGCGCAAGCCCTGAGGCTGTTGCGGCAGGTTGAGTGCGGGTATCTGTCCGGTCGTCCGTGGCGTGTGCTTTCGCAGGGTGAACGCCAGCGCGTGCTTATTGGCCGGGCGTTGATGGCGAAGCCGCGGATCCTGATTCTCGACGAGCCGTGCGCCGGCCTGGACCCGGCGGCGCGCGAGCATTTTTTGCAATTTCTCCAGCGGCTCGGCGCCCGGAAACATTCCCCGACCCTGGTTCTGGTGACGCATCACGTCGAGGAGATCATGCCTGTCTTCTCGCATGTGCTGGTGCTGAAACAAGGCGCCGTTCTGGCGGCGGGGGCAAAGTCGGACGTGCTGAATTCAAAAATTCTTTCCACGGCGTTTGGCGCGCGGATGCAATTGCCGCGCGTCGCCGGTCGTTATCGGTTGCAGGTTACGATGAATTCCCGCGCGTTGATGTGACGGCTGCTTTCGCAAGAGATAGGGGTCTCCTATTCGGCTGATCCGGCAATATCATGACCTTGAACATGGGATATTACCAGGGCTGGCGGATCCGGAAGTAGCGGTTGCCGTTGCCGGTCTGGAGATTCAAGCTTGTATCGTTTGGCCCGCTTGCGGGGATGTTAGTGACGGCCGTCCATTTGGCATTTGCGCCCAGCGAGTCCGCCTGCTCCACGATCACATCGGCTGCGAGCTTCGGCCAGGTCAGGGTCAATGAGGCTTTTTGGGGGCGGGCCAGGGCTAGGGCGACCGGCGTATTGATGCCAATGGTCCCGGTGTTGGTCGCGCTGGCGGTGCCGACGGATGCCGCCACTTTCCATGCATAACTCCCCGGTCTGGCAAATACGTGCTGGGCAAATTGGTTGGTGCTGGTCCCAGACCCGTCGCCAAAATCCCAGCGGAAGGTGACTGGGCCGGCATTATTTGTCACCGTCGGCACTGTTGCAAACGCAACCGGCCAGCCGGACGGCGCATTGGTCGCCACTTGTGTGACGATGCCGAGTGAATAGGGACCCTGTACGACGCTGACTGTGCCTGTGGCGAGCGTGGAGTTTTTCGAGGTGTCCCAGGCGGCGTACGTGAACGTGTCGCTGCCGGAAAACCCGGGGTTCGGGAAATACGTCAGCACGTTGCTGCTTACTCCCAGCGAACCGCTGGCTGGCTGTGAGATGATTCGCAGCATCGCGCTCGCGGGCGTGACGGTGACCGGCAGGGTCAGCGGCGCGGTATTCGGCGTGCTGCCGGAAACCATGCTTACGCTTGGCGGCGGGTTGGTGTTGCTCGAATCGTTCCCCGCCCCGTTGTGGCAGGTATAACAGCCGATGATGGCCCCGCGGAAAAGGGTCTTTGTCCCAAAGGCGTTCAGTGTGCGATCTGCTTGCATCCGCGAAAGCACCGTGCCGCGGTAATCCGTGCCATGGCAAGCCTTGCATTGCGAAGTGCCGTTCTGGTCGGCGAAGCTTGGATGCGCGGAGACCCAGGCCGCCCCCACCGGATGCATTCCATGCGGGCCGCCGGCATAATTGGTCGGCGTCGTTGTGTGGCAGGCGGTGCACTCCACCATCACCCCGGCGTGGCCCTGGATCTTGATGTTTCGCACGTTGTCGTTGATATGTGTGCTGGGGAATTCCGCATGGGTCGAGCCGTGGCAGGCTTCGCATTGCAGCCCGCCGTGGCCGCTGGAAAACCGGAACAGCGACAGGCCCCCTGCCGGGGTGTTTGACTGTGTGGAAAAGGTCCGGTTCACCGGTATGCGGACCGTGCCGTTGGTGTCCGTGAAAACCGAGGTGTAACGGATCTGGCCGTTGTTGCTCGTCGCCGTGCCGGTATGGCAGCTCGCGCAATTCGGTTCCATGAACCAGCCGACGCGGCTGGTCGAACCGACCGTGCTCATGTTGCCGTGGCAGCTCTGGCATTGCATTTCCATCGAGCCGTCCGCTGCCATCGCCCCGCCCATCGCGCCGCGCAGACATTTCGTGGTGGAGCCGGGATGACAGCGATAGCACGCCGAGCGGTTGGCTGTGCTGTCGAGCGCGATGCCGGAAAGTGGATCGAGGACCTGCGCGTGAAATCCGTGTACGGACGCCGTGAGCGGCGGAATCGTGCCGTAGCTTGGTGCCCCCAGTGCTTCCGAGGCGTGGCACGCGGCGCAAAGCACGGCTTTGTTGTCCGCCACCACGCCGCGATATAACCCCTGTGGATTAAAACCCCGTGCCGCGAGTGCCGCTGCGTAGAGCACCGCATTGGACGCGAATTGTTTTTCATCGTGCAGCCGCAAAATATTCAGCCGGAAATCGCGTTCTTGAATGCCGCTCCAGGCCCAGCCGGCTGCCGGCCTGGCCGCCGTTTGCGTCCCGGAGGCGTGGCACGCGCGGCAGTCCATTTCATCAGAAACCGGCAAAACGATGTCATTCGTGGCGATGGGCGTCGCGCCGCTCTTGGCGATGAGCCGCATCATCGGGTAGGGATTCTTGTGGTGCGCGTCGTCGTAGGGCGAGAGCGGGATACCTTCCGCGCGCCACCAGTTGACCGGCGTAAACACCCCGCTGGCGGGCTGGTTGGTCGTCTCAAACAGCATGGCTTGCGGCGTGTTGTTCCGGCCGGGCATGTTCCAGCCGGCCAGCCCGCCTTCCGGCGCGAGCGCCGCCCCGAAAATGGCCTGCGCGTACGCGTAGTAATTTCCCTTGCCCATCGCGGTGGAATTGAACGAGCCGCCGGGATCGGCGACCGCTTGATAGGTGATGGTGTAGCCCGCGCCGTTTGTCACCAGCGCGCCGTTCACGATCAGCTGCGCCTCGATGGTGTTGTAGGGCGGCAGGATGCTGAACACTGAATAATCGCTGTCCATGCAGTGCATGCCGAGATTGTTCCAGCCGAGGATCTGGTTGTTCGCCGCCGGCAGCGTTAGTGGCAGCCCCAGCAGCGTCATCAATAAAAGTTTGGTTTTCATGGGCAATGCGTTTAATGGGTTGGTTTCCGCCGGCAGTATGGCCCCGGCGGATTAAAACTGGATGAATACTATATGAATATATGTTCATATAACGATTGTGGCAAATAAAACTTGCGGGCCGGCTGAAAATACAGTTGTTTGTCCGTCATCCGCTTTGATCCGGCCATGGCTGCCAAAAAACATCCGGCTTTGTCCGCCGCCCAGCTCGCCGGGGTGGCCCGGCTGTTTGCCGTGTTGTCCGAGCCCAGCCGGCTGGTATTGCTCCAGGCGCTTCATGCCGGGCCGCTGACGGTCAATGAAATGGTTGAAGCCAGTGGCTTGAAGCAGGCCAATGTCTCGAAACAGCTGGCGATCCTGCATGACAGCCATCTGGTCAGGCGCGAGCGCGATGGCAACTCGATCCGCTATGAGATTGCCGATCCGATGGTCTTTTCGCTCTGTAATCTTGTCTGCAGCAAAATGGTCCGGGACGCCCAATGCGCTATGGCCATGTTTCATCCGGAGATCTGACGGTCTCGTTGGCGGAAGGCGGGTGGTCTGGTCGTCTGCTCCGCCGGTCGGCTAACTTTGAACTTTGAACTTTGAACTTTGAACCGTTAATCTGACGGGATGTTCGATTCGTTAAGCACCAAGCTCCAGAACGCCTTTCGTAATTTGCGCGGCCTCGGGAAAATTTCCGAGGGCAACGCCGCCGACGCGCTTCGCGAGGTGCGGCTGGCGTTGCTGGAGGCGGATGTGAATTTCAAGGTCGCCCGTGATTTCATCGAGCGGGTCAAGTTGAAATCGCTCGGCGCGGAGGTCGTTGCCAGCGTCCAGCCCGGCCAGCAGATCGTAAAAATCATCCACGACGAGCTGGTTGATTTGCTTGGCTCGCAAAACGCCGCGCTGAAACTCGATGGTAATCCCAGCGCCATTTTGATGGTGGGTCTGCATGGCTCCGGCAAAACCACCTCGAGCGGCAAGCTCGCGCGGCTGTTGAAAAAACAGGGCCGCGCGCCGCTGCTCGTCGCGGCGGATGTTTATCGCCCGGCGGCGATGGACCAGTTGGAGACCCTCGGGGGGCAGATTGATATTCCGGTGTTCGTGAAGCGGGGCGAGACGGATGTCTTGAAAATCGCCCGCGAGGCTTTGGATTTTGCGCGGATAAATGGGCGGAATATTTTGATTTTCGACACCGCCGGCCGGTTGCAAATCGACGAGCCGCTGGTGCAGGAACTGGTGCGCTTGCGTGACTTGGTCAAGCCGCAGGAGATTTTGCTCGTGCTGGATGCCGCGACCGGTCAGGAGGCGGTGAACGTCGCGACGCATTTCGATCAGGCGCTGAACATCACCGGTTCCATTCTCACGAAACTCGATGGCGATGCGCGCGGCGGCGCGGCGTTGAGCCTGAAGTCGGTCACCGGCAAGCCGGTCAAATTTGCCGGCGTTGGCGAGAAGCTGGACGAGTTCGAGCCGTTCCATCCCGAACGCATGGCGTCGCGGATTCTCGGCATGGGCGACGTCGTCAGCCTCGTCGAAAAAGCGGCCGAAGCCGTCAGCGAGGACGAGGCCAGGCGCATGGAGGAAAAAATGCGCAAGGGCGAGTTTTCGCTGGAGGATTTCCTGGAGCAGTTGCGCGCTATGAAAAAGCTCGGCTCCCTCGAAAGCATCGTGAAAATGCTCCCCGGCGGCGGTGACGCCCTCAAGCAGATGGACATCGGCAAGCAGGAAAATGAATTCAAGCGCATGGAAGGCATGGTTTGCGCCATGACGCTGAAGGAGCGGCGTAATCCGGTCCTCCTTAATGCCAGCCGCCGGCGGCGCATCGCTGCGGGCAGCGGTGTGACGGTGACGGAGTTGAATACCATGCTCAACAAGTTTTTCCAGATGCAGACGATGATGAAAAAGATGGGCAAGATGTCCAAAATGATGGGCAAAATGGGCGGCGCGATGCCGGGTATGTTCCGGCGTTGAGGTGCCGGCTTCGGTTCTCCGTCGTTCTGCCGTGTCTGGACCTCCCGCCGGCCGTCTCTCTCGATAACTCGGGCGTGGACAACTTTCATTTGACAAAACCGGCCGGCTTACCTACCGTTCGGTAGGTTATGGCGAAAGACGGACCCGAAACTCGCAGGCAGATCCTCCGCGCGGCGCAAAAGCGCTTTGCGAACGCCGGCTATGCGGCCACGTCCGTCCAGGACATCGTGGATGATGCGAAGGTTTCCAAGCCGGCGCTGTATTATCATTTCCAGGACAAGGCGGGGCTGTTTCAGGCGCTGGTCCATGAGGCGCATGATGAACGCTACCGTATTCTCCGCGAGGCGGCGGCGCAGGGCGGGGATATTCGCGCGCAACTGGAGAACATTCTCTTGGCGCTGTTCGATTATTTCCGCCAGCACCGCGAGCTGATGCGGATCTCCTTCGCCACCATGTTCGCCGCCCCGGGCGAACTGCCGGAAAATCTGTCCTACGCCGACAAGTGCGCGCGCAACTTTGAATTCATCCGCTCGCTCATCCAGCACGCCCAGCAGCGGGGCGGCCTGGACCGGCATTTTGACAGCGAGGAGCTGACGTTTGGCTTTTACGGCATGGCGAATTTTCACCTCGTCGCCAACATCGTCTCGCCGGACTGCGAGCCTGACCAGTTGACGGCGAGGCGAATTGTGGAATTGTTTCTGGCTGGCGCCGGACCTAAGCCGCGCGTCCGGAAAACGGTTGTTAAATCCAAGGAAAAAAAATGAAACGAAATTTGTTCATGGGCCTCGCTATCGTGGCGGTGGTGGCCGGCGGTCTCGCGGGCGTGAAGGCTTTGCAGATCCAGGCTTTGATTGCCGCCGGGGCGGCGTATGTGCCCCCGCCGGAAACCGTCGCGGCCGCCGTCGTGCGGGAGGAAAAATGGCCGGATACGCTTGTCGCCGTCGGCTCGGTCAGCGCGGCACAGGGGGTCATGGTCTCGCCGGAAATCGCCGGGTCGGTGAAGGAGATCGCCTTTGAATCCGGCGCGGCGGTGAAACCGGGCGACCTGCTGGTGAGGCTTGATACGTCGTCCGAGGAGGCGCAGTTGCGCGCGGCGGAAGCCCAGGCGGAGCTCGCGCAATTGAACGCCGACCGTACCCGTCAGTTGCGGACGGATAAGACCGTTTCCCAATCCGAACTCGATACGGCCGAGGCGACGCTCAAGCAGTTCCGGGCCAATGCGGATACCATCCGGGCGGTCATTGAAAAGAAAACCATCCGCGCGCCGTTCGCCGGCAAACTTGGCATCCGGCTGGTGAATCTTGGCGAACTCCTTGACGCCGGCAAGGGCATCGTCTCGTTGCAGGCGCTGTCGCCGGTGTTCGTGGATTTTTCGCTGCCGCAGCAGGATTTGGCGCGGCTGCAAACCGGCCTCCCGGTGCGTGTGCTTTCTGACTCGTATCCGTCCAATTTCTTCAACGGCGAACTGGCGGCCATCAACCCCGACCTGGACCCGGCCACCCGCAGTGTCCGGCTTCGCGCCCGGTTTGATAACGCGGATCAGCTGTTGCGTCCGGGCATGTTTGTGCGCGTCGAAATCATCTTGCCGGATGGGAAGTCCGTGCTGGCGATTCCGTCCACGGCGATTTTAAGCGCGCCGTTCGGCGATTCGGTTTTTGTCATCACGCCGGCCGTGAAGGCCGGCCGGACGAACTTGGTCGCGCAGCAGAAATTTATCCGCGCCGGCCGGACGCGCGGCGATTTTGTGGATGTGGAAACCGGCCTGAGCGCCGGTGATCGCGTGGTGAGCGCTGGCGTTTCCAAATTGCGCAGCGGCGCGAGCGTGCAGGAAAATAACGAGGATACGCCCAAGCCCGCCCGGGCGCCCAGGCCGAGTGACAGCTAAACCGGGACGCGCATGAAATCTTATCTCACGGATATTTTTATCCGCCGCCCGGTGTTGGCGGTCGTCGTCAACCTGATCATTTTGATCGCGGGTTTGCAGGCCGTCCGTTCGCTCAACGTCCGGCAATACCCGCGCAACGAGAATGCCACCGTCACGGTCACGACCGTCTACGTTGGCGCGAGCGCGGAACTGGTGCGCGGCTTCGTCACGCAGCCGCTCGAGCGCGCCATTGCGGCGGCGGACGGCATTGATTATCTCGAATCGGCCAGCAAGCTCGGCATGTCCACCATCACCGCGCGCTTGAAGCTGAATTACGATGCGAAAAAAGCGCTCGCCGAAATCAATTCGAAGGTGAACCAGGTGCGGAACGACCTGCCGCCGGAGGCCGAGGTTCCCATCATTAACGTCGAGACCGCCGACTCGCAATTTGCCTCGGCTTACCTGAGTTTCTCGTCGGATATTCTGGAGGCGAACCAGATTAGCGACTACCTCGTGCGCATTGTGCAGCCGCGCCTGTCGGCGCTCGAAGGGGTGCAGCGCGCGGACATCCTCGGCGGGCGCACGTTCGCCATGCGTATCTGGATGAAGCCCGACCGGCTCGCGGCGTACAACATCAGCCCGAACCAGATCCGGCTGGCGTTGGCGGCGAATAATTTTCTTTCCGCCGTCGGCCACACCAAGGGCTCGCTGGTGCAGGTGAACTTGACGGCGAACACGGATTTGCGGTCCGTGGCGGAATTCCAGAATCTCGTCATCCGTCAGGCTGGCGACCAGCTCGTGCGGCTGCGCGATGTGGCCGATGTCGTGCTTGGCGCGGAGGATTACGACAGCGAGGTGCGCTTCAGCGGCGAACGCGCGGTGTTTATGGGGGTCTGGGTGCTGCCCAATGCGAACTCGCTCGACGTCATCAAGCGCGTTCGCAAGGAAATGGATTCCATCCAGAAGGACCTGCCCGCCGGCCTCACCGGCCGCGTGGCTTACGACGCGACCAAATATATCGATGACGCCATTCACGAGGTTTTGAAGACGCTCACCGAAACGCTCATCATCGTTTCCATCGTCATCTTTCTGTTTCTCGGCTCGCTGCGGTCGGTGTTGATTCCGTTGGTGGCGATTCCGCTGTCGCTCATCGGCGCGGTTTTTTTGATGCAGACGTTCGGTTTCTCGCTGAATCTGCTGACCCTGCTGGCCGTCGTTTTGTCGGTCGGGCTGGTGGTGGACGACGCGATTGTGGTGGTCGAAAACGTCGAGCGCCACGTGCGCGAGGGCAAAACGCCGCTGGACGCCGCTCTGTTTGGCGCCCGCGAGCTCATCGGGCCGATCATCGCCATGACCATCACGCTGGCGGCGGTTTATACGCCCATCGCGTTTCAGGGCGGTTTGACCGGCTCGCTGTTTCGTGAGTTTGCGCTGACGCTCGCTGGCGCGGTGTTCATCTCCGGCATCGTGGCGCTGACGCTGTCGCCGCTGATGTCGTCAAAATTGTTGAGCCATGAACGCGAAGATCGCGGCCTCGTCGGTCGGATTAATCGTGATTTCGAGCGGCTGAAACATTTCTATGGCCGGGTGTTGGACCAGACGCTCGCGTGGCGGCCGACGGTTTATACCGTGTGGATTTGTTTGAGTTTGCTGGCCGTGCCGTTGTTCCTGATGGCGGCCAAGGAGCTTGCGCCGATGGAGGATCAGGGCGTGGTGTTTGGCATTGTTGAGGGTCCGGCGGACGCGACGATTGAGCAGACGACGTTTTACACCGATGCGGTGCAAAAGCTGTTTGAAAAAGTGCCGGAGACGGCGCAGACCTTTCAGTTGACGATGCCCGGCTCCGGCTTTAGCGGCATGGTGGTCAAGCCGTGGGGTGAGCGGAAGCGCACGGTGTTCCAGATCCAGCCGGAGATCCAGGCGCTGGTGAATAAGATTCCCGGCATCCGGCTGATGATGATCACGCCGCCCGCGCTGCCCGGCGGTGGCCAGTTCCCGGTGGAATTTGTCCTGTCCGCGACCGCCGAGCCGGCCGAGATTTTGCAGTTCGCGCAGGCGATTCAGCAGAAGTGTGCGACCAACCGCATGTTCGCTTTTCCGCCCATCATTGACACCCGGATTGACCAGCCGGAAGTGCAGCTCGTGATTGACCGTGACAAGGTCGCGGCGCTCGGCCTCGACATGGCCACGGTCGGCTCCGACCTCGCGGCGCTCGTCGGCGGCAATTACGTCAACCGCTTCGACTTTGCGGGACGCAGCTACAAGGTCATTCCGCAGCTCAAGCGCGGTGCGCGGCTGAACGCCGAACAGTTGGAGGGCACCTATGTCAAGGGGCCGGGCAGCCAGCTCGTGCCGGTCAGCACGTTCGCGAAATTTGAGAAGCGCACCACGCCGCGCTCGCTGAACCGGTTCCAGCAGTTGAACTCCGTGAAAATCAGCGGCGTCGCCATCGTGCCGCTCGATAACGCGCTGAAGTTTCTTGAAGGCGAGTGTGCGAACCTGCCCGCCGGCTACAAGTTTGATTATACCGGCGAATCGCGCCAGTTGCGCACGGAGGGGAACAAGTTTCTGCCGGCGTTCCTGCTCGCGGTCGTTTTGATTTTCCTCGTGTTGGCGGCGCAGTTCAACAGCTTCCGCGATCCGTTCATCATTCTGCTCGGCTCGGTGCCGCTGGCGATGTTCGGCGCGCTGATGTTTTGCTTCCTGAAAATGCCCGGCCAGGGTGTGCCGTTCTGGACAAATGGCTGGACGACCACGCTGAATATTTATTCGCAGGTCGGCCTCGTCACGCTGGTCGGTTTGGTGTCCAAAAATGGCATTCTCATCGTCCAGTTCGCTAATGAACTCCAGCGCCAGGGCCGCTCGAAAATGGACGCCATCCGCGGGGCCGCATTGCTGCGGTTGCGCCCGGTGCTGATGACCAGCGCCGCGACGGTGGCCGGCCATTTCCCGCTCACGCTGGTGAGCGGCGCCGGCGCGGCGGCGCGGAATTCCATCGGTATCGTCATCGTCTCCGGCATGGCGCTCGGCACCCTGTTCACGCTGCTGGTGATCCCGTCCATCTACATACTGATCGCCAAGGATCACGCCGGGGAAAAGGCGTTGAATGCTGAAGCCGGTTCCATCTATGAATGAAAAGCCAGCCGCCGCCGCGCCCGTGCCCGGAGCCTCGCGGGGTGGCATCGTCGGATCACCGTGGTTTCTCTGGCCCGCCGCTATCGCGCTGGCGGTGCTGGTTTATTTTGGCCTTGGCTATCTCGTGGACGTGTTCACGCACGAGTCCACGGATGACGCGTTCATTGCCGCCCATGTGGTTTCCATTGCGCCGAAAATTTCCGGATCGGTGGCCGCCGTTCACGTGCTTGATAACCAGTTGGTGCAATCAAATGAGTTGCTGGTGGTGATTGACCCGTCGGATTACGCCATGACTGTCGCCCAGAAAGAAGCGGCGGCGGCGGCCCAGGAGGCGAGCTATAAAACCATGCTGGCGGGTTGGGAATTGATGCAGGCGAAAGTCACCACCGCTGAGGCGGCCGCGCGCAAGGCCGCCGCCGACGCGGACGCGTCGGAAGCCACCAGCCGGAAAACGCAGGCCGATTTTGAACGGGCCCGTGATTTGCTGGAACAAAAAACCGTTTCGCCGCAGGAATTCGACAACACCCGGGCTGCGAACACCAAGGCGCAGGCGGATTTGAAATCCGCCCGGGAAAACACGGCCGAGGCTGGCTCCCGGGTCGATGAGGCCAACCGTACCCTGGCCGCTGCGTGGGCGCAGGTCGGCGCCGTGATGGCGCAATGGCGTGAGTCCCAGACCAATATTGCCGCCGCCAGGTTGAATCTTTCCTATGCCCGGATTTCTGCCCCCGCCGGTGGCCGCGTCACCCGCAAGGCCGTCGAGACCGGCGATTATGTCCAGGCCGGGCAGCAGTTGTTTTCCATCGTGCCGGTGGCGGTCTGGGTGACCGCCAACTTCAAGGAGTCGCAGTTGGAAAACATGCGGACCAACCAGTCGGTGCTGGTGGCGATTGATGCGCTTGGCGGCAAAAGCTTCCGCGCGCATGTGGACAGCATCCAGGCCGGCAGTGGCGCGGCGTTCAGTCTGCTGCCGCCGGAAAACGCGACCGGTAATTTTGTGAAGGTCGTCCAGCGCGTGCCGGTGAAGATTGTTTTCGACGAGCCGTTGCCTGCCGGGCATGTGATTGGTCCTGGTCTTTCCGTGACGCCGTCCGTGCAGGTGAGCGAATTCGCTGTGCCCGCCTGGCTGGTTGCGCTCGTGGCCGTCGTGATGGTCGGGGTGGCCGTTTCGATTTTCCGGCTTGTTGCCGGTCGTAAAGCGGGCGAATAATCATCCGGCCCCGGTTTTGCTTGGGGGACCGTCGAAATCGCGTCGGGTGCGCAAGTGGGTTTTTCCCCGAAACCGGCCAATCCCGCCAGTTGGGTAATTTTGTTTCAAACCCAGGCTTTGCCTGCCGATGCCAGGGGTGTTATCCCGCGCGCTATTTCACCGCCGCCCAGACGCGGTGGACGTCGTCGTGGTCGTCCAGGGCCTGCAGGAATTCCCCCACCTCGGCATGTTGCGCCTCGGTGAGTTCGGGAAACTGCTTTGGCACATAGCCGAGCTCGCTCGTCACGACCGCCCAGCCGTTGGCCGAAAGCCATTTGGAAACCGTCGCCACCGCCGTGCGCTCGCAAATGAATTTTGCGCCGGCCGCGCCTTCGGGAATGTCGTCGTTCTGATCGTGCGTGAGCGTTTCCACCTCGTTGGCGCCGGCCTCGATGGCGGCGGCTTCCCGGTCGCTGTTCGCGTCGGGATGATGGGCCTCGACGAGGCCGACATGGTCGAACAGGAATTTGTTGCTGCCGGTGGTGGCCAGCTGGCCTTTCTTGAAGAGCACGCGGATTTCCGGCGCGGTGCGGTTCACGTTGTCGGTGTAAACTTCAACAATGACCGGCACGTTGTGCGGCGCGCGGCCTTCATAAACCACCTGTTCCATGATGAGTTTTTCGCCGCCCACGCCCGCCCCCTTGTTGATGGCGCGCTGGATGGCGTCCTTCGTCACGCTCTCCTTCTTCGCCTTCTCCACGGCGGTGAAAAGGCGTGCGTTCATCGCGGGATCGGCGCCGCCCATCTTGGCGGCGACGGAAATTTCGCGAACAAGTTTACCGGTCGTCCGGCCCTTTTTGAGGCCGGCGACCAATCGTTTGGCATGTAGCCATTGGCGTCCCATGCGCGCAAATTAGCAAACCGGCGGGAAAGATTCAACCACAGCCATGCGGTGGCGCCTCCCCGGCTGCGCCTGTCCCGGCTGGCGCGATCGCGCCTTTGCGCTTGTCAGTGGAACGCCGCAACCAACAGAATGGGTGGCCACCGCCTATGATTCCTGCCGCCACTATGAAAACGCCTCGCCTGCTGCTCGTATCCATCCCGGTCTGTCTGGCTCTGGCAGCGTCCGCTGCCTTTGCTGATTCGCTGGAAACCGGTTTTTTGAATCCGCCGGATTCCGCCCGGCCGCAGACTTGGTGGCATTGGATGAACGGCAATATCACGAAGGCCGGCCTCACCGCCGACCTCGAGGCGATGAAGCAGATCGGCCTGGGCGGCGCGACGATCGTGAACGTGGACTGCGGTATCCCGCGCGGTAACGTGCCGTTCATGGGTCCGGAATGGCGGGAAGATTTTAAATTTGCGGTGTCGGAGGCAAGCCGGCTCGGCCTCGAGCTCTGCGTGGAAAACTGCGCCGGCTGGTCAAGCAGCGGCGGCCCGTGGAACACGGTGACCAACGCCATGCAGCGCGTCACCACCAGCGAGGTGCGCGTGACCGGCCCGGTGAATTTCAGCGCCGCGCTGCCGCCGCCGCCCACGAAACTGGATTTCTACCGCGACATCGTGGTGCTGGCGTTTCCCGCGCCCGCCGATGAAAACGTGCGCATGAAGGGTTTTTTGCCTGTCGGCTCCGCCAGCGGCGGCGAACAACCGGGCGGGAAACTTACGGATGGCGATGCGAAAACTTTCATCCGCCTGCCAGTGCCCCAACGCGGCAAGCCACAGTGGGCGCAACTGGAATTTCAAAAACCGTTTTCGGCACGCACGGTGAGAATTGTCGGCGGACCAAACACTCCTGAATGTAGCGGTGAAATTTTGGTTTCTGATGACGGCAAAAAATTTCGCACGTTGAAGCCGTTTGCGTTTGGCCGGAAAAATTCCTCCGTTTGCACGGTTTCACTCGGCACCCAGCCGGTTGTCGCGCGTTTCTGGCGCGTGCAATTTACGGCTCTGGGGGCCAAGGCCAAAGCCACGGAAATCCGGCTCGCGGACATTGAACTCGCGCCGCGTTTGACCATTGACAATGTTGACGCGAAGGACGGTCTCAATGGAAATTTTGTGTTGTCATCGCGCGATTCGGACGCCGCGACCGCTGGCGCTGTGCAGCGCCGGGACGTGGTTGATCTTACTGGCAAACTGACCGCTGATGGAAAACTAAACTGGCAGGTGCCCGCCGGTGAATGGATCATCCTGCGGCTCGGCTACACGCCGACCGGCGCAATCAATCATCCCGCCACCAAGGAAGGCGAAGGCCTGGAGTGCGACAAGTTCAGCAAGACCGCGCTCGATGCGCATTGGGACGGCTTTATGAAGCCGATTCTGGAGGACATCGGGCCGCTCGCGGGCAAGACGCTTAACACTTCGCTGATTGACAGCTACGAAGTCGGCGGCCAGAACTGGACGAAAAATTTCCGCGCGGAATTTCAGAAGCGGCGCGGCTATGACATGACAAAATTTTTGCCGGCGTTCACCGGCCGCGTCGTGGACAGTCCCGCCGTCTCCGAGCGTTTCCTGTGGGACGTGCGCCGCACCATCGCGGATTTGTTCGCGGAAAATTATTTCGGCCATTTCGCCGAGCTTTGCAAGCAGCACGGTTTGCTGAACGCCGTCGAGCCTTACACCGGGCCGTTTGAATCCATGCAAAGCGGCGCGCCCGCCGACGTGGTGATGGGCGAATTCTGGACCGGCAGCCAGGGGCATGCGTCCGTCAAGCTCGCCGCGTCCATCGCGCACATCTACGGCAAAACCATTGTCGGCGCGGAATCGTTCACCGCGAGTCCCGATCCCGGCCGCTGGCAGAACGATCCGTATTCGCTCAAGACGCTCGGCGATCTGATGTATTGCCAGGGCTTGAATCGCTACATCTTCCACCGCTACGCCATGCAGCCGTGGACGAACACCTGGCCCGGCATGACGATGGGCCAGTGGGGTTTTCACTTCGAGCGCACGGAAACGTGGTGGAATCAGGGCAAACCGTGGATTGATTACATCACACGCTGTGAGTTTCTGCTGCAGCAGGGCCGCGCCGTGGCGGACGCCGCGTATTTCACCGGCGAAAGCGTGCCCAGCGAGATGCGCGCGGGCAATCCCGAACTGCCCGCCGGTTATGATTACGACGCCGTCAACGCGGATGTTTTGCAGCACGGCGCGACGGTGAAAAGTGGCCGCCTCACGCTGGCCAGCGGCGCAAATTACGCCGCGCTGATTTTGCCGCCAAGCGATGTGGACATGACGCCGCAAACCTTGCAGCGCATCCGCGAACTCGTGCGCGACGGCGCGACGGTCGTCGGCCCGCGTCCGCAACATTCGCCGAGCCTCGCGGATTTTCCGAAGTGCGACGCGCAGGTGGAAAAACTCGCCGACGAACTCTGGGGCAAATGCGACGGCACCAGCGTGCTTAAAAATACCGACGGCAAAGGCTGTGTCATTTGGGGCAAATCGCTCACCGATATTTTCGCTGCACAAAATTTGAAGCCGGATTTTGAATTTACCAACGCGGCCGACTACGCGCGGCTGGCGTTCGTTCATCGCATCGCCGGCAAAGCGGATATTTATTTTGTCTCTAACCAGCGGCGGCAGTTTGATTCCGCCCAATGTTTGTTCCGTGTCAGCGGCAAGCTTCCCGAACTGTGGCATCCCGACACCGGCGTGATTGAACCCGCACCGGTCTGGAGCGCGGAAAACGGCCGCACCAAAGTGCGCCTGAATTTTGATCCCGCCGGCTCGGTGTTCGTCATCTTCCGGCACGCGGCGGACAATGCGGATCATATTGCCGCCGTCAGTGGCAGCTTTGCCAGCGAGCCGGCCAGCGGACCGAAACTGGAGGTTCAGCACGCGACTTACACCGCCGTTGACAACACCAGCGCCATGGATGTGACCGCGAAACTTTCCGAACTGGCGCGCGACGGCCAGTTGGTGGTCGCCGCCAACAACACGGCTTTTGGCCGCGACCCGGCCTTGGATCACGTCAAGGAGTTGCGCGTGGATTACACGCTCGACGGCAAGCCCGGCCACGCAACAGTACATGAAAATGAAACGCTCACGTTGCCGGCAACGGCGGCCACCGGCCAGCCGCCGCAATGGGAAACGAGCGTGGCTGCCGGTGGCGCAGCGGTTGTCAAGGCGTGGAGCAACGGCAACCTGGTCTTATGCTCGGTCAGTGGCAAAATTCTGCACGCGGACGCGGCGGGCTTGCCGGCACCGCTGGAAATTTTTGGCGTATGGAATTTGAATTTCCCGCCGAACTGGGGCGCGCCGGCATCGGTGACGCTGGAAAAATTAATTTCGTGGACCGATCACGCGGACAGCGGCGTGCGTTATTTTTCCGGCACGGCCAGCTACGAAAAGGAAATTGAAATTTCCGCCGACCGGTTGAGCGCCAACCGCGAACTCTGGCTTGATCTCGGCGCGGTGAAAAATTTTGCGCAGGTTTCTTTGAACGGCCAAGGCCTCGGCGTGCTGTGGAAGCCGCCGTTCCGTGTGAACCTCACTGCGGCCGCCAAGCCGGGCGTGAACCGGCTGTTGGTCAAGGTCACCAACCTCTGGCCGAACCGGCTGATTGGTGATGAGCAGCTGCCGTCGGACCGCGAGTGGGTTGGCAAGCAGCTCAAGGAATGGCCGCAGTGGTTCCTTGACGGCCAGCCCAGCCCCGCGGGCCGGCTGACGTTCACCACCTGGCATCACTGGACGAAAGATTCGCCGCTGCTGGAATCGGGCCTGCTCGGCCCGGTGACGCTGCGCTCGGCGGATATCATTCCCGCGCGCTGAAAGCCCGCGCGGGGCGTCACGCGCGCCGCTCTTTGATGCTCGCCAGGATGTCCGCCACGACCTCCGCCTTCGGCTTCGCGCCTTGCGGGCCGCCGTGATGCAGGCGCACGGAAACCTGTCCCGCTTCCATGTCGCGGCCGCCGATGACGAGCATCGTGTGGACGCGCAATTGTTCCGCGTTGGAAATCTTCGCCTTGAACGGCGTGGCGCTGAAATCCGAGTCCACGCGCACCATGTTCGCGCGCAGTTCGGCCACGATGGGCTTGGCGTAGTTGATCAACGCTTCGTCGTCGTTGAGCGTGATGACGCGCACCTGATCCGGCGCGAGCCAGAGCGGGAAGTTGCCGGCGTAATGCTCGATGAGAAAGCCAATGAACCGCTCGTGCGTGCCGAGCGGCGCGCGATGGATGCACAACGGCGTCTTGTCGGTGTTGTCCTTGTCGCGATAGACCAGGCCGAAGCGTTTGGGCACGGCGAAGTCCACC
>CAIXBQ010000030.1 GCA_903917705.1 uncultured Verrucomicrobia subdivision 3 bacterium | reverse complement strand
GAATACCGCAGGAATGCGGGGAGTCACCCTCAAGGAAGCGTCGCAGAATTGAAATCGAAAAATGACCGGACAGCGAGAATAGCCAGATTTCACCGAAATGAAATCGCTGTCAGCAAAACCTTAACCGGACAGTAGTGATTCAGGAGCAAACTCGCAGTTTGCTCCAGCAAATTACGAGTTTGCCCCAGACAATTTGGCAAAGTCAGGGGCATCCAAAGCCGATGCCTCTGTCATAGACCGTTCCACTGGAGCGTATTAGCTATAAAGTGGGTCACCGCATCATTGGCGCATTGGTCGGTAGGGCGGCGCTGCTGCGCCGCCGGGCTGGCTGACCGGCAGGTCAGCCCTACCGGCGTGGCGTCTGGCGCAGCCTCGGTGGATATAACCATTGCCGGAGCGTTTTGACCGTTCCCCTGCCCCTGGCTGCGGGTTGCCGGGGCTAGGTGAAGTCCGTTTTCGGCCGGGCATGCCAGAGCGTGGCCAGCAGCGCGGCCGGCACCAGCGGCAGGACCGCCAGCACCAGGAACACGAGCGTCCAATGGCCTTCCGCGCGGTCTTTCAGATAGCCGATGCCCACGCCGGAGAAGATGGCGCCGATCGCCCCGAAACTCATGCTCATTCCCGTGGCAATGGCTCCGGCGCGGGAATGGCTCAGGTCCACCGTGGCGGCGCCGCTCACCAGCACGTCGGGGCCGTAAATCATGAAGCCGGCCACCGCCAGCAGCACGGTGGCCAACTGCCAGTTCCCCTGCGGAACCAGTCCCATGGCCCCGGCCACCAGCCCCACGCCCAGCAGCATGATGACGCAGACCGGGGCGCGCCGCTTGCCGAAGAACTTGTCCGACGCCCAGCCGGAAGCGAGCACGCCGAGCGATCCGACCAGCGGCATGACGACGGCGGTCAGGGCGCTGTTCCGGATGGAGCGCCCATGAAAGTCCGACATGTATTGCACCGTCCAATTGATAAAACTGTAGCGGACGGCGTTCATCACCAGAAAGCTGATGGAGAGGATCCAGACCATCCGGTTGGCGAGGGTTAATTTAACCACCTGCCACGTGGATGCCCAGGTGACCTGATCGGCGGCGGTGTGCAGGACGGATTTGGCCCCGGCGGATTCCGGCAAATGATCATCGCGCACCGGCGACAAGCCGGCATGTTCCGGCGAGTCATGCATAAACAGGTAAAACAACAGGGCCATCGGAAACATAAACAGACCGGGCACGAGGAACGCCGCCCGCCAGCCATAGGCGTCGCAGAGATAGCCTGCAAGGAGCCAGGAAACAACGTGGCCGACGGTATAACAGGTGGCCAATCTCCCGATCAGCGTGCCGCGGCGGGCGGAGGTATGCCATTCCGCCAGGGTGCCGACCATGAGCGCCCAACCGGCGGATTGAAACCAGCCGTTGATGGCCCACAACAAACGCATGGTCTCAAAAGATGCCGGAACGAGCGCGAAGAGGACATTGGTGAGGCCGGCGAAGAAGAGCGAAAGCGCCATCATCCGCCGGGTGCCGTAGCGCTGTCCCAGGGTGCCGTTGACGATTTGTCCGACGGCATAGACGGCGGCGTAGAGAGAGGGGATGGTGCCAATCTGGGCGCTGGTCCAGGCGGGGAATTCCTGAAGCAATGCGGGCTGGGCCACGGCGAAGTTGACGCGGCACAGGTAATAGGAGCCGTAAGCGCCCCAAAGGAGCCAGAAGACGCGCGTTTGCAGGGCGCGTAAACGGTCGGCGATGGCGTTCGGCGGATTCATGCTGGCGCGGGCGGATTGTTATCGCTGGTTCCGCGGCGCGGCGCAAGCGCGGACTTGCCGCCGACACCGGGAACGCTAATATTCGCCCATGCGCGCGCGCCGACAACTATTCCGGAACACCCCGCGCAGCCCGTTGCCGGACGCCGGCCCGACGCCGGCCGAGCTGGCGTACTGGGAGACGCGGGTGTTGCGCCAGCGTTACACGACCTACGCCCGGCCCGGCTCGGAGAACGAACTGTTCGCCCGCATCGAGCACGACGGCCAGTGGGTTTACTTCCCGCTGGAAAGCGATTTGCCGGAGAAAGCCGCCGCGCGCGCCTGCGAGATTTACCGGACGCTCACGGCGGACGGCTGGAACGCGGCGCGCGAGCGTTATGTGCGGCAGATCATTCTGGCGATCTACTGGTTTGTGGAGCCGCTGGCCTGCACTTACGGGACGATGTTCACGGTGCCCGGCCATTTGCCGCTGAAGGCCCAGGCGCCGCCGGCGGAGGACGCGGCGATTCCCCTGGCGGTGGTGGAACCGGAACCGGAAGTCCGGCGCGCGCTGGAGCAACTCTTCAATCGCACGCCCGGCCACACCTGCGTGCAAACGGCCGCGCTCGCCAAGGGGCTGCTCCGGCAGCGCACGCCCGCCGCCCGCGCGCCCCGGCTGGTGCTGTTCAACCAGCATTCCCTGGACCTGGCCGCCGACACCTTTCAACAGCAGCTGCAGGCGCGGTGGCCCGGCGTGGTGGCGATACCGTTTGGCATTTTCGGCCATAGCGACGAGCTGTTCATGAGCGTCACGGGCATGGACCGGGGGTATTACCTGCGCCGCCGCCCGCCGCTCCAGATGCTGGAGCCGCTGGCCAATCTCTGGGAGAAGGGAATCCCCGCGCCGGACGAGGTGCGCGCCCATGTGCGGACGTATTTTCAGAAGCTCATCCTGGCGGAGAATCCGGCGAGCACGCTGCTCGGCATCAGCGCCTGGACCGTTCACGCGCACATCAAAAACATCTTCAAGAAGCTGGGCGTCCATACGCGGGCGGAAGCGGTCATGCGACACCTGCAAAAGTGACGCCCCCCTAAACAGGCGATTGTCCCAATCCGGCAGTTGAACTAAGCTTCACCGCTATATTCGTGAATGCGGGTGCGGCGGGCTGGTGTATATTCACGCGAGCAAAAGTCCCTTGAGCATCAAGTCATCCATCCTGCGCGCGACCGTCGGGCTGACGGTCGTCTGGCTCGCCGGCTTCGGCGGCATCGCCCGAGGCGGGGTGATTTTGACGGATTACCCCCGTTTGACCGAACATTCGGCCAGCTTCAGCTTCAACCTCGACACCGCCTCGCAAGTCACCCTGTTCTGGGGCAGCGCCAACGGCGGCACCAACCCGGTCGCCTGGCAAAGCTCGCCGCCGCCCAACAGCTATGCCGCCGGCAACTTCACCAACCAACTCACCGGCCTGGACACTTTCCGCAAATACTTCTTCGCTTTCCGCGCCGTCGCCGGCGGGATCACGAACTGGACCGCGCCGGGCGCCTTCCGCCCGCAAGTCCAGGGGCTGGTCTATAGCACCGGCTTTGAAACCAGCGAGCTGTTCCCGTTCAACCCCGGCGACCTCAACAACCAAGGCGGCCCGCTCCCGTGGCGCGTCAAGGCGGGCAGCGCCAGCGTCGGCACCGCCACCACCGCCCACGGCGCCCAAGCCGTTCAAGTGACCGGCGGCTGGGTGGACCTCAGCTGCCTGGCCACCAACCCGGTGCTGTGGGTCGACGCCTTCTATTTCAACGCCGGCAGCACCAATCCGCCGATGCTGCCCACCAACACCACGGCGGCCTCCCTGTTTTTCAGCACCGCGAGCGGCTTGCTGGCGCTGGATGGCGACGGCCAGGGCAACGGCGTCTTCGTTCAAGTGCTGCCAACCCTGCCCGCCAGCCGGTTTCTCCGCGTCAGCCTGCGCCTGGACTATCAGGCCAAACACTACGACGTGTGGGTGGACGGCGTGGCCCAACGCACCGGCCTCGGTTTCAAAGACGCCGCCGCCACGCGCCTTTGCGGCACCCAGATTCGCACCAGCCAGACCGGATATATCGACGACTACAGCGTTTCGATCTGGGGCCTGGACGCCGACACCGACGGCGACGGCCTCAACGACCTGGACGAGGCGAAGTTTTACGGTTCGTATCCATTGCTCGCCGACAGCACCGGCAGCGGCCTGACCGATATGCAAAAAGTCACCGCCGGCCTGGATCCCGGCGACGCCACCAGTTACTTCGCCGTGCAGATGGACACCGACACCCACGGCACTCCGCGCGTCATCGTTCCCACCATCACGGGCCGCCAATACACTCTTCAACGGATCGCCGACTTGAACGGCGGCGCTTGGACCAACGTGCCGACGATGTCCGGATTCAACGGCGACGGAACCGCGTGGACCTTCTCGGAGACCAACGGCGCACCCGCTTCCTTTTACCGCGGCTCAGTCACCCTCCCGGGCGGAGCGCAAACCCTGATCTATCCCTGGCTGACGAACCCCTGATGAAAGCACACCTCAGAAAGCAGATCGCGCGAATGACCCGTCACCCGGCAGCCCGGAACAAAGCGCCGCTTTGCATGATCGGGTCATGCAAAGTTTTCAAATTGGGTTTTCATTTGTTCACGATGACGGCCGTGCTGCTGATGCTGCGGGCGATCCCAGCCGCGCGCGCCGCGAGCGGCACCTGGACCAACCTTAACGGCGGCAGCTGGACAACCAGCGCCAACTGGAGCGGCGGAACCATCGCTGACGGCTCGGGCAACAGCGCCAACTTTGCGACGCTCAGCCTCCTGACCAACCCGACTATCACCCTCGACGCGGCGCGCACCATCACCAGCCTGACCTTCGACGACTTGAGCGCCACCAAACACAACTGGACCCTCAACACCGGCAGCGCAGGTCCGCTGACCCTGGCTGGCACCACCCCCACCTTCACCATCAACAGTGCCACCAACACAGTCAGCGCGGTCGTGGCCGGAACCAACGGCCTGACCAAGGCCGGCGCCGGCAAACTTGTGCTCGGCGGCGCGAACACTTACACCGGCACCACCGCCGTCAGCGCCGGGACGCTCACGCTCGGCCCGGCAACCTTTTCGTCCACAAACACACTGACGATTGCCGCGAGTTCATTCGCCGAATCCGCCGGCACGCTCAACCTGATGGTCAGCTCCGCGAACCCGGCGATCAACGTGAGCGGCTCCGGCACCCTCCGGCTGATCGCGACCAACAACAGCGCGGCTTCAGCGGATCTCTACTTCGGCCCGAACCACAGCGGAACCACCTACTGGGGCGCGCGCATCGCGACCGCCGTGGATCTCGGCAGCAGCCAGCGATACATCTTCGGCAAGACGGGCCATAACGGCGTGGGCAAATACACCGTGACGGGAGGCGATTGCCAGTTCGCCGGCGCGATCAGCGGCTCCGGCGGATTGACCCTGATCGGCCAGAATACATTGAGCGACATGGAAGTTTCCTTCTGCCTTAACGCGGCGAACACCTTCACCGGCCCGGTGGAGATCCAGCGCGCCTCGCTGTATCTCGGCGCGGCCGGCGCATTGAACGGCAACGTGGTGAAGTTTAATCCCAGCCTGGGCAACAACGCCCGCTGCTTTCTTTGGGGCCGTAACCTGACCATCACCGACCTGCAATCCCCCGGCGCCGGCACGGCGATCATCGCCAACGGCAACACCAGCCCGGGCGCGGTCGGTCCCGCCACGCTGACCCTCACGCAAAACAACCCCTACACATTCAGCGGCAGCATCGCCGACGTGCAGGCCGAGTATAACAGCGGCGGCGCCCTCACCCCCACGTTGAGCCTGGTGAAAAACGGGCCAGCCGCCCTGACGCTCGCGGGCCCGGGCACGTTCACCGGCACCACCACCATCAGCACCGGCAAGCTCTATCTCAACAACTACTTCACCGGCGGCGGCGCCGTCACCGTGGCCTCCGGCGCGACGCTGGGGGGCAGCGGCACCGTCACCAGCGCCGTCACGGTCAACAGCGGCGGCGCCTTGGAAGCCGGCAACGGCAGCGGGGCGGGCACCCTGACCCTCAACAGCCTCACCCTGTCCGGCAGCGCCACTTTCACCGTCACCCGCAACAGCACCCCGGCCAGCATCAACATCAGCGCCAGCAATGGTCTGGTGGCCAACGGCGGCGCCAACTCGGTGACCATCAACGTTGCCGGGGCACCCCCGGCAGTGGGGCAATATTCCCTCGTCACTTACGCCGGCACC
The DNA here is from genome assembly GCA_903917705.1 of uncultured Verrucomicrobia subdivision 3 bacterium. GTDB lineage: Bacteria > Verrucomicrobiota > Verrucomicrobiia > Limisphaerales > UBA11358 > UBA11358. The sequence goes on along the minus strand of CAIXBQ010000030.1, from coordinate 19,827 downwards.
CTCGGCGGGACGGGCTTCAGCGCCTTCAAACTCGGCACGCTGCCCGCGCGCGTCAGCGCCAGCCTGGTGAACAACACCGCCAATCATTCCATCGACCTGCTCGTAAGCCCGATGGAGCGATGGAGCGGAGCGCTTAGTTCCGAATGGAGCACCAACTCGCTGGCCGCGCCCCAAAACTGGGTGCTCTACGCCGACGGGATCACGCCGACCAATTACATTGACGGCGACGCGGTGCTGTTTGATGACACCGCCACCAACACGACCGTGGATATCAGCGCGGCCGACATCGCACCGGCGGGAACCCGGTTCAACAACACGACCCAGAATTACACATTGACCGGCTCCAAAGCCATGACCGGAACGGCAAATCTGGTCAAAGCCGGCAGCGGAACCCTCACCGTGACCGGCAATCACACTTACACCGGCCCGACAACTGTCAGCAGCGGCACACTGGTCATCAACGGCTCGCTGGCAGCGGGCAGCGCCGTAACCATCGCCGCCAACGCGAGCCTCACCGGCAACGGCACCATTGGCGGCCCAGTGACCGTCCAACCGGGCGGAACGATCGCCCCCGGCCCCGGCCTCGCCACCCTGACCCTGGGCCAACCTCCGGTCCTGAACGGGACGACCCAGCTGGAGATCAACCGCACCAACACGCCCGCCAACGCGGACAATCTCACTGCCGGCGGGACGCTGACTTTCGGCGGCACACTGGTGGTGACCAACCTCGGCCCCAGCGACTTCACGCTGGCCGACCGGGATACTTTTCAATTGTTCAACGCCGCAGCCTATGCCGGCAGCTTTACCAACTTCGTGCTGCCGGGGCTGGCCACCAACCTGGCCTGGGATATTTCCCAACTGGGAGTAAGCGGCACACTGGCCATCTCGGCCCCGGTCGCGCCATTCATCACCGCCCAACCACAAGATCTGACCGCCTACGCAACCTTCCCGGCATCCTTCAGCGTAACGGCCAACGGGTCCGTGCCGCTGGCTTACCAATGGCTCAAGAACGGGACCAACATCGCCGGCGCCAATGGCTCCAGTTATACCATGGCCGGCACCGCCGCAACCGACGCCGGACTTTACAGCGTGCGGGTGACCAACATTTACGGAAGCACACAGAGCAGCAACGCGACGCTGGCGGTGCTGGACACGACGCCAACCACGGTCACCAACGGCCTGGCGGTCTATCTAAACTTCGACAACAATATCAATGCCCAAGGCGGGACAACCTACAACGGAACCGCCTACACGGGCGGCGCGCTGAACGGCCCGCGCTACACCGCCGGCAAAATCGGAGCGGCCGCCACCTTTACGAACACGGCCAGCACCGGCCAACCGACTGACTGGGCGGTCACTCTGGGCAGCCTGGAAGGAATTTACTCGAACAGCTTCAGCGTTTCACTCTGGGAACGCACCACCACGAGCACCGACGGCGCGCTCATCGGAAACAAAAACTGGACATCAGGCGCCAACGTCGGATGGGCCATCGCCAAACTGGCCTCCAAGAACATCAATTGGAATGGCACGGGCGGCACCCCGCCAGGACGTCGGGCTGGCTTCCTTTTCCGACGGGAACTGGCATCTGGTGACGGCCACCTTTAACCGGACTGCCAATCTGGTCAGCTGCTACATTGATGGCGCAGCGGGCGGAACCGGCACCATCAGCCCCTCAAGCGCCGCTTCCTTCAATGCCGGTTTCGCCACGCTCATCGGGAGCAGCGGAAATGGCACTTATTCCGGCACGGGAGACGTAGACGATCTCGGCATCTGGTCGCGCGTGCTGACCGCAGGCGAAGTGGCGGAAATATACACCAAGGGGCAAATGGGGCGAAACCTCACCCTCCCCCCCGCGCCGCCAGCACCAACGGTAACGCTCGGCCCCTGGGTGCGCTTCACCGGAACCAGCAACGCCGTGGTGTTCTATCAAAGCTCAACCAATGAACCGTCCATTGTTGAATATGGCACCACCACCGGACTGGGGAGCCGGGTCTATGACGCCACCGCCACCAACAATCACTACGTCGCCCTGTCCGGCCTCCTGCCCAAGAGCCTCTATTACTTCGTGGTGAAGAGTGTGCTCAACGGACTGGAGACGCCTTCCAGCCAGTTCACCTTTGAAACCGACTATAACTACACGGTGGCGCCCATCACCAACGCTTCGCCCTATCCCTATCCCAATGATTCCCTTTCCGCTTTTTCCTCAGCGGTGGCGCAGGCCATTTTAACCAATACCGGCATCACCAAGGGATACGCACTTGACTATAGCTGCGGGGACGGCCGGCTGGCGCTGGAACTGGCCCGCAATTCGGATCTGAACGTCATCGGCGTCTCCGCCAACACCCAAGCCGTGGCCCAAGCGCGGCAACTGCTTCAAAGCGCAGGGCTCTACGGTTCACGCGTGCGGTTCATCGCCGCGCCGCTCAACCAGCTGCCCCATGCCAAAAACACGTTCAACCTGATTGTCTCCTCGGACGCGCTACAGGGCACCAATTTCACCGGCACCGCCGCCGAACTCAGCCGCGTGCTGCGGCCGGACGGCGGCGTGGCGATGATCGGCCTACTGCCCGGCGTGGCCGGCACACTACCAAACTGGGGCAATTTCAACACCTGGCTGCGCAACGGGTTCACAACGAATGCCACCATGGTGTCGATCACCAATTCAATGACCGCTGCCACCACGCTGCCACTGGCGGGGGCCGGCGAGTGGACCCATGGCTATGGCGATGCCGGGGCCACGGCCAGCAGCCACGACAAGCGGATCAAAGGATCCGGCATGAAGGTGCAGTGGTTCGGCGAGCCCGGCCCGCGCGGGTTTCTGGATCGCGGCAACCGGCCGCCCCAGCCGCTGTTTGCCAACGGCTTCTTTTTCAACGAGGGCAACAACCGCATTTTCGCACAGGACGCTTACAATGGCCGTATATTATGGGAGCTGGAAATCCCCAACCTGCTCCGCGTCAATGTCCCGCGCGATGCCAGCAATCTGTGCGCGGACCAGGATTCGCTGTATGTGGCGCTGGGCAACGACTGCCTGCAACTGGATGCCTACACGGGGCGGCTGGTCCAAAGCTACGCGGCGCCCGCGGCCGCGAACTACGACTGGGGATTCGTGGCCTGCGTAAGCAACCTGGTGTATGGCAGCAGCGTGAAACACGGCTCGTTTTACACGGACTGGGCCTCACCGCCGGTCAACTGGTATGACTCCACGACCGACGCCGCCCAGATTTCAAAAGTTTGCAGCGAAAACCTGTTTTGCTTCGCCAAGACGAACAGCGCACTCCAATGGACCTATACCAACGGCCTGATCATCAACTCCACCCTGGCGATCGGCGGCGGCCGGGTCTTTTTCGTGGATTCGCGCAATCCGGCGGTGCTGGGCCTGGCCAGCGACTGCGTCACCTCGACCAACTTGTGGGTCAGCAACAACCTGGTGGCACTGGATGCGACCACCGGCGCGCTCGCCTGGCAACAACCGCTCACCATCACCAGCGGCACCTATCCGGTGACGCTTTTCCTCTCCTATGCCGCCGGCAAGCTCGTACTCAACGATTCCACCACGTCGTTCGCAGTGAGCTGCTACTCGGCCACGAACGGTTCAGCGCTCTGGTCCAAGGCCCTCGCCTGGAGCGGCACCAGCCACGGCCATCACATGTATCACACCGTCATCGCCGGCACGAACGTGATTGTCGAGCCGAACATGTACGACCTCAACAGCGGCACCCTGATCAGCAGCAGTCTGCGGAATCGCGCCGGCTGCAACACCATGAGCGCCGCCGAATATGTCGCGACCTACTGCGAATCGTATGCGGGGGCGGCCGTCTATTTCTGGGACCTGAGCGCCGCCGAAAGTTCAAACCAGAAGTTTGGCGGCATGCGGGCCAGCTGCTGGATGTCACTCATTTCCGGCGGCGGCCTGGTCCTGCTGCCGGCAGCCAGCGCCGGCTGCTCTTGCGGCTTTCCGCTCCAGATGTCAGCCGGATTCGGCACGCCTTGAGCATGAAATCCGAAACCAAAATGAATTTCATAATCCCAACATCAAAAGCCCGCCGCCGCCCGGTGAGAGCACTAATACTGGGCGGAACGGCCGCCTTCATTCTGGGCCTGGCCCTGGCGGCCACGGCGGCGGACTGGCCAACCTACATGGCCGATGCGCAGCGCAGCGGTATTTCCGCGGAGCAACTTTCGACCAACCTGGCCGCGTCCTGGGTTTATCCGCGGATAACCAAACCCAAAGCCGCCTGGTTCAACGAAGCCAAGTCAGACTATTGGAACGGGGTGGGAAACACGCTGAAGAACCGTTTGGATTTCGACCTGGTCAACCACGTGGCCATTGCCGGCGGCCGCGTTTATGTCGGCTCCTCCACCGAGGACACCGTCAATTGCATCAACGCGGCGACCGGTGAACCGCAATGGAAGTTTTTCGCCGACGGCCCCGTGCGCATGGCCCCGATGGTGGCCGGCGGCAAGGTCTATTTCGGGGCGGATGACGGCACGGCGTATTGCCTCAATGCGACCAACGGGGCGCTCGTCTGGAAATACACGCCGGCGGGAACAAACAATTACCTCGCGCCGAACAATGGCGCCTTCGTCTCGCCATGGGCGCTGCGAAGCGGCGTGGTGGTGGACAGCGGCACAGCCTACTGCGCGGCCGGCATCTTTCCAGGAGCCGGGGTTTATGTCTGCGCCTTGAACGCCACGACCGGCACCCGGCTCTGGCAGCAGAGCCAGACCAACAACGGCGCACTGCAAGGCTACGCCCTTGTATCCAGCGCCCGGTTATTCGTACCCGGTTCGCGCAGCAATCCCTATTACTGCAACCGCAGCGACGGCAGCGGCTGGAGCCAATACAATGGAGGCAATGCCTTCGGAACTTTTGCACTGCTGTCCGGCACCAATCTATTCATGGGCCCGGCCAAGGGCGGCGGCGGCAACGGCGGCGGCACAATCATCACTGCCGCGAATGATTCCGGCGGCAGCGCGCTCGCCACCTATGCCGGCGGGAATGCCATGGTGGTCACGGCCACAGACACCTATCTGCTCAGCGACACCGCGCTCCAACGACTCAACCGCGCGACCCAGACGGTGATCTGGTCCAGGACAGTCAGCTATCCCTACGCCCTCATCCTGGCGGGAACCACGCTTTATGCCGGGGGCGATGGCCAAGTGGCGGCGTTTGATGCCGCCACCGGCAACCCGCTCTGGTCGGCGGCGGTGCGGGGCCGGGCCGCCGGGCTCGCGGTGGCCAACGGCACGCTCTACGTCAGCACAGATCAGGGGTATGTCACCGCCTTCACCCAAAATCAACCAGCCGGGCAAGATTCGGTAATCGTTTATTGAGCCAGCACTAATTCAAGGGACGAACCGGCCGGCCCGCATTTCAAGCACCCGATCAGCCAAACCTTCGGCCGTGGCGCCGTGCGTGACCACCACGACGGTTCCGCCACCCCGCTGGAATTGTTTCAGATGCTGAAAAACCTCGGCAGCGTTCTGCGGATCAAGATTTCCCGTCGGCTCATCGGCCAGCAGCAATTGGGGCCGATTTAACAACGCCCGGGCCAGAGCCGTACGCTGGCGCTCTCCGGCGCTCAATTCTGAAGGCCGATGGCGCAGCCGAGCACTCAACCCCAGTTCCGCCAGCAACGTCTCCGCCCGGTGGGGTGCTGCTGGCGAGTTCGTGCCGCCGGCAGCGGCCAGAACATTTTCCAACACGGTCAGGTAGGGCACGAGATGAAACATTTGGAACACAAAGCCAACGGTCGTTGCCCGAAACTTGGCGCGCTCGCGCAAACTCAAAGCGTAAATCTCCCGGCCATTGATTTGAACGGTTCCCTGCGTGGGCCGCAGCATTCCGCCCAGGGTCAGCAACAAGGTGGTTTTGCCGCAACCGCTCGGTCCGCGCACGCAGAGAAATTCCCCGGCGGGCACGGCTAGATCCAGTCCGTCCAGACTGCGCACCTCGCCGCTTTGGCCACGATAGGCTTTGTTCAGATTTTTGCAGGAAACCATGGTGACTCGGTTCAGGTTTCGCGCAACGTTTCAGCGGGGTCAGTCGTGACGGCCAGCATAGCCGGAATGAAACTCACCAGCGCGGCAAACGCCGGCGTCGCGCCGCCCGCCCACAGCAGCAGGGAAAGCTCCGGCTGGATGGACGCGGCCGTGACTTTGAAAATCGCCGGGCCGAAATGGAGGGCCAGCGCCGTTCCCAGCAGATAGCCGCAAACCGCTCCGACCAAGCCGAGCAGCACTGCCTTGCCCAGAAACAGTCCGGCAATTTTCCCCGAGCTGTAACCGAGGGCGCGCAGGACACCGATCTCGACGCGCCGTTCACGCACATTTTGAACCGCCAGCACCATCACCCACGCGGCGCAAATGGCCAGCAACAGCGGCGTGATGAAGTTGAAATAATTCACGCTCTCCTGCCGTTGCCGCGCCCGCGCGTCGGCGATGGCGCGCAACTGGATCACCTTAGCTTCCGGCAGCGCTTTTTCCAATTCAGTCCGCAGTCGGCGCAGCGGCTCTTGATCCGTGGTGAGACAAAGACAGTCGATCGCTTTGATCTCATTGATCTGACCGGGCAAGTTCAAGCTGCGCTGCACATCCGGCAGCGCGCCATAGATGGTCACGTCCTCGGCGGTGCCAGATTCAACCAGGCAACGTTCCACGGTGAAATTGCGTCCGGCTATTTCGAGCGATCCGCCGGATTTGAGCCCCAGCCGTTTGGCCACTTCCGCGCCGACAATGATCGTCCCCGGCTTCACGCTGTAGCCCATCGGCCGATTCCGCTGATCGGGAGCGGTGATCGCTGGCGAAACGCCCGCGAGAATGATGCGGTGCCCTTGCAGATCAAAACGCTGTTGCAGCGTCGCCACCAGATGATTGTAGGCGAAGAAAACATTTTTGTAGTCTGCCAGCCGTTGAGCCGCCGCCGCCGGCATCATGCGGTCGGAGAAACCATCGGCCCAGAATTTTTCCATGTCTGTCTCACGCGAAATGATGCGGACATTAAATCCAATATCGCGGGTGACGCGCACGGTCTCGCGCTTTGACGCTTGCGCCGTCGTGAAAAACGCCACAAAGAGCGCGACCGTGGCCGTGACCGCCAGCAGGCTCAACAGGCCGTTGGCTTTCCGGTGCCAGAGTTCTTTCAGGATGAGACGATGGAGCGGCATTTAATTTTGTCTCCGACGAAACAGTATCATCAAACCGCCGCCCAGCGCCAGAACCGCGAGCAGGAGCAACACGCCGACAGGAAACCGTTGGCGCAAACTGATGGCATCCAGGGAAACCGGTTTTGAGTTGGAAGATGCGACCGGCAAGTTAGGCTGCTGGTTAGTTGCGGGAGTTGGCGCATCCAGAACCGCCTCGTGATAGCCGAGCAGTTCCGCATCCGTCCCACCGATAAAGCTCGCTGGCTTCGCGTTCGGATTTGGGCCGCGCTCAAGAATGGCGTTCATCTCGGCCTTGATCATCGGACTCTCGGCGTCGAAGCCCAACTGCGCAACCACGCGCTTTTGCACACTCTCGCCCCAGCGCGCCGGCATGACCGGACCGTGCATCCACGAACGATCCAGATAACATTCGCAATCCTGCCCGACAACCCCGAGCAACTGGAGCAGCCGAGGCTGGCGCAAATCGGCACCCCGCAACACCGGGCCAATCCGCTTGCCGCGACCATACAGCACGCCCACGGCCGGCCACGCCTGCTGGTCCGGTTCAAACCCAAGACTCCACAATAAAATATTTTCGTTCGCGGTTTGCTCCGGCGGCACGACCAGCACCAGCGGCGGCAGATGAATCGGCTTGGGCAGCCGGGGCATCGCCTCGGTGATTTGTTTGACGGCGGCATCCGCCACCTGTCGCGCGTTGCGATTCTGTTCCGCGTCGTTGCCCTCCACCAGCAACACCACACCGTAAGTTTCCACGGCGCTTTTCAAAATCTTTTCCCGCAACGGTGAATTCACCACTGCTGTCTCCGCCGTTTTCGCGTCACGGTTGAGTGGCACGGCCAGAGATTGCTGATCGGGAGAAACCAGCACCATCGCGGGCAGTCGGTCGAGCTGATGCGCTTCGAGCAGCTTGCGCGCACCCGACGGCTCGCTGCCATCCATGCGGACGGTCACAAGTTCCACGTTTGAGTCGCGCAGAACTTCGTCACCGACGGACTTGATGCCTTGCAGGGCTATCGGCGATTCGTTGGTGCTTACGAAATAGAACAGCCGGTAATGCTGCAAATCCAAATCGGCAAAACCCAGATCACGCACATTGAAACGGCAGGCACCGGCGGTGCAGCAGGCAAACGCCATAAGCAAACTTATCAGCCAGCAAGGACGTTTCATGTTTGGGGCCCGCATTCAGGGCAGTCCGGGTTGCGCCTTAAATTCACCAGCCGGAAAGAGTGGTCGCGCAAATCGAATGTCAACAAGCGCCCGACCAGCGGCCGACCAAAGCCGGCCAGCAATTTTAAGACCTCCAACGCGGCCATGCCGCCGACGCTGGCCGGCACCGCGCCGAAAACCGGAAACCGGCGCGTCCAGTTCGCCGGCACTTCAGGACACAGACAGCGGAGACACGCTGTCTGGCCCGGCACAAAAACGGTCAACTGCGCTTCCAGATCATAAACCGCCGCTTCGACCATCGGCTTGCGACGGCGGACACACGCGCGGTTCAACGCGAACCGTTCCTCGAAGAGCGGGGCGCAATCCACCACCACGTCCGCCCGGGCAACCAGGGTTTCCGCGTTCGCATCGGTGATATTCTCCGAAATCGCGATGATCTCCAGCCGGGGATTCAACTCCCGCAACCGGCGAGAGGCACACTCAACGCGGGGCTGGCCGAGCGCGGCATGAGTCATGAGCAGCTGGCGGTTGAGGTCGCCGGGCTTGACGTTGCCGCCATGCGCCAGAATCAGCCGGCCCACGCCAGCCGCGGCGAGTTCGTAAGCGACAACACCGCCCAATCCGCCGACCCGCGACACCAGCACCGTAGCTCCCTTCAATTTCTGCTGACCTTCCGCACCAAACCCGGCCACGTCGAACTGCCAGCCATAAGTGGCGAGTTCATCGGGCGTGAGCGCCGGCATGTTTATTGGAGAGCCCATAGGTCAGCCGGCGGGATGAATCCGCCCGTCTTTCAAAATCAAAATCCGGTCGCCCAACCGCTCCGCCTCGGAACGATTATGGGTGATGTGCAGAATGGTGACACCGGTGAGTTCGCGCACCCGCCGCAGCAGTTCGCCCATTTCGGCGCGGGCATCCTCGTCCAAGGCGCTTAACGGTTCGTCCAGACAAAGCACGCTCGGATGAAACGACAGCGCGCGACCAAGCGCGACACGCTGAACCTCGCCGCCGCTCAAGCCGAACGGCCGACGGTCGAGCAGCGGCTGAAGCGAAAGCCAGCCGGCCAGTTCCGCGATGCGCGCGGCGATTTCATCTGCCGGCCGCCGCCGGATGGCGAGCGCAAAACCGAGTTGTTCGCGGATGGTAAGATGGGTGAAAAGCGCCGCGTCCTGCGGCACGAAACCAATGCCCCGCTGGGCCGGCGGCGAGCTGGTCACCTCCCGGCCATCCAACAACACGCGACCGGCGATCACGGGGCGCAAACCGCAAATGGCCTCCAGCAGCGTGGTTTTGCCACTGCCGGTCCGGCCCATGAGAAACGCGTGCTCACCCCGGTTGACGGCGAACGCCGCCTCGCGCAGCACAAAGTCGCCGGCCCGGACCGAAAGATGTTCGACGCGGATCATTCAGCAGTTGCGGTTCCAGTTCTGCCCCGCGCCGAAGCGGCGGATGACGAGCAGCACGGTGAAGGCGGCGATGACCATCAACAATGACACGGCCACGGCGGCCTCGAGGTTGCCCACGCTCAATTCGAGAAACACCGTCGTAGACATCACCTCGGTCCGCATCCGCGTCGCGCCGGCGAAGACGAGAATCGGACCAAACTCACCGAGCGAACGCGCCCACGCCAGGGTCGCGGCCGTCAGCACGCCGCGGCGGGCCTCGGGCAAAACCACCAGCCAGAAAGCCTGGCTGCGCGAACAGCCCAGCGTCAGCGCCACCTGCTCCTGCCGCGGATTGATCTGGTCAAAGGTGGCGCGCATCGTCCGCACGGCAAAGGCCGCAGCGACGGTGAACTGCGCGAGAACGACGGCCGGCACGGCATAGGTGACGGGCATGATCCGCTCGATGAGGCGGCCCGGCGGCGTTTGAAATAAAATGAGCAGGCTCAACCCGACCACCAGCGGCGGCAGCACGATCGGAATGTCGAGCAGCGCATCCACCAGCGACTGGCCGCGAAAACGAATCCGCGACATGCCATAGCCAATCGGCACCGCCACCCACAGCGAGAGCAGGCTCGTGAGGCTGCACGATATGAGGCTCAACCAGATGGCGTGGCGGATTTCCGGCGACTGGAGCGCACGCAGCAGGTGGCCAGGCGAGGTAAACGTCGCGTCCGCCGCCAACATGGCCACGATGAGAACCACATAAACCCCGCCCAGCAGAATCAACGCGATGACAAAGCGCTGGTCAGAGGCACCAGTGAAAAGCGGCGGCGGCGGTTGGGGCGCGATGGAATTCACTGGTTGGCTGAGTTGGTGCCGCGCCAGCGAAAGCCCAAGGCTTCGTAGATTGCGCGCGACTCGCTGGATTGGATGGCCGAGCGCAGCCGCATCATCAGTTGGCGGTGTCCCGAATTTATGCCCACGGCATAAGGCTGAACGGCGACGGAACCCGGCTGATCCAGCCGCACCACCTCGAGCGCGTCCCGAACCTTGCTGGTGTTGGCGGCATAGACCACCACCGCGTCCAATGCTCCGGTGCGCATCTGATTCACCAGCAAATCGGCGGTGGGCGTCTGGGTTTTCACGTTGGCCATGACAGTTTCCAGCAAGCCGGCGCGCTGCAATAATTTCTCCGTCAAATCGCCCAGCGTGCTTTGCCGCGCATTGGCCACGCCCACCCGCAAGCCCGGTTGCGCCAGGTCAGCCAGCGTTTTGACGCCCTTGGGATTTCCCCTGGCCGTCAGAAGAACAATGTCGGTCTCCGATATTTCAACGGCGGGCCCGAAGAGATCCGTGACGGAATTCATGAAGGAAACGTCACACGCCAGATAGGCGTCCGGGTGCTGGCCGGCCTTCATCTGCGCCACCAGAATGCCGCAGCCATTATAGACGCGCGTCACCCGCGCCCCTTCGCGTTCCTCGAACCGCCGGATGGTATCGTCCACCGCGACGCGGTTCAGCGCGCCGCTGTAGAGCACAACTTCCGGCACCTCCGCCCAAACGTCACCGTCCGCCACCTTGCAACCCGCACGGGCAAACTCGCGCAGCCCACGGTCGGAAGCGCCCAGATAACGAGCGAAGCGCAAGGCTGCCGTCGGCTGTTTACTGCCGCGGAGCACGCCGACGGTTACTTGCTGCCGCGCTTGATCCAGTTCCGGCAGCTTGATGGTTTCAAGTTCGGGGTACAAGGCGGCAACGGCATCCCATACAATCGTCGCATCCACCTGACCCAGTTTTAAATCATTCGCCAAGTCATTGACGGTCGGCTTGAAAACTTTCGCGTGACCTTCGAGCGCCGTCCATTCGCCGGATGGAGTCAGCGCGTCGCGCACGACCTTGCCGATGGACGCGGCCTCAGGGTTGGCGAGCGCCAAACGCACATCGGCGCGGGCAAGATCCGTCAGGCGGCGGATATTTTTGGGATTGCCCTTGGTCACCGCCACCACGGCATTCATGGACGCCAGCGGAATGGTTTCCGCCACCAGCCCGGCGGCCAGGTCCAGGTAACTTTTATCACCCGGCAGGAACAAGTCCCCGCGCCTGGCGACCCGCAAATTGCTCAATAACATTCCGGAACCGCCGTACTGGAGCTGGACCGCGACACCCGATTCTTTTTCATAAGCCCGGGCCACAGCCTCCACCGGCACCTTTAATCCGGCCGCGCAATAAACCAGCAACGGCTCCCGAGTTTTGGATCGCGGCACTACACCAGCCGGCCACAGCAGCAAGCCCACCAGCAATCCACCGGCGATCACTGAAAATAGCACTGTTTTCCAGGCAGTTTTCATGCGCCGCCAGCATAGCGATTTTTGACCGCAGCGCCATCACCTAAACAGGCGAGTGCTTGACGGCCTTTCCAAACCCAACTATATCGGGGTGCGCGCCATGCCTGTTGATACCAGAACCGGATGAACACCAACCGTCCCGCCAATCTCCGCTCCAAAGATCTGCTCGACCTAGCGGGCGTGTTTCTCAAACTTGGCACCACGGCGTTTGGCGGTCCGGCCGCCCACGTAGGACTTATGGAGCAGGAATTTGTGCGCAAACGCGGCTGGCTATCACACGCCGAATTTCTCGACCTGCTGGGCACGGTTAATCTGATTCCAGGCCCCAACTCAACCGAGATGGCGATTCTGATCGGCTACCGCCGCCAGGGCTGGGCCGGGCTGTTGCTGGGCGGAATTTGTTTTATCCTTCCTGCGATGCTAATCGTAGGCTGCTTGGCTTGGGCCTACTGCCGCTATGGCACGCTCCCGCAAATCGCGGGTGTCCTCTACGGAATCAAGCCAGTCATCATCGCCATCATCGCGCAAGCATTATGGAACCTCCATCGCACGGCGATGAAAACGAAACTGCTGGCGGGCGTTGGCATCGCGGCAGCCACGTTGAGCGCTTGCGGCTACAACGCCTTGCTCGTTTTGCTGCTTGCGGGCGCGGTCATGGCAGTGATACCGGCAGTTCAGCATCGCCCAAAGGGATTCCTCCCGGCTCTGCTGCCGTTTCCGGGCAGCGGCAACCCAAGACTTTCCCTGCTCGGTACGGTCGGCTTGGTTGGAACAGCCGCCGCCACGCCTTTCAGTCTCGGAGCATTATTCCTGATCTTTCTTAAGACGGGTGCCGTGCTATTTGGCAGCGGCTACGTCCTACTGGCCTTTTTGCGGGGCGACCTGGTCGAACACCGCCACTGGTTGACCGAGAACCAACTGCTCGATGCCGTCGCGGTCGGCCAATTCACGCCCGGACCGGTATTCACCACCGCCACGTTCATTGGTTACCTGCTAGGTGGGACATGGGGCGCAGTAGTGGCTACGGTGGGGATATTCCTGCCCGCTTTCATTCTCGTGGCCATCAGCGGACCGCTGATTCCCCGCCTGCGCGCCTCGCCGACGGCGGGCGCGTTTCTGGATGGAGTCAATGCCGCCGCCTTCGCGCTGATGGGGGTGGTCACCTGGCAACTGGGCCTAGCCGCCCTGGTGGACTGGCGGACCTGGATTCTGGCGGGGATTGCCACCGGGCTGCTGCTGCGTTACAAAATCAACTCCGCCTGGCTGGTATTGAGCGGAGCCGGCTTCGGCTGGCTGCTGGCGATGTTCAGTGGAAATTAGCACGCCGGCGGACTATCCACCGTGCGGTATCAAAGCTTTGTCCGGATGCCGCAGGCACGGATGAGACACCAGCCGCTCAAGGCTTCGCCGATGGCGAACAGTCCGGCAATGACTGGAATCAACCCCCAAAGCGTGTAGTCGCCGGCAATAATGATGCCGGTCACGAGACAAGCTCCGCCAATCGCGCCGCGCGCAATGCGTCCGTGACGTTTGATGTTAGGCTGGAAGAAACGGCTCACGGCCAGAACTTAACACACAGAATTTCCGTGGCAAGCGGCGCGTGGTTGCGGCAGACTGGCTGTGTGGACATGACGCATATGGACTCAAGCGCGCTCTGGGCCTCCGTGCTCTGGGGCGGGATTGGCGGCGGCTATCTGGTCTATGGCTGGCGGCAGAAGTCCGCCATCCCGTTCGCCGGCGGCGCGGCGATGACGCTGGCGTGTTTTTTGCCGGCGCTGTGGATGTCGCTGGCAAGCGTAGCGATCATGCTCGCAGTGTGGTGGCTGCTAAAGCGGGGCTACTAAATAAAAACCGGAGACCGCGAGCGGCCTCCGGTTTTAAAGTCGAACGACACCGGCTAGAACGACCAGTTCATGAACGGGAAGCCGGTGGCGAGCTTGTCCGGGAATTCCGTGAACCACGGGTTATTCCGCGCGATGTTGATGAACCCGATCTGCACGCCACGCAGGCTTTCCGCGTAGTTCACCAGGCCCAACTGAAGGCCGTGATATTCCTGCGCGACATTGATCCAGCCGGATTGGAAGCCGGTGAAGCTGCCCTGCGAGAAGTTGACCAGACCGTCCTGCCAACCACTGAAGCTCTGCCGGCTGATGTTGACCGCGCCCCACGCCACGCCGGTGTAATTGTCGGCATAGTTGACCAGTCCCCAACTCAAGCCCAGGCTATTGCCGGTGCTGCCATTGACAAACCCCAGCGAGAGAGCCTGCTGCGGATTTTCGCCCCAGATGCTCAACGCCAGGCCGTTGATCTGGGTGGTCTTGGAATGAATCGCGATGTCCGGCGTCAGCGACGCCTGGAAAACCGATTCGTCCGCTTTCATGTCGGCGGCGCCGGCAACGAGGGTTGCGATGATAAGTAGTTTTTTCATAGTTAATTATTTATTCGACACAACAAATACCCCAAATCCATTTATTAAACCATGGGGTGAACACCTCATTAACGAGGCACAATACTTCAAGCCTCCAATAATTCAAGCGGCCGAAGCTGCCTGCGGCCGGGACACGGGGAAAATAAAACCCGGAAACCAGTCGCCTGGTCTCCGGGTATTGAATTGATCGGCAGGGCGCCCCTGCCTGATGATAGTTTACTTGCTCTTCTTCAGCGCGCTCAAACCGGCGTAAACCGCGTTCTTGCCGAGCAACTGCTCGATGCGCAGGAGCTGGTTATACTTCGCCAGACGGTCGGAACGGCTGAGGGAGCCGGTCTTGATCTGACCACAGTTCGTGGCCACCGCGATGTCGGCGATGGTGGCGTCCTCGGTTTCGCCGGAGCGGTGCGAGAGAACGGCGGTGTAGCCGTTGAACTGCGCGAGTTGCACGGCGTCGAGCGTCTCGGTGAGCGAACCAATCTGGTTCACCTTCACGAGGATCGAGTTGGCCGTGCCGGTGTCGATGCCTTTTTGCAGGAACTTCACGTTGGTGACGAACAGGTCGTCGCCGACGAGCTGGACCTTGTCGCCGAGCTTGTCGGTGAGCTGCTTCCAATGCTTCCAGTCGCCTTCGGCGCAGCCGTCCTCGATGGAGACGATCGGATATTTCGCGACGAGCTTCGCGTAGAAGTCCACGAGTTCCGCGCCGGTCACGGTCTTGCCGGTGGATTTCTTGAACGTGTAGGTGCCGTCATGGTTGTAGAATTCCGACGCCGCCACGTCGAGCGCGAGGTTGATTTGCTTGCCGGCCTTGTAGCCCGCGTTCTTGACGGCTTCGAGAATGGATTCAACCGCGTCTTCCACGCTGTTCAGCTTCGGCGCGAAACCGCCCTCGTCGCCGACCGCGGTGGACAGGCCGCGCTTCTTCAACACGCTCTTGAGCGCGTGGAAGGTCTCCGTGATGGCCTGCAAACCTTCGCTGAAGGTGTCAAAGCCGTGCGGCTGGATCATGAATTCCTGGAAATCAATCGGCGCATCCGAGTGCGCGCCACCATTGATGACGTTGGCCATCGGCACCGGGAGCACTTTGGCGTTGGGCCCGCCGAGATACTTGAAGAGCGGCTGGCCGATGGCGGCGCTGGCGGCCTTGGCGTTCGCGAGCGAGACGGCGAGAATCGCATTCGCGCCGAGCTTGGACTTGGTTTCCGTGCCGTCGAGCTTGAGCATCGTGGCGTCCACGGTGAGCTGATCGAGCGCGTCCACGCCGAGGAGGGCGGATTTGATCTTGGTGTTGGCGTTGGCCACGGCCTTGCTGACGCCCTTGCCGCAATAGCGTTTCTTGTCGCCGTCGCGGAGTTCGATGGCTTCATGTTCGCCGGTGCTGGCGCCGCTGGGGACGGCGGCGCGGCCGGCTGCGCCGCACGCGAGCGTCACATCGACTTCGACGGTGGGGTTACCGCGCGAGTCGAGGACTTCGCGCGCCTGAATGTTTGTGATTTGTGTCATATTAAATTGATTTGGTTAACCTTAATTTCAAAGGGAAATCATAGAATCCAAACGCGGCGAGTCAAGAAAGGCGTGGCGCCAACCGCAGTTTTAACCGGAAGTTAAGTTGAAGATTAAATCGCAAGGCGCTTGGCTTTCGGGCCGGTTCCGTGGTTAATTGATGCCATGCCGGACAAGCCGAAACCACCCGCCCACAAAATCGAGCTGAACCTGCGCGAGGTCGGGCAGCTGTTCAACACGATGGATCCCGCGCCGTTTCCGGAAAAGGACCTGGACAGCGATGCGGAGGAATTCATCCTCAGCTGGGTCGGGGAATTCCCGGTCAACGCGCCGGTGTCGCTGGTGGTGCATGTGGCGGAATTGCCCCCCGGCGGCACACCCCAGGCCACCGTCGAGCAGGGCGTCCATCATTACTTCGCCTACCGCGCGCGGATGAACCGGATGGAACTGCGCCGGCTGTTCAACGACGGACAGAAGAGCCTGCTCATCGGGCTGGCGTTTCTATCCGCCTGCCTGACGGCCAGCCATGCCATCGGCGGCGACGGCTCCGCCACCTTCCGCAGCATCGCGCGCGAGAGCCTGACCATCGCCGGCTGGGTGGCGATGTGGCGGCCCATGCAGATTTATCTCTACGACTGGTGGCCGGTGCGCCGGCGGGGCAAGCTCTATCAGAAGCTCTCGCGGATGCATGTGGACGTGCGAAAGAAGACTTGAGCCGCCGCTCCCGGCCAGCAACAATATGGACGGCAATGGAGTTTGCCTTCCGAACACCGGAAAACCGCCTGACTGTTTCAGCGCTGATGACTCCTACGAATAGCACCAATTCGCAGGAGCACTATGAACCTCGCCTATCTTTGGGTTGCCCTCGGCGGCGCGCTCGGCAGCGTGGCGCGCTTCTGGGTCAACGGCCTCGTCTCCGACAAGTTCGGCGCCACTTTTCCCTGGGGCACCCTCGTCATCAACGTCATCGGCTCGTTCATCATCGGCGTCATCGGGGCGCTGGCCGTTCCGGAAGGCCGGATGGATTCGCAAACCCGCATGTTCGCCACGCAATTCCTGATGATCGGCGTCTGCGGCGGCTACACCACCTTCTCCTCGTTCAGCCTGCAGACGCTGAACCTGCTGCGCGACCGTGAATGGCTCTACGCCGGCGGCAACGTCCTGCTGTCCGTGCTGCTGTGCCTGATCGCCGTCTGGCTCGGCTGGCTGCTGGGTTCCACCTTCGGTTCCATGAAAGGAAATTAAATGCAAACACCTACCGACGCCGTCCTGCTCCGGATCTTCCTCGGCGAAAGCGACCGCTGGGAACACAAGCCCCTCTACGAAGCCCTCGTGCTCGCCGCCCGCGAGGCGCATCTGGCCGGCGCCACCGTCCTGCGCGGGCCGATGGGCTACGGCAAGGCCAGCCGCCTCCACACCGCCAAGATCCTCCGCCTCTCCATGGACCTCCCCCTCGTCATCGAAATCGTGGACACCGAGGACAAGATCAACGCCTTCCTCCCCACCCTGGAAAAAATGCTCGGCGGCGGCCTCGTCACGCTGGAAAAAGTGCGCGTCCTCCATTATCGTGCCGGCGCCACCGGCGAAAGCTGACCCATGATTGAATTTCTCCAACAACTCGAACTGCTGCTCCAGGGCGGCGGCGACCGCGACGCCCTCGCCCAACAGGTTTTGAACGCGACCCTCCAGCGGTTCGAGGCCGAGACCGGCACCATCCACTGGCTCGACAAGGAAAAACAGCTCCTGCGGCTGGCGGCGCAGGCGGGCCTGCCGGCCATCGCGGTGGACGGCATCCGCATGATCCCCGTCGGCAAGGGCATCGCCGGCCAGACCGTCGCCACCGGCGAGCCGGTCAAGATTTACAACCCCGCCGCCGCGGCCAACGGCGCCGCCAACGGTGCGGCCAAAGCCGGCGGCATCGGCGGCATGGTCTGCGTCCCCCTGCGCTTCGAGGGCAAGATCATCGGCGCCTTCGGCATCGGCACCGCCCGACCGCACGACTACACGGCCGAAGAAATCCGCGCCCTCGAAGACGTCGGCCGCCTCGTCGGCGAACGCCTCAACGTCAAGTCCCTCGTCCGCGCCGCCGACGCCGGCCGGCCCGACCCGGATTCCGTGGCCGGCCTCGTGGATGCCGCCTCCACCGCCTGGCTCATGAAGGAGTTCGACCGGAGCCTCGACAGCCTCAAGCGCGCGCACCGGCTCGCGCCCTACGAGCCGCGCATCCTCCTCGGCCTCGGCCGCTATCACGGCCTGCGCTGCGCCTTCGACGACGCCCAGCAATACTTCGAGAAAGCCATTCAGGTGACCGGGCACAAGACCGGCACCATCGTCATCGCCGGCGAGCACTGCGCGCACTTCGGCCGCCATGAGCTGGCCAAACAATACTTTGACCGCGCCCTGAAACAGGCCGGCGACCTCCCGGACGCCCTCGTGCCCATGGCGGAATTGCTCGAGCGCCAGCAACAGATCGCCCCCGCCACCGAACTTGTCGAGCGCGCCCTCCATGCCAGCAAGCACGCCAACCTCAAGGCCCTGCTCGCCCGCGCCCGTTTGCACCGCCTCGCCAACCAGTTGCCCGAGGCCGAACAGGTCATCCGCTCCTTCGTCAACCGCCCGCACCCCGACCTCTTCACCCGCGCCCGCGCCTGGTATGAATTGGGGATGATCCTCGACCGCACCGCCCGCTACGACGAGGCCATGACCGCCTTTCAGCAGGCCAAAGCCCTCCTGCGCCCGCAGGCCGAGAAGGAAATCGCCATTCAGGCCAGCACCCAGCGACGGCACGCCATCCAGGCCCAGACCCTCACCCGGGAAATGCTCCAGCAATGGCGCGACGGCGGTGCGCCGCTGCAGCCCCAGCACCGGCTGACCGTCCTCTGCGGCCATCCCCGCTCCGGCACCACCCTGCTCGAACAGGTGCTCGACACCCACCCGGACGCCGTCTCGTCCGAGGAGACCATGATCTTCCAGAACGAAGCCTTCAGCACCCTCATGAAGCAGTCCAACCATGACAAGATGCTGGACACCCTGACCGCCGCCGGCAGCGACGTCCTGCAGCAGGCCCGCGCCAATTATTTCCGGTTCAGCGAAAGCTTTCTCGGCCAGCCCCTCGCCGGGCGGCTGTTGCTGGACAAAAACCCGTCGCTCACGCCCCTCATCCCCGCCATCACCCGCATCTTTCCCGAGGCGCGGTTCCTCATCGCCCTGCGCGACCCCCGCGACGTCTGCCTGAGCTGCTTCATGCAGTATCTCCCCATCAACCCCGTCAGCTCCTCCTACCTGAGCCTCGAGGGCACCGTCACCGAATACGCCTCCGTGCTCGGCTTCTGGCTGGCCATCCGCGACAAGCTCGTGGCCCCCTGGCTGGAAGTGCGCTACGAAGACATGGTGGCCGACCTCGAAGCCGTGGCCCGGCGCACGCTGGAATTCCTCGAGCTGCCGTGGGACGAGCGCGTGCTGGCGTTCAACCAGCATGCCAAGGGCAAGATCGTCCGGTCGCCCACCTACGCCGACGTCGGGCGGCCCATTTACAAAACTTCCAAGGGCCGCTGGCACAACTACCGGAAATATCTCGAACCGCATCTGGCCCAGCTCGAACCCTTCGCCAAAGCCTTCGGCTACGAGTAAGCCCACAGGGAAACCATGGCAGCCTGCAACCGGTAGGGCGGGAGCGGATCAAGCCCCGTCTGGTGGGGCGAGCGTACTCGCGAGCCGGTTCCCTCAAGGTGACCCGCCGTAAGGCGCGGCTCGCGAGTACGCTCGCCCCACCGCATCTGATGGATAGCCATCATCGGGCAATCCTTTGCCCGCCGCGAGCGTATCGT
>CAIXBQ010000029.1 GCA_903917705.1 uncultured Verrucomicrobia subdivision 3 bacterium | reverse complement strand
GCATCCTTTCTCCTTTCCCAATATCTCGGGGAGCAGAGCAATGACGGTCAACCAAACCGTCCGTCAGAGCCAGAAAGTCATAGCTTATTTTCGGCGCTCAGTGGTTTGAAAATGGGGACAAGCTCAATGTCTTGGGCGCATTGCATCATCAAGGCACGGTATTGGTTCATGAGTTTTTCGGCACTGGTTGTCTTAAAAATCCCATCTGAATCTTTGAAATACCAGGCCAGTTCATTTTCGAGGTAGACGACGTGATGGCCAAGGTCTCTCCTCCCACCTAAACAAGCGGCGAAGAAGTCGTGATTGATGGTGATGGGCAAGACTGAGGCCAAAACTCTGTCTGCTTGTTCAATCAGTTGTAAAAAGGGACTGCCGTGGTTTTGGTAGGCATCTGGGTAACGCTCAACCCACCAACTATTCGGCGTTTTTGGTGTTTCTGTTTGTTCGCCGAATATGAATTGCTTTGGTTCGTGCAGTTTTAATTGGTGTGGACGATCGAGAGTTGTGGTTGATTCCATATTAAAAGTTCCTCGTCTATTAATTGTTTCGGTGTAGTACTGCCCTGAGTTCGTAGGTGATTGAGCAGCCATTCACTTTCGCTCCATTGTTTTTTGGCTTGATTAATTTGATTTAAGCGACGGATATGGGGATTAGGCTCGTAGTTATTGTGGTTCATGGCGTTCAAAGTAGTCGTGCATTTCTGTATCGTCGGTCAGCTCTTGATCTGGTTCGTGCTGCAACAGTTCGTCTAGCAGATCGTCGGTGCTGAAATGCTGCGGCTTAGTTTGATGATCGTTTCTTACAATTGGAAAAATCGTAATCATAGTTTTCGCCTGTATTTATAAGGACATCGCCGTGTCTTCAATTGAAGACACCTGCTCCAGCTCGACCTTGTCCACCCCATCCCTCATCACCTCCGTCACGATTGCTTGGGCCTGCTTTAGGTCAGCTGCTTTGGTACCGATGAATGACTTGGTTTTGGGAGAGAGATTTCCGCAGTGGTTTATCTTGGCGCGCATTTTGGTAGCCTCGGAATAACCCAAGACCAAATCCGTTGCGTCAGAGTTTAATTTCACAGCACCAGCCCTGTCATTGTGCAGAGATTGAGACCAGGCCAAATCGTATGCTTTGACGATTTTGATAGGCTTGATCTGATATCCTATGTGAGAAAGAAGTTTGCGTTGAGTGTTCAGTGGTTTGATGTGGATGTTCGGTGGTATGCAGTCTAAACCGAGTGATGCTTTTAGATGATCGGTTACATGCTCCGACAACTGCTCAATCGTTGTTTCACTTAATTCGTCAGCTTCAATCGTTGCGTGGATATGTGGAAGTGTGTGGACTGGAGCGATACTGTTTACAGCAAGCTCCTCGGTCCAAAACACACCGCGCACCAATCCGTCTTTCACCAACTCTTGCAGCCCTGATTTGTATGCGTCCCAGTAGTTCGCCAGTTCGTAATAGCTGTTGTTGCTGGTCATGGTCAGATCGCCAGTGAATGAGCCGGTGAGAAAGTGCCAGGTCCCGAGTTCAAAGGCAGGGACATAACGACACAGAGCGGCTTGACGTTCGAGGAAACTGCAATAAGGACAATATTTATGGAGCCTGCATAGCCCTGACCTGTTTACGGAGTTGGGGACGCTGCACATCGAATAGCGGGTTGCACTCGTCCACCCATTTGAGAGGAGCAGAATCGAACTGTGGCGCAAATAATCTTCTCGGTAGCGCTGGGGGTAAATCTGTTGTTTACGCTGCACTGATCGGAGCAGATTCAATTGACCAGGACCGAGAAGTTGATGATGGCCGAATAGCTCGCTCAGGTCAGACTTGTTGAGTTTGGAAAAGTCCTTGATCTCTTCCATGACCGGGATTGTATTGCAGCGGTCCGAACTTACAGGAACTTGCTCGGTAATTGTATGAAGAGGAGTCGGAGTAAAACTTGAGGTGGGGCATGGGGTCTGGCCTTGGATGACGATGGCTGTAGATGCGCCACAATTGCATCCAGAAACGATTTGCTGGTTTTGACCCGCTGATGATGAGGTGGAAATGGTCGATGCGTTTAAACCAAAATTAGGAGGTGGGGTGAAGGAGGGGAGAGGTGAGTGGGAGGGTTGGAATCGGGACAGATCAAAACGATTACCAAGAGCCGCAACTTTGACTGACCCGACAACAGGATTTTCAACTTCGTCCAGAATTGAGTTGTGGGGGTGGTTGGTGTTGGGGAAATTCATGATGGGATTGGAGGTCGGATTCATGAGGGGATGAGGGGGAAGGTGGGTGCTGTATATCCTATATTGGCGCTGACTCGGATTTTCCATTTTAACAGCACCCAACTTCCAGCTCATCATTTCACCTGCTCCTTGGGTTCAGGGTTATTGGCCGGCTTTACTGCAACCAAAGTGCCGGCTGGTTGGATATCGCATACTTTGACAAACGGGTAATCGTACTGATCGCTTTTGCTTGTGCGGATATGTTCTACTTCTACATCCGCTGGCTTGCCCATTAGCAACGGTTCCAGGTCAACCTCCTCACCTGCCAACGCCGCAACCGCATCTTTGCCCAATAAGCGGGTAAGGACGGTGCGCAACTCTGAACCGTGCTCCAGATCAAACGGCAGTTCAGCTTTCACGAGATTGAGGAACTTTTCTTTACCCTTCACTTCCAGCGCAAAGTCGATGCGCAGGAGATCGCCACAGTCACGGCAGTTTTTACGCTGGGTTCGTCTGACTCTGTGAATGAGGCTGGCGTAACGACCTTCTTCGATGCGGTAGTTATGTTCCTTGGGCATGGTGACGACGAGGGGCATGGCTTTGGGGATTTTCATTTGCCACCTCCGTTCAACTTGCGGGTAATGGTTTTACTCAACTCGTGCAAGGTTTTCACGACGTCGTCGCATCCGGCAATCTTTCTTGCTTGCGTCTCGGCTTCATCCAGCAGTTCCATCAGCTTCTCCAGGTCGGCGTTGTCCTTTGGCTTACTGCTCGATTTTACCGGTGGCACAGTTGCTTTGTCCGGCAAGTAACTTTTTGTATGCGGTTTTTCTTCTTCCTCAACTGCCTCGGCGAATTGCTTGGCCGTGGGGTTGGCAGATTTCTTCGCCGCGCGTTTAGCGGCTTCAACCTGTTTTTTACGATCGGTCTTGACCAGTGCGCGCGCGGCACTTTCCGTGTCCGGGATGGCTATCGGCTCGTCTGTGAACAATTGTTCACGTTCAAGGTTTTTTACCACCTCGCCCGCGTCGATCAAGTGGTACGCGTGACGGGCAGTGAAGCCCCATTTCTTGCGGCAGTATTCCTCGAAGGTTCCGAACTCAACGCGATACAAGCGGTGGTCACGAACATCCATTAATGCGTCCGCGACTTCCCTGAAGGCTTTGAGTCCCTTGCCGATGGTTGCCTCACACTTTGCCAAAAGCTCTGTCTCGGCGCTGGTGAGGGGTACTGCCGGTTCTTGGATGCTGGTAGCATCGACCGTTGCAACGACTACATCTGTGTTGCTGGTCACGGAATCCAAAACTTCCGTTTTCTTGTTTGCCGCTATTGCGGTCTTACTTGCTTCTTTCATACGTATCCTTCTTTCCGCTCATCGTGAGCGTAATCGACGCAGCTTGATTGCCGCGTCAAACGCGGGCAGAGCAGACACGCAATTTTATTTTTGGATTTTTTATTTTGAAGAGTGAAGACCTACCCGCGCAACCCTTTGGGTTGTAGGACCTGTTTCCAAGTCCTTACTAAAGAATAATCAAACACTAATAAAGTGTCAACATATTCTTATCATGATATATATCATGATCCTTATACTTATTACATTGGCCGATCTAAGTCAATGAGATTCCACAGCCGTTCCAGTCAAGGCATTAAACCATCACCAGCAGATGGAGGAATAAAATATTTTTACGAATTACCAATTCGCAAAAAGACCTGTCCAACACCGGAACTAAGCCGGCCATGCTATTCAATCACTCGCCGGCCTTCTCCAGCCACGTTCGCAGTTCAGCCAACTTTTTCATCAATGCGTCAGTGTTATCGCTATCCGCCAATTTTTCCATGGCCTCAATCAGTTTTAATCCAGGCTTCACGTTCAACCGCTGTGTCTTTTTCGCGACCTTGGCTTTCTTCGCGGGCTTGGGCTTGAATTTGGCCACCGCTTGATGAATAACTTTTGCGGTCAATGGTTTTTCGCCAGCTGCTTTGATCGCATTTTTCCATGCTTCCACTCGTTTTGTTTCCGGCACCGATATTAGCTCACGACATTGCGCTTCGTTGACGGGCTTGATTTCAATTTCGTTAATTGCGGACAACTGCTCGCTAACCTCCGCGCTGCCAATTAAATTGTAGGCGTAAGGCCGGCTGAAACCCAACTCGGTTTGGCAGTATTCCTCGAATGTACCGTGCTTGTCGCGGTAGAGCCCTTTGTCACGCACCTTGGCCACCCGTTCACCGAACATGGCCATCGCCTCGCCAAAGGTCATTTTGCCTTCGGTGTAGGCGGCGTTCAGGTCGGAATTGCCTCGCTCAGTCCTTTCCAGATCCGACAACCGCAACTTGGCCACGGTGAGTGTTTTGGTGTTTAGCGTGCGGCGAATAAGCTTGCCGTTTATGCGGATTCGTGCGAATAAAAAGCCCGACGGCTTATAGCGAACCAAGTTCGTTATCGGCGTTTTTTGCCAAGATTTGCTTTTTGATTGAGATTTGCCTGTTGGCATATGAGCAGTATCAGATTGCAGTATCAAATTGTCAATCTGGATGAAATTCAAAACGCTGTAAGTGCCTGTAAAACAATCGCGTGGAGAGGTGGCAGAGTGGTTTAACGCGCACGCCTGGAAAGCGTGAATAGTCAAAAGCTATCGGGGGTTCGAATCCCCCCCTCTCCGCCATTCTTCCTTTGGTGCCAATAAGCAATGGCGACGGTCTTCGCCATCCCATCGCCAGCCATCCCATCATAAACCGCCGGCCAAGATAAGCACCCGCGACTTCCGATTATAGTGACGCTTCCTGCCAATTGACGGCCGCACTTTAAAGCAGCGTCAGCTGCTGGCTGGTGGGTTCGCGCAGGTTGCTGACGCCCAAGCCCAGCAGCCGCAGGGGACGGGATACCAGTTTCTCCCGGCCGAGCAGGAAACAGCCAAGCCGGTAAACATCCGCCGCATCGGTGATGGGTTCCTCGACGGAAATCTGGCGCGTCAGGGTGGTGAAATCACTGTAGCGCACTTTCACTTGAACGGTGTGCGCGCCCAGCCGGCGGTGCTTGAGCCGGGCGGAAATATCCGCGGCCTGTTCCTTCAGGCAGGCGCGCAGCACCTTCTGGTCGTCGGTGTCCTGGAGAAAGGTTTCCTCGCCGCTGATGCTCTTGATCTCGTCGCCGATTTCGAGCGGCCGGTCGTCCTCGCCCACGGCAAATTGCTTGAGCTTCAGACCGAAGGAACCGACCAGCGCTCGCAGGTCGCCGGGGTAGTCTTGCAAATCGCCGACGGTGACGATGCCCGCGTGGTTCAGGGATTGTTCGGTGACCTTGCCGACCCCGTAAAGTGTGCGCACCGGCAGCGGGCGCAAAAACCCCACCTTCTCCTGATCGGTGATCACGGTGAGCCCGTCCGGCTTTTGATGGTCGCTGGCGATCTTGGCCAGCAGCTTGTTGGCGGCGATGCCGATGGTGGCTGTCAGCCCGCGCTCGGTCTGGATCTGGGCTTTCAACTGGCGCGCCAGCGGTAGGGCCAGGAGCAGCGAGGCGTCGGCAGTTTCCGCCTGGCAGATGCCGGACACGTCGAGATACGCCTCGTCGATGGACATGGGTTCGATGACCGCCCCGGTCCGGGCGACAATCGCCATGATGTGCCGGGATTCATCCCGGTAGACATCCATGCGGGGACGCACGAATATGCCCTTGGGACAAAGCCGGCCGGCCGTGGCGCTGGGTAGGGCGGATCGCACCCCGAACTTCCGGGCCTCGTAGCTGGCGGCGCAGACGACTCCGCGCTGCGTCGGCGGGGCGCCGACAATGACCGGCCGGCCGCGCAGCTTCGGGTTGTCGCGCTGTTCCACGGAAGCGAAGAACGCATCCATGTCGAGATGGAGGATCACTCGAAACATCGCCGCGGCAGATTAACACGGGCGGTTGGCCGCCAAAAGGCCGGACCCGGCGTCTGGCATCATTTCCAATCGAAGACGGTCTCGGCATCCAGATATTTCCACTGCTTGCCTTTCTTGAACCGGGGCGTGGTCCGGCCGATATATTCCAGCATCCGGTGCGAGCCGTCCTTTTCAAAGGCGAAATACATGGGGTTCGTGAACCGCGCGACTAGCAGGTTGGTGGGCTCCATTTTGATCCAAATAACCGGTTTGCCATTGAAGTCGGCTTCGGTTGCCTTGGTCAGTTTGAAGCCGAAGGTTTTCTCCCATTCCAATGAGACAAAGCGGAACTTGATGCCGGCGCCCGCCTGCAACTCGGTCCAGTGCGCCATGATGAAAGGATACAGCGTGTCATCAATCACCGTGTCCTTGGGCAGGGCGGTCTCCATGCCTTTACCCTTGGGCTCGGTGTCCCGGCCGTGCTTGATCAGGATCTCCTGCCGGTCCGGTTTTGTCGGGTCGGGAAAAATCTGGATTGTCCCCCACAGGCCGGCTTGCAGCTCCTTCATTTCGTAGGAAACCAGCCGGCCGGATTCGAAGACGATGTTTTCAACGGCGCCGGTCGAGCCGTCCGGCCGGTCGAAGCGGCGCTCCACGTGGATGGTTGAACCCGAGCGCGTCGCTGTGCGCTGGAAGGTGAAGAGGAGGTTTGTTCGATTGGAGCCAGCCGCGTAGACCGTTCCGGTCAGCAGCCTGGGTGCGGCGTAATCAAAGGCTTCGGACGGCGCCGAATTGGTGGCCGCTGCGCAGGTGAGTGGATGACTGGCCAGCCACAACATCAGCGGGATGGCCAGATGCGCCGAGGATCGAAACCAACCAGACAAATTGTTCATGCGAACATTATAATTGGGTACAGGTTGTGAACGCCACCAAAACCGCCCCGGGCCGATATCAGTCAGCCGAAAGCGCAGCTTATGAGATGGCATGTTCGCGCGGCGTGCGCTATTTTTTGCCATGTTTATCATCGGACTCGGCACGACCACCCCGCCGCGACGTTATCCTCAGCGCGAATCCTGGGAGGCATTGCAAAACTGGTCCCAGTTTCCACAGCTCCAGCCGCGTTCCCAGGCCCTCCTCAAAAAAGTCCTCTGCGGCGACAACGGCATTGACGCGCGGCACCTTGCCCTGGACCCGCTCACCGAGGCGTTTGACCAGACACCTGACGCCCTGCAAGCCCGGTTCACCCGGCACGCGCCGGCGCTCGCCGCCGAAGCCGCGCGGCGCGCCCTGAAAGATGCGGACTGTCCGCCGGCGGCGATTGATGCCGTGCTCATCAGCACCTGCACCGGCTATTTGTGCCCCGGCCTCACCAGCTACGTCAGTGAATTACTCGGCCTGCGCGAGAATGTTTTCGCCCTCGACCTCGTCGGCCAGGGCTGCGGTGCCGCCCTGCCGAATTTGCGCGCCGGCGAAGCCCTGCTCGCCGCCGGCCGCGCGAAGAGGGTCCTCTCCATCTGCGTTGAAGTTTGCAGCGCCGCTTTTTTTATTGATGACGATCCCGGCGTCTTGATCAGCGCCTGCCTTTTCGCTGATGGCGCGGGCGCGGCGGTTTTATCGAATGAGCCCTTGCCCGCCCGACGCCGGGTAAAATGGAAATACTCCGACTCGCGCCTGGTTCCCGCCGAACGCGACACGCTCCGGTTCGGGCACTCGAATGGCCGGCTGCGGAATATTTTGCTGCCGCAGGTGCCGCAGGTCGCCAGCGAGATCGCGGGGGAATTGTTGTCCGGATCGCTCGCCGCGGCGGGCGTGCAGCGTGAACAGATTACCGGCTGGGTCCTGCACACCGGCGGGCGCGACGTGATTCTCGCCCTGCGCAAAAAGCTCAAATTGAGCGCGGACGACGTGCGCCACAGTTCCGCCGTGCTGCGTGAATACGGCAACCTCAGCAGCCCCACGGTATATTTTGTTCTCGAGCGCGCCCTGGCCGACACTGTGCCTGACGGTCTCTGGTGGCTGTCGGCGTTCGGCGCCGGCTTCAGCTGCCACGGCGCCTTCCTGGAGATCGGCGCGGCATGAAGCGAATCGTCCAGCCTGAAATCCTTGACGATCTGTCACCCGCCGACTCGCGCGCCATCCGCTCGCGACGGGATTTACGCCGTCTGAATGGCTGGATGCGCCACCCGGCCATCATGGCCCGCGCGTTGCGGCAGGCGCTGCCGCATCGCCCGCCCGGACCCATCACCGAACTTGGCGCGGGTGACGGGGATTTTCTCCTCCGGGTCGCGCAAAGAATCTCGCCCGGCTGGCCGAAAGTGACGGCCCGGCTGCTCGATTTGCAAAATGTCGCGGCGCCGGCCACGCTCGCGGCCTTCGGTCCGCTGGGCTGGCGCGCGGAAACCGTCGTGGCCGATGTTTTCGACTGGCTGGAAACTTCCGACTGCGGCGAAGTGGTCATCGCCAATTTGTTCCTGCACCATTTCGCGGCCGGTGAGCTGGCGGAATTGTTGCGCCTGGTTTCACTGCGCGCCGGATTATTCATTGCCATCGAGCCGCGCCGGGCGCCGTGGCCGCTGCTTTGCAGCCGGCTGGTTGGGGCGATCGGCTGCAATGACGTCACGCGTCACGATGCCGTGGTCAGCGTCCGCGCGGGTTTTGCCGGGCAGGAACTTTCCGCGGCCTGGCCGGACCGGCAAAGCTGGCGTCTGGCCGAGCATCGTACTGGGGCCTTCAGCCATCTCTTCGTCGCGCGGAAGATCAAGTGAATCATGGACGGCCCTAAACCCATCACGATCGTCGGCGGCGGTCTCGCCGGCCTGGCGCTCGGCATCGGGCTGCGGCAGGCCGGTGTGCCCGTGGTGATCCACGAGGCGGGACATTATCCGCGTCACCGTGTCTGCGGCGAATTCATCAGTGGTCGCGGCCAGGCCACGCTGGCGCGGCTGGGGTTGAGTGATTTGCTCGACCAGGCCGGCGCCGTCAGCGCGCGGGATGCCGCATTTTTTTCGGCCACGCATTCAACCGCGCCGCGCCCGTTGCCGTCGTCGGCCATCTGCCTTTCGCGCTTCGCGCTGGATGCCGCGTTGGCGAATCATTTTCGTTCTCTCGGCGGTGAATTGCTCGAAGGCCGGCGCCATGTCGGGGATTTTGGCGAAGGCATTGTTCGTGCCACGGGCCGCCGCCTGCCGGATGGAGCTGGCGGCGCGCGCTGGTTCGGTCTGAAGGTACACGCGCGCAAGGTGCCGCTCACTGCCGGTTTGGAAATGCACCTCTCGTCGCACAGCTATGTCGGCTTGTGCCGGATCAATGGCGGCGAAGTGAATATCTGCGGCCTGTTTCGCAAGCGGGCGGACGAATCCGGCGAGCCCGGGAACTGGCGGGAACGGCTGCGCGGCCGGCCCGGTTCGCCTTTGCACCAGCGGCTCGCCGCCGCCGAGTTTGATGACGCCTCATTTTGCGCCATCGCCGGGCTTTCCTTGAACCCGCGGCGGGCCGGGGCACTGGAGGGGATTTGCGTCGGTGACGCCATCACCATGATCCCGCCCATCACCGGCAACGGCATGTCCATGGCGTTCGAGTCGGCGGAATTGGCGCTGGGGCCGATCATCGCGTGGAGCCGAGGCGAAACTGCGTGGAACGAAGCCCGCCTGCGGATCGCCCGTGATTGTGACGCCGTGTTTACGCGCCGGCTTGCCTGGGCGAAATGGCTGCAGCGCATTGTCCTCGCGCCCGCGCTGCCCGGCCCGCTCATGGCGTTCGCCGCCCGCAGCGGCTGGTTCTGGCGCATGATGTTTGCGCAGACCCGCTGATTGTGTCAGACTCCAAATCAGGCTGCGGAATATAATCAAATGATGCCTGCCCCCAACTCTCCGGCGTTGCAATGGCTTGGCGCGGGCCGGGAAATCTTTCCGGTCCTGCTGGCGGCGATCGAAGCGGCGCAAACCTCAATCCGGCTGGAAACCTATATCTATGCCGATGACCGGCTTGGGCGGCGGTTCTTGGCCGCGTTGCTGGCGGCTGCCCGTCGCGGGGTCCGTGTGCGCGTGCTGGTGGATGCGGGCGGCTCCTGGCTATTGCCGGATGATTTCTTCGATCCGCTGCTGGCTGCGGGGGCCGAAGTGCGCCGGTTTAATCCGCTTCATCTCTGGCGGTTCGGCGTGCGCGATCATCGCAAACTCCTGGTCTGCGACGAGTCCGTGATTTTCATCGGCGGCTTTAATGTGTCCGATGAATACGCTGGCGATGGCGTGACGCGTGGCTGGTGCGATCTTGGCATCCGTCTTGAAAATCCCGTTCTGGCCGGGGGGCTGGCGGATTCATTTGAGGAATTGTTTGCGCTGGCGGATTTTCATCGCCGGCCGTTGCTGCGGCTGCGCGCGTTCAAGCGCCGGCGCGGGACGCCGGCCGGCCGGCCGGCCGAATTATTATTGAGCCGCCCCGGGCGCGGGGCCAGCCCGTTTCAAATGGCGCTGGCGCATGATCTGGCCCGGGCCCGCGACGTGCGGATTGTGACCGCCTATTTTCTGCCCACCCGGCGGCTACGTCGCGATCTGTTGCGCGTGGTCCGGCGCGGCGGGCGGGTGCAATTGCTGCTGGCCGGCAAATCCGACGTGCTGGTTTCACAGCTGGCGGCCCGCAGCCTCTATTATCGCCTCCTGAAGGCGGGGGTGGAGATTTACGAATATCAGCCGCAGATCCTGCACGCCAAACTGGTACTGGCCGACGGCATCACCTATGCCGGCTCATCCAATCTCGACACCCGCAGCCTCAGCCTGAATTACGAGCTGATGATGCGGTTTGAGGATGATGCGGCCGCCGCCGGGGCGCAGGAGATCTTTGCGCGCCTCCTGGGCCATTCCCGCCGGATCGAATTCCAGTCGTGGCGGAAAAACCAGACCATCTGGCAGCGGTGGACCAATCATTGGGCGCACTTTCTTCTGGCCCGGATTGATCCATTCATCGCCCTACGGCAATTCCACACGCTGCCGAAATAACCTTCCACTTTCCCGCCGGCGCTCCTGGCGTAACCGCAAAAAAAGCGGCCGGGAATTGCTTCCCGGCCGCGTGAATCAGGACTGCCTCGGGCGGTTACGGATAAATCAGGCGATAGAAGACCGCCGGTTGGGCCGGGTCAACGGGGAAGTTGGTGGTGTTCACCGTTTCGGAGCCGGGAATGGTTACCCAGTTGTTGCCGAGGCCGGTGGTCAAGGCGTTGGTCTGCACCTGCAAGCTCCAGCCAAGATGATCCGGGGGCCAGGCGAGTGTGAGCAAACCGCCGGTGACGGTGACGGTGATGTTGGTGGGATTGGTGGCCACCCCGCCAACCACGGCGAGATAAAGCTCGCTGTTGATGTTGGTCACGGTGGCGGTTGCGCCGGCGGCGAGGCCGTTGCCGTAGAGGTTGACCGAGGCCGGAACTGTGCCGCCCACCGCGCCGGCGGTGTTGGTGGCGATGAGCTTGAGGGTGGCGTTGGCCAACGGCGCGCCGGTGTTGTCGATGTTTATCACCGTGCCCGGGGATAACGTGAAGGTGCCATTGCCGATGGCGAGGGCGGGAGTGCCGGCAGCGAAGGTCAGTTCGAGGTCGCCGGCGGAGGCGTCCACGCTGCCCTTGATGACGGCGGTGGAGGTGCTATTGCTGATGATCTGGCTGGAGCCAAGCACCATCGGGCTGCTGGAGCGGGCGGTCACGTCAAAGGTGGCACCGCCGCCGATGGTGATGGCGTTGCTGATCGAACCGTTCCCGGACAGGGCGAGCGTGCCGGCGTTGATGGTCGTGCTGCCGGTGTAGGTATTGGCGGCAGTGAAGGTGACGATGCCGTTGCCGTTCTTAATGATGTTACCCGCATTGGCAATTACACCGCTGATGGTGAGGTCGCTGGCAGCCGCGCCGCGGGCGGCATCAAGGACCCAGAAGAGCGACGAGGTAATGGTATTGACGCTCTCGCTGATGACGGAACCCGCCACGGAGTTGGTGACATGCAGGTAGTAGGTGCCGCCGCCACCGGCATAACCGATGCGCAGGTTACCGCCATTGCCGCCACCGCCGGAGGCGATGAGGCCGTCCATCATCGTGATATTCTGCTTGTAGTCCTCGTAGTTGAGGAGCCACGTGCCGTGGTTGATGGTCAACGAGGTCGTGCTGCCACCGAGTGCATGGTAAGTATCGTTCAGGATGGTGGCGTTGGGATTGATGGTGATGGGCGACGCCGTGAAACGGCCAGCGAAGTTGCCGGCGGTCACTCGTAGCGTTCCGGCGTTGACGGTGAGGCCGCCGGATACGGGTGCATCCACCGACATCGTCAGCGTGCCGTTGCCATTTTTGGTCAAGGAACCGGTGCCGGTGATGGGATAGCCCACTGTCTGGCTAATGGTGTTGCTGTAAATAACCGCGCCGGAATTGGTGATGTCCGACGTGGCCAGCGAGCCGTTGTTCAACTGCAACGTTCCCGCGCCAACCACGGTTTCGCCGGTGTAGGAGTTCGTGTTGCCGATCGTCAGCGTCCCGTTGAGAACCTTGGTCAGGCCGGTGAAGCCGGCGATGCCGCCGGTGCCGCTGAGACTGTAAGCCACGCTGTTGCTGAACGTCACGCCGTCGGGATTGACGGTGGTGTTGAGCGTGATGGCCTTGGTGGTGGCGGTGTCATTGAACACTGTGAAGTCGGGTTCCTGATACACCGTGTTGACACTGTTGGTGGTCCAGTTGGTCGTCGTGTTGATGTCCCAGACGCCGTTGTTCACGCCGGTCCAAGTCACGGTCGGCGGTACGGGTACGGTGGTGACATCCAGATAAACCGACTGGCTCGTGCCACCGGTGTCATCCACGAGCGTCATCGTGTATCCGGCCGGGTAGGAACCGAGGGTCAAGGCGGAGAACGCCCCGCCGCCGGTGGTCTTGATGAGGGGATAATGCCCGACGAACGGGGCGAGGCTGAGGATGTTGACGGTCACCGGATTAACTCCGGACACCGAGCTGACGCTGACCGGCGCCACGGTGGTGCTCGTCAAAGCCGCGAAGTTCAGCGCGTTTGTTCCCGCGCCCGTGCCCAGCGAGAGGACGCCGGTGTTCTGGATCGTCGAACTACCGCCGCTGGCATAAGTCACGAGCACTGTGTTGTCGTCGAGGGTGACTGCGCCGGTGCCGTTGGCTTTCAAGGCGCTGACCACCAAGGTGCCGCCGCTGATTTCGGTGCCGCCGCTGTAGCCACTGTTGGCGCCGCTCAACCGCAGGGTGCCGGAGCCCGTCTTGATGATCGGGCAGGTGCCGCCGTTCTGCGAGATGGGTTTCTGAATATCCAGATCAATGCCACTGGGCGTGGTTCCGGCTTCCGCCGTGATAACCCAGTTGGGTTGCGAGATGTCTCCGCTTGCGGCATCCGGGCGCAACATGATGCCGCCGGACGGATTAACCACGCTGGTGGTGGAACTTGCCAGCGAGGAGATCGAAGAGTCAAACCCGCCAGAACGGCCGAGGTCGAGGCGGCTGGAACCCGTGCCGATGGTGCCGCCGGTCAAGACATAGGCAACGCCGAAGGCTCCGTTAGGCTGACAGACGGCGCCGTTGACGTGGATGGTCAGGCCGTCGCTGCTGTTGTTGCCATACCAGCCAAAGGCTCCGCTCGCGCAGGTCAAGGCGGTGCCGGGCGAGAGATTGATGTTGGTGACGGACAGGCACCACTGATGCCAGTAGCCGGAGGCCCCGGTCGGTAGGTCGAGCGTGCCGTTCACAACATCGAGCGTGCCCGTGATTGGGCTGTGGCCCGCTGCCAGTGTCAGCGTGCCGTTGCCGGTCTTGGTCAATCCTTGGTCGCCGTTCAACGATGGGTTGATGGTGGCGGTCTGGTTGTTGACCGTGATGGTCGGGGTGCTCCCGGAGGCCAGCGTGAGCGGCCCGCCGCTGCCGGCGTTCAGGATCCAGTTATGGTCAGGCGTGGTGTCGCCGAAGATGAGGTTGCCGATGGTCGGCGCGCTGTCCAGCGTCACTGTGGCATCCGCCGTCAGGTTAAGCACACTGATATCCGCCGTGGCGCCGCTGCCGTTGGCCACCACGTTATTCGACCAGTTGGCCGTGTTGGTCCACGAGCCGCCTGCTGCGTTGACCCAGGTCGGCACAGCTGGCGAGGTAAAGGTGTTATAAGTCGCGCTGGCGACTGAGCTGTCCGACTGGGCGGTGTTGGTGGCGAAGGCCTTGATCGTCATGGTCACGCCGGCGGGCACGATGACGGGGCTGGTATAAACCGCCGAACTGGCCGTCGGGGTGGTGCCGTTCGTGGTGTAGAAAATCGTGCCCGGCGAACTGATCGTCACCGGCAGTGCGCCGAGGTATGGCCCGGCCGGCGGGGTGAAGGTGGGCGGGGGCACGACAGGATAAAGGCCCAGGTCGCGCAGTTGCAGCGCGTTGATTTGCGTCGAGGCATTGCCGGTGAGCGTGATGACCTGCGTGCTGGCCGTCGCGACAAAAGACCCGATGGTGTATTGGCCCACCCCGCCGGAATTATTGGAAGATGTGTATCTCACGGTGACCGTGCTGCTGCCGATGGTGACCGTCTCATGCCGGGCTCTTTCATTCGATCGCGAATCATCCACCCAAAGCTGGACCAGGTATTCATTGCCCGGTGTGAGGCCGTTCAGGGTCACCGTGCAAGGGGTCCCGCCGCTCGCGTACTGGCCGCCCGTGAGGACATTCTGGTAATCCGCGCTCAAGTCGGTCGCCGGCGCTGCGGTGCCGATCAAATACCCGGAATCACTACTGTCCGGTTAAGGTTTTGCTGACAGCGATTTCATTTCGGTGAAATCTGGCTATTCTCGCTGTCCGGTCATTTTTCGATTTCAATTCTGCGACGCTTCCTTGAGGGTGACTCCCCGCATTCCTGCGGTATTC
>CAIXBQ010000028.1 GCA_903917705.1 uncultured Verrucomicrobia subdivision 3 bacterium | reverse complement strand
GCCCCAGGAGGTTCCGTTTGGAGGCGGCGAATGACCAAGTCAGCCTCGCCGCTACGATCAAGTTTTGCTCGGGGTCTTGCCATCCGCCAACGCTAACTGCATATCTCAACTTATACCAGACTATTTGCGTAGTTGGTATAATTTCGTTCCATAGGTGACAACCTATTTCAGGACGGGACCCGGATTTCAGCTTTCAGCTTTCAAAATTTCAGCTTTTTTCCCGGTCCGTGGTCTTGTTTTTTGGCCTTCGCCCCTTGGTGTTTAATTCCGCTTTCCGCTTTCCGAATTTCAGCTGTAGTCCCTCCTTCCCCTATCCGTGTTTCATCTGTGTCCATCGGTGGCTAAGAAATGCTTGGTGCCTTGGTGGTTAATTTCCGTAATCAGTTCTCTAGGTTGGCCCGTGCGGCACGCACTTTCCGCTTTCCGATGTTGGCTCCTGACAACTGACAACTGACGACTGACGACTGCCTTCATCCCTCCGCAATTTTCTTCACCACATAACCCGCCGCCGCAAACCCGAACGCCCCCGTCACAAACGTCGCCGACCCAAGCCCGCCGTTGCAGTTCAGCCGCGTCCCGTCTTCTGCCGCGGAACGCATTTCGCACACCGAGCCGTCCGGCTGCGGGTACCGGGTGCGCTCCACGGAATACACGCACGGCACGTCCATCGCCGATTGTTCGGCCGGAAATCCGTGTTCCTTCCGCAGCCGCCGCCGCACTTCGGCCAGCAGCTTGTCGTGGCTGGCTTGGGACAGGTCCCCCAGGCGAACGGCCGTCAGTTCGCGTCGTCCGCCCGCCCCGCCGCAGGTGATGACCGGCCGGTGATCTGCCCGGCAGCGCGCCAGCAGCAGCACCTTGTTGGTCACGTCGTCAATCGCATCGAGGACAAAATCAAATGCCGGCGCGAGCAGTTCGGCGGCGGTTTGCGCGTTGAAAAATTTCTGTTCCGCCGTCACCCGGCAATCGGGGTTGATGGCGCGGATGCGTTCGGCCATGACTTCGACCTTGGGGCGGCCGATCGTGTCGTTGAGCGCGTGCAATTGGCGGTTGATGTTCGTCACGCACACTTCATCCAGGTCCGTCAGGGTGATCGCGCCGACGCCCGACCGGGCCAGCGCCTCCGCCGCCCACGTGCCCACCCCGCCGATGCCGATCACGCTGACCTGCGCGGCGCGCAGTTTTTCCAGCCCGCCCTTGCCGTATAGCCGCGCGATGCCGCCGAACCGTGTTTCAAAATCATCCATGCGATTGCGGAAAACTTTAACCGCGAATCCCCCCGAAGACACGCCCGGAAAAATCCGATGGCCGGATGCGCCGGGAGCGTTTCTCCGGTTCCTTCGCCCGCGGGAGTGGGAGAAGGTGCGCGCCGGTGGTTTTTGTGGCAGCCGACGTCAGGAGGCTCAAACCAGATCTTCTGGCTCCAGGCTTCTGACTTCTGCCCTCAATTGTTTTTGATATGGGTAGTCTCGCAGTCCCTGGTCCCCCTTGGCCCGTGCGGCACGCACTTTCTGCTTTCAGCTTTCAAAATTTCAGCTTTGTTTTTCGGTCCGTGGTTTTGTAGTTGCTCTGGTGCTTTTGTCTTCGCTGTCCTCTGACGACTGACGACTCTTTTTGTTTCCGTCTTCGCCCCCTTCGCGTCCTTCGCGCGACCCTGCCGTTTGGGGACTGCTAGCTCAGTTCCTGCCGTAAAACTTCCGGTTCGCTCGTCGGCGGCTGGCAGGCGGTGCCGGTGCAGACGTAGGCGGTCGCCTCATTCTTGGTGGCCAGGGTTTTGGCGAACGATTCCACCGCGCCGGTGTTGCCGAGCACGATCTTGTTTGGCTGGTAAACCGAGTGCGCGGCGCGTAGCAATTCGTGAAAAATCGGGGTGTTTGGATTTCCCGCGATCACCACCCGGCGCGGTTCGTCCAGCCAGAAATCCAGCGCCTGCAGCATATAGGCCATGCCGGCGGGCTGGCTTTGCAGCCGGTGCGCGCCCAGTTGCAGCGTCGCCTCGGCCGGCTCCCGGAAATCTTCGCGGCCGGTGATCGCGGCCAGCTTCAGCAGCGCCAGCGTGGCGACGGAATTGCCGCCCGGCTCCGCGCCGTCATAATCGTCCTTCACGCGCAGGATCAGGTCGGTTGCCCCGGCGGGGCTCTGCCAGAAGCCGCCGTTCGCCGGGTCGTAAAAGGTCGCGATCATGGCCTCGGCCAGCTCCACCGCGAAATCCAGGTGCTTGGGCTCCAGCGTCGCCTCGTAGAGGTGGATGACCCCGTCCAGCAGGAACGCATGGCCTTCCAGCAGTTGCACCTGGTCGCGCTCGCCGTCCCGCCAGCGGTGGAACAGTGTGCCGGTAGGGCGCGTCACTCCGTGCGCGCCGTCGTCCGGTTGCGATGCCGCGGCGGGCAGAGGACTGCCCGCCCTGCCTTGCGGTGCCTCCCACAGTTTCTCCCGGATGAACGCCAGGTTTTTCTCCGCCGCCGCCCGGTATCTTTCCTCGCCCAGCACTGCGGACGCGCGCGCGTATGCTCCCAGCATCAGCCCGTTCCACGAGGCGAGTATCTTGTCGTCGAGCAGCGGCCGGATGCGCTTGGCCCGGGCGGCGCTCATTTTGGCTTTGGCCGCAGCCAGTAGGCTCTGGTCATCCGGCTCGGTCGTTTCCCCCTCCCCGGCTGGTCCCGCCGGAGCGCGGCGAAATTGGCGGTCGCGGGCCGGGGGCAGGGGATTCACCACGCTCAAAACATTCTGCCCCGCCAGCGGCGTCGGGTGGCTGTGATCCACAAAATTGCCTTCCTTGGTGATGCCGAAATGTTGGGCGGTCACGATGAATTCCTCCGGCGTGAGTAGTTTGGCCAGTTCCTCGTGCGTCCAGCAGTAGAACTTCCCCTCGTGGCCTTCGCTGTCGGCGTCTTCGGCGGAAAAAAAACCGCCGTCGGCATGCGTCAGGTCGCGTAGCCCGTAATCCAGGATGTCGCGCGCCGTCGCCGCGTGGGCTTCCGCTTGCTGCTCCCCGCCTTCCGCTTTTGCCATCAGGTGGGCGTCCAGGTAAAGCTGCGCGAGTTGCGCGTTGTCATAGAGCATCTTTTCAAAATGCGGCACCCGCCACTCCGCGTCCACGGCGTAGCGGGCAAAGCCGCCGCCGAGTTGGTCGTGGATCCCCCCCGCCGCCATCTTGTCGCAGGTGTGCAGGACCATCTTTGCCGCGGCCTCGTCGCCCAGCCGTTTCGCCGCGCGCAGTACTAGCGCCGGGATGCTCGGCTGCGGAAATTTCGGCGCCCGGCCGAAGCCGCCGTTCGTGGCATCATAGGCCTCCTTGAACTGTTCCGCCGCCCGCCGGAGGGTCTGCGGTGTGAGCGGGGTGTTTTCCTTGGCCTCCCGCGCGGTGATCAGTTCCAGCCGCGCGTGGAGCTCGTCCGCCGAGGCGGTGATTTCCAGCCTTCGTTCCCGCCAGAGCCCGGCGATCTGTTCCAGCAGTTGCCGGAAACTGGGCCGGCCGTGGCGCGTGTCCGGCGGAAAATAGGTGCCCCCGAAGAACGGCTTCCGCTCCGGCGTGAGCCAGACATTCAGCGGCCAGCCGCCCCCGCCGGTCGTGGACTGCACAAAGGTCATGTAGATCTTGTCCACGTCCGGGCGCTCCTCGCGGTCTACCTTGATGCTGACAAAATGTTCATTGAGATAGGTGCCGGTTTTTTCATCCTCGAAACTTTCGCGCTCCATCACATGGCACCAGTGGCAGGTCGCATAGCCGATGCTCAAAAATATCGGCTTGTCCTCCGTGCGCGCCTTGGCGAACGCTTCGTCATTCCACGCGTGCCAGTCCACGGGATTGTGCGCGTGTTGGAGCAGGTACGGCGATTTTTCACGGGCCAGTCGGTTCATGCGGGTGAAGATAGTCCGCGTCCGCCGTTCGTCAAATCGGGTTTGGTTTTTTATTCCGCTTCCCGCCCTCGGTCATCTGATTGTGGGGAACATTTCTCCCTCTTCGCTGTGAAACGGGGAGGGTCGGGATGGGTGGTGCGAGCGCCGGCGGAATGCCGTGCCGGCTAATTCCCGTCGGACGTTGAAGGTCCCCGTCTCAAAACGCTGACCTCTAATCTCTGTTAATGTTGTCAGTAGTCCCGTAGTCACTCGTCTCTGATCCCCGTAGCAGCCGACGTAAGGAGGCTCAAACATTTGAATTTCGAGGCCTTAATTTCTGTTTTCTACTTTCGCTATTTCTGCTTTTGAAATCACCCCCCTTGGTGACTTGGTGGTTCATTTCCTCCTTCCGCTTTCCGCTTTGCCCCTTTCATGGTTTATAATGGCTCAGCTCTTGCCTAGACTCATCCCATGCTGTCGCCCAAGCCGTGGCGGGTCGAGGCCGTGATCCAGTTGGTCGCGGGCGCCTTCGCCTGCCTTTGTCTCGGCGTCGTCGCGGCGGGCCTGTTGCAAAAGGCGGGCGTGGCCGGCTTCCGCACGGCCGACAGCTTCGGCGGCGTCCTCGTGGCGACGCTCAGCTTTCAGGGGGTGGCGTGGGTTCTGATTCTGATTTTTCTCAGACAGCACGGGGTTTGCTGGCGCGATGCCTTCGGCCTGCGTAACGGGAATTTGAAAAAATCCCTGCTCCTCGCCGTCGGCGTGCTGGCGTTGGCGCTGCCGGTTGTGCTCGGTCTGGAACATCTGTCCATGCTCGCGTTGTCTAAGCTCGGCTGGCCGCCGGCGGACCAGCGCGCTGTCGAGTTGTTCGTCCGCGCCCGATCGGGCTGGCAGCGGGCCTATTTCGCCTTGTTCGCCGTTGTGCTGGTGCCGGTGGCGGAGGAGTTCATTTTTCGCGGGGCCCTGTATCCATTTTTCAAGCAGCTCGGCTGGCCCCGGCTCTCGCTGGTCGGCGTCAGCTTGCTGTTCGCCCTCATCCACCTGAGCGCGCCGGCGTTTGTCCCCCTGTTCGTCCTCGCGCTGGCGTTCACCTGGCTTTATGAAAAAACGGACTGCCTGCTCGCGCCGGTCGTCGCGCACAGCCTCTTCAACCTGGCTAATCTGGTTTTCCTTTTCCTCCAATCCCGATGAATGAATTTGAACTCATCGCCCGCCTGACCCGATCGCTGCCGGTGAATGCCGCCGTCGTGACCGGCGTCGGCGATGACTGCGCCGTGCTGGACCTGGGCGTGCCGGACCGGCTGGTTTTGTTCAAGACCGACGCCGTGGTGGAAGGGGTTCATTTCACCTCCGCCACGCCGCCGGAAAAAATCGGGCGCAAGGCCCTGGCCCGCTGTTTGAGCGACATCGCCGCCATGGCCGGAACCCCCACCGCCGCGCTGGTCACCCTCGCGCTGCCCGAAAAGTTCGACCCGGAGTTTGTGGCGAAAATTTATGACGGTCTGAATGCGCTGGCGGAACAATACGGCGTGGCGGTGGTTGGCGGCGAAACCACCACCAATCCCGGCCGCATCCTGATTTCGATTTCCCTGCTCGGCACCGTGCCGCGCGGCCGCCAGGTTTTGCGGGGCGGCGCCAAAGTGGGCGACGCCATTTTCGTGACCGGCGAACTCGGCGGCTCCCTCGCGGGGAGGCATCTGGAGTTCGAGCCGCGCCTCGCCGAGGCCCGCTGGCTGGCGGACCATTTTTCCCTCCACGCCCTGCTGGATTTGAGCGACGGGCTGGCGGGCGACTTGGGCCATATTTTGAATGCCAGCCGGGTCGGCGCGGAGATTTTGAAATCCGCCGTGCCGGTTTCCCGCGCGGCGAAGCTGGCGGCGCGGGGGAATTCGTCGGCCCGGCCCCCCTTCGTGGCGGCCCTCGCGGACGGCGAGGATTTCGAGCTGCTGTTCACCGTCGCGAGCCGGGACGCGGTGAAATTGCTGGATGCGTGGAAAAAGAAATTTCCCGGGTTGAAATTGAGCTGCATCGGCCGGATCGTCGCCGGCGGCGGCATCCTGATCCGCGACCGGCACGGCGCGCATAAACTAAACGCTCATGGCTACGTTCATTTCGCATAGTCCCGCGGATACGGCCGCGCTCGGCGAGAAATTCGGCCGCGCGGCCGCGCGCGGGCTCGTCCTTGCCCTGCGCGGCGACCTCGGCGCGGGCAAGACGCAGTTCGTCAAGGGGCTGGCGCGCGGGCTCGGTGTTTCCAGTCGCGTCCATTCCCCCACCTTCACCCTGGTGAACGAATACGCCGGCGGCCGGCTGCCCTTGTTTCATCTCGACCTCTACCGGCTGGAGACCGCGGAACAGGTCTTGTCGGCGGGCATTGAGGAGTTTCTGGAGCCGGACGGCGTGGCGGTGATTGAATGGGCCGAGCGTCTGGCCGGTCTGGCCGCCGGCCTCGGGCGGCCGGGCCGGTGGGTGGAGGTGAACCTTGAAATTGTCAGCGAATTGGAACGAAAAATAACCTATGACGATCTTGGCGCTTGAATTCTCGTCGGCGCAGCGGAGCGTGGCGCTGGCGCGCGACGGCCGCGTTCTGGCCTCGGCCATGGAAGCCGGCGGCTACCGCGTGACGAATGCCTTCGCTCTGATTGAGCAGGTGCTGGCTTCGGCCAAAGTGGCGCGCGGAGATATTGGGGTGATCGCGGTCGGGCTGGGGCCGGGCAGTTACACTGGCATCCGCGCGGCGATTGCGATTGCGCAGGGCTGGCAGTTGGCCGCCGGCGTCAAGCTGCTCGGCGTGGGCAGCGCGGATTGTCTGGCCGCGCAGGCGCAGGCGGAAAAGATTTTCGGCCGGGTGAACGGGGTGATTGATGCGCAGCGCGGGGAATTTTATCTGGCCGGCTGGGAAATTTCGGCGGCGGCGTGCGCGGAAATTTCGCCGCTGCAGATCGTGCCGGCCTCGGCCGTCGCCGCGCGGCGCGCGGCGGGCGAAGTCTGTGTCGGCCCGGAAATGGAGCCGGCCTTGTTTCCCGCGGCGGCCACGGTGGCGCGGTTGGCGGCCGCGCGGACGGATTTTGTGCCGGGCGAAAAGTTGGTGCCGATCTACCTGCGCGAGGTGAGTTTCGTGAAATCCCCGCCGCCGCAACAAACGTTTCTTTAGTCCCGACCCGGGTTGGTGGCGCTGGCGCGCCCCCGTCCCGATGTAACAATTCAACTCTGCCCCCTCTGGCCCTGTCCTTTCCACCTTCTGATCTCTGACCTCCGACCTCTGACCTCTGCTCCCCGTGGCAGCCGACGTCAGGAGGC
Source organism: uncultured Verrucomicrobia subdivision 3 bacterium (assembly GCA_903917705.1). GTDB lineage: Bacteria > Verrucomicrobiota > Verrucomicrobiia > Limisphaerales > UBA11358 > UBA11358. The sequence continues at coordinate 2,243 of CAIXBQ010000028.1, read as the reverse complement.
TCAAACAGTTGAATTTCGAGGCCTCAATTTCTGCTTCCTACTTTCGCTATTTCTGCTTTTGAAATCACCCCCCTTGGTGCCTTGGTGTTTAAATTTCCGCCTTCCGCTTTCCGAATTTCGCTTTTGTCCCCCTCTGGTCTCAGGTCTCAAGTTTCATCCCTAAATTTTGCGCGTCTTTGCGTGAGCCTATTCCATTTCGAATTTCGTGGTTAAAATCTTTGTTTCTTTGTTCCTTGGTTGTTTTTTTCCGCTTTTGTCTTTGCTGACGACTGACGACTGTTTGTTATCCTGGTCTTGTGGTCCCTGTTTCCCCATCCGTGTTTCATCTGTGCCCATCTGTGGCTAAGCAATGCTTGGTGCCTTGGTGGTTAATACCTTTCCGTTTTTACGGCTTCAGAAAATTTTCCAGTTCCCGCTGCAGCTTCTCTCGGTCCGGCCGGTTGATGTACATCATGTGGCCCGCGTCAAATTCCACGAACGTGACATTCTTCCGGTAGGCCTCCGCCAGCGCCAGGTGCGCCATGCTGTAGCGCATCGCGTCCACCGGGCAGACCAGGTCGCACCGGCCGCCCAGCACCAGGACTTTCAGGTGCGGATTCTGGTTCATCACCGACGCCAGCCGCCCGCCCGCGCTGGGAAAATTGTTCCGCCCGCCGTAGGGCCACGGCTGCACCCCCGCCAGCAGTTCGTAGGGCAGGTCGTCTTCGAACTTCAGTTCCTCCCGCACATACGCGTTCATCGCCGCCCCGAACGGCCCCATCACCGCCGCGGTCGCTGGATCAAAGCCCGCCGCCGTTTCCGCCGGGTTCCCGTCCCGTCCCGTCAGCCGCGCGTCATAGGCCCCCAGGATCAGGCCCTCGTCATGCAGCAGTTGCTTGCGGAACACGCCCGGGTCCACGCGCAGATTGTGGTCCTCGATCACCGCCGGCTTCAGCCCCGTCAGCCGCGCGAGTTCCGCCACGACTTTGTTCCGTTCCGCCGCCGGCAGCGCCGCGCCTTGCAGCAGCGCGCTGTTGAACTCCCCTTGGGCGAAGGCCCGCGCCTCCGCCAGCGCCTTCGGCAGGTCCGCCTGCAGGTCCGCCGGCAGTTTTTTGTGGAAATGCGCCGCCGCCGTGTACGCCGGCAGGATCAGCTCATGCGGCAGGTCGTTGTCCGCGTCGTCGCTGAGCGTCCCGAAGTCCAGCACCCCGGACACCAGCACCAGCCCGTTCAGATACAGGCCGTACCGGCCCCGCAGGTGGTCCGCCAGCCCCGCCGCCCGGAACACGCCGTAGCTTTCGCCGCACAGGAATTTCGGCGCCAGCCACCGCCCGTGCCGCGTCGTCCAGAGCCGGATGAATTCGCCGATGGAATCCAGGTCGCCCGCGTCCCCGAAAAATTGATCCGGCTTTTCATCCTTCGCCGGCCGGCTGAACCCCGTCGCCACCGGGTCGATGAACACCAGGTCGCTCGCGTTCAGGATGGAATTCTCGTTGTCCGCCAGCGCGAACGGCGGGGCGGGCAGTGAGCCGTCCTCGTTCAGCTTTGCCCGCCGCGGGCCGAGCGCGCCGAGGTGCAGCCAGACCGAGGCCGAGCCCGGGCCCCGTTGAAGCAGAACATCACCGGCCGTTGTTCCATTTCCGCTTTCCGCTTTCCGCTTTCCGCTTTGTCCAGCCGCGTGTAGGCCGTGTAAAAGATCGAGGCCCGCGCCGTCCCGTCCGGCTTGAGCAGCGGCAGCATGCCCGTCTCCGCCGCGTAGCTCACGCGCTCCCCCGCGATGGTCACCGTGTTGGTCACCCGCACTGGCGCGTGCGAGGCGTCGGGGATTTGTGCCAGCGCCGTGTGGCCGGCGGCCGCCGGGGCCGTGTTCGTGGCGTCGGCGTTGGCGGCGCGCCCCGCCAGGGTGGCGGCCAGCAGGAGCAGGACGGAAATTTTTTTCATGATCATGGAAAGTCTTCGGCTGCCCGCAGGTTAGCCGCTCCGCCATCCCCTGCCACGGATTTTTTTCAAATCCCGCATTTCGTGTTTTTATGGTCTGTAGTCTTGCCTTCCCGCTCGTCTGCCTTCTGACCTCCGACCTCTGCCCTCTGATCCCTGTAGCCGCCGGCGTCAGGAGGCTCAAACATTTGAGTTTGGTCAAGTCCTGAAATAAATTTGTCACCTTGTCTTTGAGTTATGTTTGCTGGTGGGGTGTGGCAATCGGGGGGATTACGCGCTGGAAGATGGGCTGCCCCTGCGGGGGAACGGAGGCTTTGGCACGCAGT
>CAIXBQ010000027.1 GCA_903917705.1 uncultured Verrucomicrobia subdivision 3 bacterium | reverse complement strand
CGCGTTATCCTCGGTGATGGCCAGCACAAACGCCGCCGTAAATCCCTCCGCCGCCGTAAATCGTTGTAACTTTCCCTGGTCCCAGCGAAACAACCCAAACTCATTGCCGATCCACAGCGCGCCCCGGCGGTCGGTGTAAAGCGCGCGGGCCACCCGGCCGATGTCCTCCGAGGGAAATGGCCGTTTGAACTCGTCGCTCGCGAACGCCAGCACGCCGTTTCCAACACTGCCCACCCACAATCGCCCGTCGCCGTCCGGAACCACCTTGATTTCCAACCCCACGGTCGGTTGCGCCGTGGGCGTGAACTGTGCGAATTCGCCGCCGCGCCAGCGGAGCAAAGACTCCCCCCCCGTGCCAAACCACATCGTCCCGTCCCGGTCCTCGCAGATCGAACTTGCGACTTTGGATTCTTGGCCTTCCGTTGGCCAGACCGTATGAAATTTGCGCGGCTGCACGCAGGCCAGCCCGCCACCGGCCAATCCAACCCACACGTTGCCCTCGCGATCCTCAAACCAGCACTCGACCTCGCCGCTCGGCAGCCCCTCTTCTTTGCCCACCCGCGTCACCTGCCCGCCGCTGTCAACGTGCCGTAACTCATCGCCGTAATGGGCCACCCACACCCCGCCCTGGGAATCCGCCAACAGGCGCAACGGGTAGCGTGCCGTGGACCGAAGCTCCGCAGACCTCAACTGGCCGCTCCACGGTCTGGCCGTGGCGACCCAATTGCGCCCGGCGCACTTCCGCAACTGGTCGTCGGTCCGCACCCACAGCGCTCCGTCGCGTCCCGCAACCATCTGCCGCACCGCCAGCTCCGGCATTCCATTCGTCGGCGTCATGTCCACGAAGGTCTGGCCATCCCACACCGCCAGTTCCTTTTCTGTCCCTACCCAGAGCCGGCCGGCTGGGTCTGCGAGCAGCATGTTGATTTGCGGACTGCGCAGCCCCGGCGGATTCGGCATCCGCGAAAAAACGTTGCTCCGCAACACACCCAACCTGGCATCAGCCGTGCAATACCAGATCGCGCCGTCACGATCCGCACAGGGCGAAGAGAGATTGTTGGCTTGCGGCGGCAGCAGTGTTTTCCAGTGGTTGGTCTGCCCAGCGCGGGTGCCGCGAAAGAGCCAGCCAGAATACGATGACAGAACGACTTCATTCGTTCCGCTCGACACAACCTCGCCCAGCCAGCTCTGCGGCGTTTGCGTGTCCTGGCGCTCCAGTTGGAATCGTCCGTCACGATGTGAAATCAGCGTGCCTTCGACCAGGCCCACCCAGAGCGTCCCTTGCCGATCCACCAGCAGTTTCTTGATTTCAAAAGACTTGAGTGCCGGCGTATTGCCGGGATGGAAATTGACAAACCGCACCCCATCAAACCGCGCCAATCCGCCGTTCAACGTGCCGACCCACAAATACCCATCCGGCGTCTGGGCGATGCTCGTCACCGTGCTGTGTGGCAGGCCGGAATCCGTGTCCCACACCTGCACCAGGTAGTCGGACGCGGCGGCAGCCGCGAACGGGCAGAGCGGTGACATCAGGTAAAAAGCAAACCCGGCTATCAGCCGGCCAATATGGAACCGTTGAGTCATGTGACCATTCGATTATGCCTTCTCACCCGTTGCGAAAGAAGAGGATTCAATTGCCATCCAATTTCCCGCCGGGGCCGAGCTAAACTTTTTCGGAAATTCAAGCGCTATTCTGGAGCCGCGCGGGCACGTCTGCGATAGACACATATGTGTCTATTGGCATTTCACAAAGCATTGCTAGGATTCTTGATGACGTTCGTAAAACCGTGTAAAAAAACTATAACAACGCAGCGAAATATGCTTCATCAACCCTCAACCCTCAACCGTATGAGTCAACAAACAAACTCAAAAATGCTGCTGGCGCTGAGCTGCTTATTCAGTGCCCTGAGCCTGTCATCCGCCCATGCCGACGACAACATCACCAATATCATCAGCGGCGCCTCTGTTAACAATAGCGGCACAAACTATTACGTCGGCCAAACCGGCACGAACAATTATCTGGAAATTAACAGCGGTGGAGTATTGACCAATGTTGCACAAGGCATCATCGGTTCCAACTCCACCGCCATAGCCAACTCGGCACTAGTCACCGGGGCTGGCTCGGTCTGGTATTGCACCGGTGTCTTAACTGCCGGGAACGCGGGTTCATCAAACAGCTTGGTCATCGCCAATGGCGGCACTGCCAAGAGCATCAGCGCCGGTGCCTTGGGCATCGGCAACACGGCCACGGCCAAGAACAACTCGGTCCTGGTCACTGGGGCTGGGTCCACCCTCACCAACAGCGGCTCTTTTATCATGGGCGGGGCTGCG
>CAIXBQ010000026.1 GCA_903917705.1 uncultured Verrucomicrobia subdivision 3 bacterium | reverse complement strand
GTGCAAGGGGGTGCCTTTCATCTTCAGATCCACCTCGACAATCTTCTTGGCGTTATCCCACGCGCCGCCCGCGTTGGCCATGAAAATCGCCTGGAACAGACCGAAGAAGGCGATGCCGACGAGGTAGCCGATGAAGAAATACGGGTTGAAGAACGCCAGCGCCAGCGCGAGGCAGAAAATGACGATGAAGATGTTCCACATGCCTTTCTGGGCGTAAACCGTGCAGATGCGGACGACTTCCTTGCTGTCTTTTTCCGACGCCGTGATGGCATCCAACTTCATGTGATCCTGGATGTAGACCACCGCGCGGTAGGAGCCGGTGACGACCGCCTGGCAGGACGCGCCGGTGAACCAATAGATCACCGCGCCGCCCATGAGCAGGCCGAGGATGATTTCCGGCTGCACGATGCTCAACGCCTCGATGACGGGCTTGAAGGGCCCCGCGACACCAGAAAGCAACTGGGCCTCATACATCTTTTGCAGCAGCATGATGATGCCGAACACCATCGTGGTCGCGCCGACGACGGCGGTGCCGATCAGCACCGGCTTGGCGGTGGCCTTGAAGGTGTTGCCGGCGCCGTCATTCTTTTCGAGCAGATGCTTGGCGTTCTCGAAGTCGGGCTTGAAACCGAAGCTCTTTTCGATTTCCGCGCTGACATTCGGCTGCGCCTCGATGCGGCTCAATTCATAAACCGACTGGGCGTTGTCGGTGACCGGGCCGTAGCTGTCCACGGCGATCGTCACCGGCCCCATGCCGAGGAAGCCGAACGCGACCAGGCCGAACGCGAAGATGGGCGCGGCGAAGATGAACTGCTTGGGCATCAGCGCGACGATCGGCGAATCGGTGTAGGTCGCCAGCAGGCAGGCGCAGAACATCAGGCCGAGGATGACAAAGCCCATCCAGAAGGCGGAGAAGTTGCCGGCGACGAAGCCGGAGAGAATGTTCAGCGACGCGCCGCCGTGCTTGGAGCAGGTGGTGACCTCCTTGACGTGCTGCGAATTGGTGCTGGTGAACACCTTGGTGAATTCGGGGATCACCGCGCCGGCCACGGTGCCGCAGGAGATGATGGCCGAGAGCACCCACCAGAGGTCGGGATTGATGCCGGTCTGCCGGGCGAGCAGAAAATAGCTGGCCACGAAGGTGACGACGATGGACACCGCCGAGGTGATCCAGACCAGGTGCGTGAGCGGCGCCTCAAAGTCGAAATCCTTCAGGCCGCCGAACTTGGCGCGGCTGATGCCTTCATTCAGGAAATACGACACCAGCGAGGTCAAAATCATCAACGCCCGCATCACGAACAGCCAGATGATGAGCGTGGCACAGGTGGCCTGCGACTCCGGCGCCGCGAGGGCCAGCGAGAGGAAAGCGATGAGCGCCACGCCGGTCACGCCGTAGGTTTCAAAACCGTCCGCCGTCGGCCCGACGGAGTCACCGGCGTTGTCGCCGGTGCAGTCGGCAATGACGCCGGGATTCTTCGGATCGTCCTCGGGCAGCTTGAAGACGATTTTCATCAGGTCGCTGCCGATGTCGGCGATCTTGGTGAAGATGCCGCCGCAGATGCGCAGCACGCTGGCGCCGAGGGATTCGCCGATGGCGAAGCCGATGAAGCACGGCCCGACCAGCTTGTTCGGCAGAAAAATCAGGATGCAAATCATGAAGAACAATTCCACCGAGACCAGCAGCAGGCCGACGCTCATGCCGGAGCGCAGCGGGATGCCGACCACGGTGATCGGGGTGCCTTTCAGGGCGGCGAAGGAGGTGCGGGAATTGGCCGTGGTGTTGATGCGGATGCCGAACCACGCCACCCCGTAGCTGCCGAGAATGCCCAGCACCGAGGCCACCAGAATGACCACGACGTCGTTTAAGGACTTACCCTCGAGGATTTTGAAGTAGAAGAAAATGCACGACCCGATGAGCAGCCAGAGAATGGCGAGAAATTTACCCTGCTGGAACAGGTAGGTTTTGCACGTCTCCCAGATGGTCTGCGACACGTCGGCCATGGACTTGTGGACCGGCAGCGCCTTGGTCTGCTGGTATTGCACCAGGCCGAAGATCACGCCGATGGCGCACATCACGATGCCCATATACATCAACTGGATGCCGCTGACCCCCCAGAGCCCGTCGAATTTCACCGGGGCAAACGAGGGAATATTCAGGTCAGCCTCGCTGGCGCGCGCAGCGGCGGAGGAGGCAAGTAATGCAGCCATGGTGACGGCTGCCCGGAGAGGATTGCGAATGTGCATAAATTTAATCAAAAGGTTTCGGTTGAGGCGGAACGGTCGGCGGCCGGCCGGGGCTGGGCCGGGAAAAACCGGCGGGCGCGACCGGGTGAAAAAACACTCTCATCATTCAATAAGATAAATTGAAACTGATGTGAACCTTTCATCATCCAACCGCCGCCGCATGGTTTGTTGTCCAATGGACTCGACATAACAGGCTCTAAATAACCAACGCGAACCGCAGCCTAAATCTGATTGATTAGCCGGGAAAGCGCTTTCCATATATTGACATTGTTTACGCGTTTTTTGACCGGCCGCAACCCGCATCAATATCGACCGGAGACGCAAACAACGCCGCAGACATTGACGATTATACGATTTCAAGGCGGCCAAACCCATTTAAAAGGCCGTTCCATTCATGCAAAATCAGCAGCCACCCCCACCCCCGGGAGAACGGAACAGCACCCAAATCAGGATTTCCGGAGATTACCCCCATTTCACAATTAATGGCCTGTATTTAGCAATTAATGTGAAGATAGCAAAATCAAATAGTCTAATCTAAAAATGTTGATTGTCGTAGCCAACACCAGCTTAAAGACCGCAGAAAATATATGAGCTCTAACTCAACTCCCGTCGAAACCCCGCCCGCCAAGAACGGGACCCAGGCCGGGCACGCCAGCGGCGACAAACGCTTCAAGATTCTGGAAGTGCACATGAAGAAGCACCAGTTCCGGCATGACGCCCTGATCGAGGTGCTGCACAAGGCGCAGGAACTGTTCGGCTATCTCGAAGACGACCTGCTGCTGTTCATTTCCCACAAACTCAAATTGCCGCCGAGCCGGGTGTATGGCGTGGCGACGTTCTACCATTTTTTCACGCTCAAACCCCAGGGGCAGCACACCTGCGTGGTCTGCATGGGCACGGCGTGCTACGTGAAGGGGGCGGACCAGGTGGTGGAGGCCGTCCAAAACGAACTCAAGATCAAGGCCGGCGAAACCACGGCGGACAACAAAGTGTCGCTGCTGACCGCGCGCTGCATCGGCGCCTGCGGCATCGCGCCGGCGGTGGTTTATGACGGAACCGTCACGCCACGCCAGACGCCGGCGTCCACGCTCGAAAAAATCAACCAGTGGGTGAAATCATGATTCTCAACGATCTTAACCAGGTAAAAGAAAAGGAGCAGGCCGCGCAGAAGAAAATCGTGCTGCGCTGCTGCATGGCGGCCGGCTGCATGTCCTCGGACTCGAAAGGCGTGAAGGAGCAGCTGGAAAAGGCCGTCGCCGACGCCGGGCTGCAAAGCGAGGTCGAAGTGCGCGGCGTGGGCTGCATGAAACTCTGCTGCGAAGGCCCGCTGGTGGCAGTGGACCCGAAGAACGAGCTTTACGTCCGGGTCACGGCGGAAAATGCGCCGTCCATCATCGCCGCGCTGAAGGGCGGCAAGGCCAACGTGGAACAGACCGACCCGGACGCGGCGTTTTTCAAAAAGCAATTTTCCATCGTGCTGGCCAACAGCGGCGTGGTGGATCCCGAGCGCATTGAAAGCTACATCGCGGCGGACGGCTATCTGGCGCTGCACGAGGTGCTCAACGAAATGACGCCCAAGGACGTGGTGGAAACCATGGTCAAGAGCGGGCTGCGCGGGCGCGGCGGCGCGGGCTTCCCCACGGGCCTCAAATGGGGCACGGTGGCCAAGTCGCCCGGCGCGAAGAAATACGTGATTTGCAACGCCGACGAAGGCGACCCCGGCGCGTTCATGGACCGCAGCGTTTTGGAGAGCGATCCCCACAGCGTGCTGGAAGGCATGGCCATCGCGGCCTACGCGGTGGGCGCGGACCAGGGCTATCTCTACGTGCGCGCGGAATACCCGCTGGCCATCGCGCGGCTGCAGCTCGCCATCAAGCAGGCCAAGCAGATGGGCCTGCTGGGCGCGGGCATCTTTGAATCGCCGTTCAACTTCAACGTGGACATCCGCATCGGCGCGGGCGCCTTCGTGTGCGGCGAGGAAACGGCGCTGATGATGTCCGTCGAAGGCAAGCGCGGCACGCCGCGGCCGCGGCCGCCGTTCCCGGCGGAAAGCGGCCTGTTCGGATGCCCGACGCTGCTGAACAACGTGGAAACTTTCGCCAATGTCCCGGCCATCTACCGCAAAGGCGCGGAATGGTTCGCGGCCATCGGCACGGAAAAGAGCAAGGGCACGAAGGTGTTTGCGCTCGCCGGCAAGATCAAGAACACCGGCCTCATCGAAGTGCCCATGGGCACGCCGCTGCGCACCATCGTGGAGGAAATGGGCGGCGGCGCCCCCGACGGCGGCAAGATCAAGGCCGTGCAGACGGGCGGTCCGTCCGGCGGCTGCATCCCGTCGCAGCACCTGGACACCCCGGTGGACTACGAATCGCTCGGCAAGCTCGGCTCCATCATGGGCTCCGGCGGCATGATTGTGATGGACGAAGGCACGAAGATGGTGGATGTGGCGCGGTTCTTCATGGAATTCTGCATGGACGAATCGTGCGGCAAGTGCATCCCCTGCCGCGCCGGCACGGTGCAGATGCACAACCTGCTCGACAAGATACTCAAGCGCAAGGCCACCGCGCGCGACCTCGCGAAGCTCGAGGAGCTGTGCGACATGGTCCGGAACACCAGCCTGTGCGGCCTCGGCCAGACCGCGCCGAACCCCACGATGAGCACGCTGCGGTTTTTCCGCAACGAATACGAGGAACTGCTCCAGCCGGACACCTTCGGCGCGGGCGCAACCCATCCCCAAACCGTAACGAAATAATTTTATGGCCGCCAAGACACTGACTATTGACGGAAAACAGATCACCGCCGAGGAAGGCGAGACCATTTTGCAGGCCGCGACCGAGGCCGGCATCAAGATCCCGACCCTCTGCCATCTCGAAGGCGTTTATGACATCGGCGCGTGCCGCCTGTGCCTCGTGGAGGTGACCGGCACGCCGAAGCTGCTGCCCGCCTGCACGCTGAAAGTCGCCGAAGGCATGGAAGTTTCCACGGACACCGAGCGCCTGCGCAAATACCGCCGCATGACGCTGGAGCTGCTGTTCGCCGAGCGCAATCACGTCTGCGCCGTCTGCGTGGCCAACGGCCATTGCGAACTGCAGACGCTCGCCTACAGCCAGGGCCTGGACCACGTCCGCTACGAATACACCTTCCCGAAATGGAGCGTGGACAACACGCACCGCCTGTTCGGCATGGATCACAACCGCTGCATCCTGTGCACGCGCTGCGTCCGCTCCTGCTGGCACATCGAGGGCGCGGGCACCAAGAACGTCTCCGGCCGCGGCGGCAAATCCAGGATCATCACCGATCTCAACCAGCCGTGGGGCGACTCCGAAAGCTGCACGGAATGCGGCAAATGCGTCATGTCCTGCCCGACCGGCGCGCTGTTCAAAAAAGGCTCGACGGTGGGCGAATCGGTACGCGACCGCGACAAACTAGAATTCATCGTCAACGCACGGGAGAAAAAACAATGGAACGCTTAAAAATCGCCACGGTCTGGCTCGGCGGCTGCGCCGGGTGCCACATGTCATTCCTCGACCTCGACGAGTTTCTCGTCGATATCGCGGACAAAATCCAGGTCGTTTACAGCCCCATCGCGGATGTTAAGGAATATCCCGAGGGCGTGGATGTGTGCCTCATCGAGGGCGCCGTCTGCAACGAGGACAACCTGGAGCTCATCCACAAGATCCGCGCGCGGACCAAGGTGCTGGTCTCCTTCGGCGATTGCGCCGTGACCGCCAACGTCCCCGCCATGCGCAATCAATTCGGCCTGGGCAACGCCGAAAGCGTGCTGCAGCGCGCCTACATCGACAACGCGCAATACAACCCCGTCATCCCGAAGGCCGACGGCATCGTGCCCAAGCTGCTGGAGCGCGTGCTGCCCGTCCACGAGACGGTCAAGGTGGAATTATACCTGCCCGGCTGCCCGCCGCCGGCGGACCGCATCAAGGCGCTGCTCGGGCAGGTGCTCGCCGGCCAGACGCCCAAGCTCGAAGGCACGCAGTTGAAATTCGGTTGAAATCATTTTTTATGTCCAAGCGAATCGTCATTGATCCCGTGACCCGCATCGAGGGCCACGCCAAAATCAGCATTTACATGGACGATGCCGGCAATGTCGCCGACGCGGAGTTCCACGTCGTCGAGTTCCGCGGCTTCGAGAAATTCTGCGAGGGCCGGCCCTACTCCGAAATGCCCGGCATCACCCAGCGCATCTGCGGCATCTGCCCGGTGAGCCACACGCTCGCCTCCGCCAAGGCCGGCGACGCCATCATGTCCGTCAGCATCCCGCCCGCCGCCGACAAGCTGCGCCGCCTGATGAACCTCGGCCAGTTCGTGCAGAGCCACGCCCTGAGCTTCTTCCATCTGAGCGCGCCGGACTTCCTGCTCGGCTGGGACACCCCGCCGGCCAGCCGCAACGTCTTCGGCATCATCGCCGCGAATGCCGACCTGGCCCGCGCCGGCATCCGCCTCCGCCAGTTCGGCCAGGAGATCATCGAGATCCTCGGCGCCAAAAAAGTGCATCCCGCGTGGGCCGTGCCCGGCGGCGTGCGCAGCTCCCTCACCCCGGAAGGCCGCGCCCGCATCAAGGCCTGGCTGCCCGAGGCGTTCGCCACCACCAAGGTCGCCTTCGACCTCTGGAAGAAGACGATGAAGACGCACGGGCGCGAAATCCAGATCTTCGGCAACTTCCCCTCGCTGTTCATGGGCCTCGTCGCGCCCGACGGCACCTGGGAACATCACGGCGGCAAGCTGCGCTTCACCGACAGCAGCGGCAGCATCATCGCCGACCAGGTGGACGTGGCGAACTACAAGGATTACATCGGCGAATCCGTGCAGAACAGCTCCTATCTCAAGTCGCCCTACTATCTGCCGCTCGGTTTCCCGGACGGCATCTACCGCGTCGGCCCCCTCGCCCGCCTCAACGTCGCCGAACAGATGGGCGTGCCGAAGGCGGACGCCGAGCTGAAGCTGTTCAAGAAGCTCGGGCGCGGCGCCGTGACGTCGTCATTCCTGTATCATTACGCGCGGCTCATCGAAATCCTGGCGTGCCTCGAATACATCGAGCGCTACATGGACGACCCCGAACTCTCCAGCGATTATCTCCGCGCCGATGCCGGCATCAACTGCCTGCGCGGCGTGGGCGCGAGCGAAGCCCCGCGCGGCACGCTCTTCCACGATTACACGGTGGACCGCGACGGCCTGCTGAAAGGCGTCAACCTCATCGTCGCCACCGGCCAGAACAATCTGGCCATGAACCAGACCGTCGCCCAGATCGCGCGGTATTATGTCAAAGGCAACGAAATCAAGGAAGCGATGCTCAATCGCGTCGAACACGGCATCCGCTGCTACGACCCGTGCTTGAGCTGCTCCACGCATGCCGTCGGCCAGATGCCCCTGCACATCCAGCTCATCGCCCCGGACGGCCAGGTGCTGGACGAGAAGATGCGCGGCTGACCAATTTGTCCGGGTTGGTTTGGACAAAACAATGCCGGCGGAGAAGTTTCTGGTTGGTTACTTCTCCGCCGGCGAATTTTTATACCGGCATCAGATAAGAGCCGGGCAGTCCCGTTCGAGAACTGCCGATTTAAACCAGACGGCCGCCAGTTATAAATGCCAGGTTTTACATTACCCCATGACTCCCGCACTCATTCAGCTTTGCGCCCCGGCGGCGCGACGGTTAACTTATCCGCCTGCATGAATCCGGTCACCGCCATCCCTATCGAAGCTGAACTGCTGGTCATCGGCTATGGCAACCCGCTGCGCCGCGACGACGGTGCCGGCCCGCGCGTGGCCGAGGCCGTGGAAGCCCTGAACCTGCCCGGCGTCCGCACGCTCGTCTGCCAGCTGCTCTCCCCGGAACACGCCGACCCCATCGCCCGCGCCCGCCGCGTGATCTTTGTGGACGCAGAATTGGTTCCAAGTTACACGTTGCCAGTTGCCGGTTCGGAGGCTGCCAACGTGCAACTTTCAACCGGCAACCTTCAACCAATCCGCTGGCGCAAGCTGGCGCCCGGCGAAACCTCGCAGTTCATGGCGCACGCCGCCGACCCGCGCACGATGCTGGCGCTGGCCCGCGATGTGTTCGGGCATGCGCCCGCCGCCTGGTGGCTCACCATCCCCGCGTTTCACCTGGGCTTCGGCACGGATTATTCGCCCGCCGCCGAGGCCGGCTGCCAGACCGCCATTGACGCCATCAAACGGCTGGTCGCGGGCAATTTCCGGGAAGACACGCCGCCGGTCGTGGGATAAAGTCCGGTCACGAATAAACCGCGAAACGCTCCAAACGCACGAAGCCAACGCTTAGACGGCTCATGCCCCGCAGCGGCAGTGATTTTTTTTGGCGGGGCCGGGTTCTTTCGTGTGGTCCGTTTGTTTCGCGGTTTGAACAATGTTAATTGAACCGAACCGGCAATGGCATCCATCCTTCCATCAGCCACTTCCATGATGCGCCTGAAGATTACGCTGCGCGGAGCGGTGCAGGGCGTGGGCTTCCGCCCGTTCGTCTTCCGGCTGGCGGAGGAAATGCAGCTCGCGGGCCAGGTCAGCAACTCGGCGCAAGGCGTCTTCATCGAGGTCGAAGGCCCGCGCGCCACGCTGGAAACCTTCCGGTCACGACTCGAAGCCGAAAAGCCGCCGCACAGTTTCATCCAAAGCCTGGAATCGTCGTGGCTGGATGCCGTCGGCCTGGGCAAATTTGAAATCCGCGCCAGCGAAGGCGGCGGCGGCAAAACCGCGCTGATGCTGCCGGACCTCGCCACCTGTCCCGACTGCGTGCGCGAAATCTTTGACCCGGCGAACCGCCGCTTCCGCTATCCGTTCACGAACTGCACGAACTGCGGCCCGCGCTTCAGCATCATCGAGAGCTTGCCCTACGACCGGGCCGGCACCTCGATGAAACGATTCACGATGTGCCCGGCCTGCCAGGCGGAATACGATAACCCGCGCGCCCGCCGCTTCCACGCGCAGCCCAATGCGTGTCCAATCTGCGGCCCCCGGTTGGAATTATGGGACGCTTCCGGCCAAAGAGCCGCCAGCGGCAACGACGCCCTGAACTCCGCCGTTGAAGCGATCAGCCAGGGGAAAATTGTCACGGTGAAGGGGATTGGCGGATTTCATCTGCTGGTGGACGCCCGGAACGAAGCCGCCGTCCGCCGTTTGCGCGAGCGGAAGCACCGCGAAGAAAAACCGTTTGCGGTGATGTTTCCCACGCTCGCAGGCGTGAAAGCCGAATGTGAAGTTTCGCCGCTGGAAGAGCGGCTGCTGCAATCGCCGGAAGCGCCGATTGTGCTGCTGCGAAAAATTCGCAATTCGACATTTGAAATCCGCAATTCAGTCGCTCCCGGCAATCCCAACCTCGGCGTGATGCTGCCGTCCAATCCCCTGCACCTTCTGCTCCTGGCGGAACTTGGCTTTCCCGTGATCGCGACCAGCGGCAACCTGAGCGACGAACCGATCTGCACCGACGAACAGGAGGCGCTCCAGCGGCTCGCCGGGATCGCCGATGTGTTTCTGGTTCACAACCGTCCGATCGTCCGCCACATGGACGACTCGATTGTCCGGGTGATGCTGGACCGCGAAATGGTGCTGCGCCGGGCACGCGGCTATGCGCCCCTGCCCGTCCAATTGCGGAAACCGGAAACCGGAAACCGGAAACCGGAAACCATTCTGGCGGTCGGCGCGCACTTGAAAAATGCCGTCGCGCTCGCGGTCGGTGACAATGTCTTTATCAGCCAGCACATCGGAGATCTGGAGACGGCTGAAGCCCACCAGGCCTTCCGACGGGTCGCGGCCGATCTGCCCCAGCTTTACGACGCGCCGCCGGAAATCATCGCGGCGGACCTGCACCCGGATTATCTCTCGACAAAATTTGCGGAGGATGCCACCGGCAGGGCGGGCAGTACTGCACCCGCCAGAATCACCGTGCAGCATCATATCGCGCATGTCCTGTCGTGCCTCGCGGAAAACGAGGTTCCCCTGCCCGCGCTCGGCGTGGCCTGGGATGGCACGGGCTACGGAACCGACGGCGCAATCTGGGGCGGTGAGTTTTTTGTCGTCACGGAAACCGGCGTCGAGCGGGTGGCGCACCTGCGGCCGTTCCGGCTGCCCGGCGGCGAGGCGGCCGTGAAAGAGCCGCGGCGGGTCGCGCTCGGATTGCTGTACGAGCTGCAGGGCGAGACCGTCTTTCAGCGGACGGATTTGCCGGTGCTGTCCGCGTTCTCCGCCGGTGAGCTGACTACGCTGAAAACCATGCTGCAGCGCGGGCTCAATTCGCCGCGGACAACCAGCATCGGGCGGTTGTTCGACGGCGTGGCGGCGCTGGCCGGATTGCGCCAGCAAATGCGGTTCGAAGGCCAGGCGGCGATGGAGCTGGAATTTGCGCGGGAAGGAATCCAGACGGACGAGGCGTATGAAATTCAAATCACGGATGGCGCGGACGCCCGGCCCGCCAACCGGGAGATGATCCTGGACTGGTCGCCGCTGATCGCGGCCGTCTTAACAGACGTGCAAAATGGCGCGGAAACCGGCATCATCAGCGCGAAGTTTCACAACGCGCTGGCCGAAGCGGTGGTGACGGTCGCAAAAATGACCAGCAAAAAGCGGGTGGCGATTTCCGGCGGCTGTTTCCAAAACCGCTATCTGACGGAGCGGATCGTGACGCGGCTGCGCGAAGAAAAGTTCCAGCCGTACTGGCATCAGCGCGTGCCGACGAACGACGGCGGCATCGCGCTGGGACAGGTCGCGGCCGCCCGCCGCGCCAATGAATTCGCAAATCGTAAATCGTAAATCAATAATTGTATGTGTCTGGCGATTCCAGGAAAAGTCGTGAGCATCAGCGGAGATGACCCGCTGACGCGGATGGGCAGGATCAATTTCAGCGGCATCGTCAAGGAGGCGTGCCTCGCGTATGTGCCGGAGGTGCAGATCGGCGACTACGTCATCGTCCACGTCGGCTTCGCGCTGAGCAAGGTGGACGAGGACGAGGCGCAAAAGGTTTTTGAGTATCTGAAGCGCATGGGGGAACTCGGCGAGCTGAAGGAGGGGGAAAAGTGAAATACCTCGACGAATACCGCGACGGCGGCCTCGCGCGGCAACTGGCGGCGGAAATCCGCCGCGTCACGACGAGGCCGTGGACGATCATGGAGGTCTGCGGCGGCCAGACGCACGCCATCGTCAAGTTTGGCATCGACGAACTGCTGCCGAAATCGATCACCCTCATCCACGGGCCGGGCTGCCCGGTCTGCGTGACGCCGCTGGAGATGATCGACAAGGCGCTGGAAATCGCCGCGCGGCCCGGGGTGATTTTCACCTCCTTCGGCGACATGCTGCGCGTGCCGGGCAGCAGCACGGATCTGCTGGCGGTGAAGGCCCGGGGCGGCGATGTGCGGATTGTCTATTCGCCGCTGGACGCCGTGAAAATCGCGGAGCAGGAGCCGGCCAAGGAAGTGGTCTTCTTCGGCGTCGGCTTTGAGACCACCGCGCCGGCGACCGCGATGGCGGTTTTCTCCGCCGCCCAAAAAAAACTGAAGAACTTTTCCATGCTCATCTCGCACGTGCTGGTGCCGCCGGCGATCGAGGCGCTGATGTCGTCGCCCAACTGCCGCGTGCAGGCGTTCCTCGCCGCGGGCCATGTCTGCACGGTGATGGGCTACGAGGAATATTTTCCGCTGGCGAAAAAACACCGCGTGCCGATCGTCGTCACCGGCTTCGAGCCGCTGGACATCCTGCAGGGCGTGCTGATGACGGTGCAGCAGCTGGAATCCGGCCGCGCCGAGGTGGAAAACCAATATTCCCGCGCGGTCGGCCGCGCGGGCAACCAGCCGGCGCAGGCGCTGATCAAACAGGTTTTCCAGGTCGTGCCGCGCAAGTGGCGCGGCATCGGCGAAATCCCGCAAAGCGGGCTGGGCCTGGCGCCCGCCTACGCGGCCTTCGACGCGGAGAAAAAATTCGGACTGGCCGACCGGCACGTGGACGAGCCGGCGGAATGCCTGTCCGGCCTGGTGCTGCAGGGCTTGAAAAAGCCGCACGAATGTCCGGCGTTCGGAACCCGCTGCACGCCGGAGCATCCGCTCGGCGCGACGATGGTTTCGAGCGAAGGCGCGTGCGCGGCCTACTACCGCTACCGGAGACATAACGCCCAATGAAAACGCCTGACTTCACCGCGAGCTGTCCGATACCGATCTCGCAATATCCGCACGTCCTGATGGCCCACGGCGGCGGCGGGACGCTGATGCATGCGCTGCTGGAAAAGGTCTTTGGCAAGGCGTTCAGCAATCCGATCCTCGACACGCGCCACGACTCGGCGCAGTTCACGGTGCCCCCGGGCCGGCTGGCGATGACGACGGATTCCTATGTCGTGCGGCCCATCATTTTTCCCGGCGGCGACATCGGCTCGATGGCGGTTCACGGCACGGTGAACGATCTGGCGATGAGCGGCGCGCGGCCGCTGTATCTGAGCTGTGGCTTCATCATCGAGGAGGGGCTGCCGATGGAAACGCTGTGGCGCGTGGTGTGCTCGATGGGGGAGGCGGCGAAGGCCTGCGGCGTGCCAATCGTCACCGGCGACACAAAGGTCGTGGACAAGGGCAAGGGCGACGGCCTGTTCATCAACACGACCGGCATCGGCGTGATCGAACACGCGCTAGCCATCTCGCCGCAAAGCGTGCGCCCGGGCGATGAGATCCTGGTGAGCGGCGATCTGGGCCGGCATGGCATGGCCATCATGGCCGTGCGCGAAGGCCTGCAATTTGAAAGCGCGATCGAGAGCGATTCCGCGCCGGTGGTCGCGCCCGTGCTGGAACTGGTGAAAGCGGGGGTGGAAATCCATTGCCTGCGCGACCTGACGCGCGGCGGACTGGCCAGCGCGCTGAATGAAATCGCCGAGGCGGCCGGAGTGAAAATCGCGGTGGAGGAAAAGGCCATCCCGGTGCGCGAGGACGTTCACGCCGCGTGCGAGATGCTGGGGCTGGATCCGCTGCACGTGGCGAACGAGGGCCGCTTCATCGCCTTCGTCGCGGCAAAAGACGCGGAACGGGCGGGACAGATCCTCCGCCGGCACGGGGTTTCCGCCGGGGCGGCGCGCATCGGCCGGGTGACGGAAAAATCCGCGCCGCTGGTGACGCTGAAAAGCGCGATCGGCGTGAGCCGGATCCTCGACATGCCCAGCGGCGAGCAGCTGCCGCGCATCTGCTGATCAATTGAGCAGCGCCATCAGCCGGCCGCGCCAGGCAGGATGATGCGCCAGGGTTGGCCCCGCGGTTTGCGCGACGGCGTGAGGCACCGGGCATCGCCACCCTTGAGCCAAGCCGTGCGATCGGATTTAGGGAGATCCCGACTGCATCAGTTTTAGGAAACAACCAGCTTTGCTTCACAGGCATAATCTAATCGATTTGCGGGTGGCCGCCAAGAATTCGGGGTGGTTTTGCCAAGCAATGGGCCGTTTTGAAGTATTAAAGGTTCGCAATCAACTCATTAGCGGGTGCAAGAATTGTCTCAAATTGAACAATCAGCGTGTGGTATCGACGCAAGCTTCTGGAGTAAATTCAGTCTGGTTAATATGCATCAATCAGCGGTTCAAACATCAGCAACCGACGCGGTGATCCCGAAAAAAACCGGCGACAAGGCGAGCGAGAAGTCCAACGGTTTATTCCAGGTGACGACACGCGAAACGGCCTTCGACCGGCCCCGGGATTTCCTGGGCAACCGGTTTGTTTATGCCGTGATTTCCTCGCGGGCCGGCGGCCTGTCGCTGGGGGTGAACATGAACCCCGACAAGTATTGCAATTTCGACTGCTCCTACTGCGAGGTGGACCGCAGCGAATCGGCCCGCGGAGCCAAGCTGGACGTGGACGTGATGGCGCTGGAGTTGCGCAAAACGATCGCCTACATCCAGGACGGGCATCTGACCCAGCGGGCCTGGTATCAGGCGCTGCCGACGGAACTGCTCCGGCTCCGCCAGGTGGCGTTGAGCGGTGACGGCGAGCCGACGCTCGCGCCCAATTTTGTCGAAGCGGTCGAAGCGGTGGTCCGCGTCCGCGCGCTGGGTGGTTTTTTTAAGATCGTCCTCATCACGAACGGCACCGGCATGGATCAGCCGCAAGTCCTGCACGGGCTGGAATATCTCACCAAGTCGGACGAAATCTGGATCAAGCTGGACGGCGGCACCCAGGCGTTCATCGACAAGGTCAACCGGCCGAACGTGCCGCTGGAAAAAATCCTATCGAACATCCTGGTGGTCGGCCGGCTGCGGCCGGTGGTCATTCAGAGCCTGTTCCCGGCCATCCACGGCGAGGAGCCGCCCTTCGAGGAAATCCGCGAGTTCGCGCTGCGCCTGAAGGAACTCAAGGCCGGCGGTGCGCAAATCTCGCTCGTGCAGATCTACTCGGCCGCCCGGCCCGGCATCAACGCCGAATGGGGCCACCTGCCCCTGCGCGTGCTTTCGCAGATCGCGCAGACCGTCCGCCAGACCACCGGCATCCGCGCGGAAGTGTTTTAAGGACGCCTGTCACGGCCGGAAGAAAACCCGGCCGCAAACGGAGCCCGGATTTTCAGTCCCGGCCGGCTTTCATTTCAGCCCCACCGGCTATTCATAAGCCAAGACTTGGAAACGCCGCCCTGCCCCATTGGTCCGGCGCAACCCGGGTTGTATTCCACGGCAACGAATTCAGTCCGCCGCAAGGAATCGGTAGCCCACGCCCAATTCGGTGAGGATCAAATCAGGGGATTCCGGGTTGGCTTCGAGTTTTTCGCGCAGATGGGCTATGTAAACCCGCAGATAATGCGTGTCGTGCTCGTGGCCCGGCCCCCAGACTTCTTGAAGAATCTGGCGGTGGGTTAAAACTTTTCCGGCATGACGCGCCAGCAACCGGAGGAGATCATACTCGATTTTGGAAAGTTTCACTTCCCGGCCGCCAACGGTCACCCGCCGCGAGGCCAGGTCCACCACCAGATTTTTGACGTGAACCACGGCGGCTTCCCCGGTTTTGCCCGAACGCCGCAGGGCCACGCGCAAGCGCGCGAGCAACTCGTCGGTGTTGAAAGGCTTGGTCACATAATCATCGGCCCCGGCATCCAGCGCGGCGACCTTGCCTTTTTCGTCGTCCTGCACCGACAATACGATCACCGGCAGGTCGCTCCATTCCCGCAACCGTCGCAGCACTTCCGCCCCGGACATATCCGGCAGCCCGATGTCCAGAATCACCAGCGCGGGCCGGTGCTGCGCCGCCAGCACCACGCCCTCCGCTCCGGACGCCGCCGAGAGCACGCGATAGGCGCTGGCCTCCAGGGTGACCGTCAGCAGCCGGCGAATCTGCGGTTCGTCGTCCACGATCAACACCAGCGGTTTGTCGGGCGGATTCATTCTTTTTCCTCCGGGACGGGCGGCAGCCTCGTCAGCGGCAGTTTCACCGTGAACAGGGCGCCGCCGCCGGGACGGTTTTCGGCGCTGACAGCACCACCCTGGGCCTCGGCAAATCCTTTTACCAGGGACAAGCCGATGCCGGTTCCCCCCGCCACCGCGTCGGGGCCGCGCTGAAAACGATCAAACCAGCGCGCTGCGTCGCCCGGCGGCAAACCGGGGCCGTTGTCCGCCACCCGCAACACCAGCTGATCCGCCTCCGCTCGCGCGGAAACCTCGATTTTCGTCCCCGGCGGCGTATGAACAGCGGCGTTACCGAGCAAATTAATCATGATTTGTTCCGTCAAAATGGCATCCAGTTTAACCGGCGGTAAATCGCCGGGAACATCCATTTTGAGTTCGTGCCGGCACAAGGATTGGCCGAGACTTTGCAGGGCCGAGCGCAGCAAATCGCGCAAGTCGTGCCAGTCGGCATTCATCCGCAAATGGCCGGCTTCGAGCCGCGACAAGTCGAGCAGATTGCGCACCAGCCGGTTTAAACGGCGGGTCGCCTCGTCCAGTTCAACCGTCAAGGATTGCTGGGCGGGATTGAGCCCGCCCGCCGCGCGCAACCCGCTGGCCACGCTGCTGATGGCCGCCAGCGGCGTGCGCAACTCGTGCGAAACGGAATTGAGGAGCATGGTCCCCATGCGTTCGGATTCCGCCAGAAATTTTGCCTGCGTCTCCGCATCGCGCAAGCGCTCGCGGTCAAAAACCAAGGCGATCTGCCGGATGAAGGCATCGAGCAAATCCCGCTGGGCCGGCGACAGGGGGGTCGCATCGTGAAAAAGCAGACTCAGCACGCCGGTGGCGCGCGCGCCCGCGATCAGCGGCAGATGCAAACCTTCGCTGGCCGGCAAATTATCCGTGCCACACCCCGCCGGCTGCCGATGCTGAAAGGCCCACGCGGCGACGGTTTGTTCCTTGTCCGACAGAATCCACGAACTGGCGAAATAGGACGTGACGGGGACGGCCTGGGTCTCGTCCGGCAGCGACAAGGCCACGTCCGCGCGAAACGTCCTGCCGACCTGCTGGATGACCACCGCCAGCAGCTGCGCCAGGTCGGGCGATTCGGCCAGGTCGCGCGTGAGCAGATACAGCGCCGTCGCGCGCTGCTCGCGCTGCCGCTCGGCGGCTTGCTGGGTGCGGATCCGCGCCGTCAATTGCCCCAGCACCAGGGCCACGATGAAATACATCGCGAACATCATGCCATCCTGAAAACTGGTGATAAAAAAAGTGAAGCGCGGGGGCAGGAAGAAAAAATTCCACAGCAGCGCGCTCAGCGTGGCGGCGAAGAAAACCGGGCCGCGGCCGGCAAACAACGCCAGCACGACCACGGCGAGCAGATACGTCAAGGCCAGCGCGTAAAACCCCACGAACTGATCCAACACGGCATTCAAGCCGGTGACGGCGGCCACGATGCCCGCCACCCAGCCGTACGTGGGGAAATCGATTTTCCAGAAATTTTCCGGTCGCACCGGCCGACGGGAAGCCGTTTCACCCCCGGCGCGGACGACATGAACATCAATCTGACCGCTCTCGCGAATCAAGCGGTTCAGCACCGAGCCCCCGCGAAACAATTCAATCACGCGCCAGCCGGCGGGTTTGCCGACCACGATTTGCGTGGCGTTTTGTTCGCGCGCGGTGCGCAATATGCCGCGCACCACGTCGTCGTCGGTGGTGGTGATGATTTCCGCCCCGAGTTCGCGCGCCAGCGCCAGGTTCCTGGCCAGACGCGCCTGATCTTCGCCGGATAAAGCCCGCGTGGACTCGACATAAACGGCCAGCCAGGCGGCATGCAGTTCGCCGGCGAGCCGCCGGGTCCAACGGACGAGCGAGGCCGAAGTCGGGCTGGCGCTGACGGCGACGAGCAGCCGCTGGCCGGATTTCCAGGGGGTGCCGACACCGTGCGCCTGACGCTCGGCGAGAACATCCTGGCCGACGTGTTCCGCCGTGAACCGCAAGGCCAGTTCGCGCAGCGCCGACAAATTGCCGGCGCGAAAAAAGCGGTCCCGGGCGGTGGCGGCGCGCTCGGGCAGATAAACCTTGCCGGCGGCGAGCCGCGCGCGCAATTCATCCGGCGGCAAATCCACCAGCTCAAATTCCGCATCCGTCAACGCGGTGTCCGGCACGGTTTCGTGAATCGTCACGCCGGTGATCTGGCCGACGGCCTCGGCGCGGCTTTCAAGGTGCTGGATGTTGAGCGTGGTGAAAACGTCAATGCCGGCATTGAGCAGTTCCAGCACGTCCTGGTAACGCTTGGGATGACGCGATTCCGGCGCGTTGGAATGGGCAAACTCGTCAACGAGAATCAGCCTGGGCTGGCGGGCCAGCGCGGCATCCAGATCGAATTCACCCAGCTGAATCCCCCGATATTCGACCTGCCGGCGGGGGATCGCCGTCAGGCCGTCCGCGAGCGCGTCCGTTTCCTGGCGGCCATGGGTTTCAAGGTAGCCGATGACGACATCGCGTCCGGCGGCGGACTCACGGCGGGCGGCTTCGAGCATCGCGTAGGTCTTGCCCACGCCGGCGCACATGCCGAGAAAAACCTTGAGTTTCCCGCGACGCTGGCGGGCCTCGTCACGCTGCAGCGTGGCGAGGAGCGCATCGGGATTGGGGCGGTCGCGCTCGGTCACAAAATCAGCTTAATGAGTTCGCCGGGAAATTCAGCTTAAAAAGATCCGGGCTGGCTGCGCCCCATCCCACGACGGATAAATCACCGGGCGGAGAGGCGTTCGGAAACCATCGTGCCGGGTCGCAACACCATGACGGGACAGGGCGCGTTTTGAATGACATGCTTCACGATGTGGCGCCGCCCCAACCTTGACAGCCAGCTGCGATTGCGCATTCCCATGACGATGAGTGAGGCGCGGGTGGCATCGGCCTCGCGAAGAATGACCTCATCCACGCGGCCTTCACGCACGCGGATGGAAACGGGCATCCCGGCTTCATTCCCCCACAAGATTCCGACCAGCTTGTTCAATTCCTGACGGATGCCTTCAATCATGGTGTGAATCAAGCCGGAACCCGTCATGGCCGTCCCATACCGGCCCGAGCCGGGCTGAACGACATGCAGCACATCCACCACCACGCCGGATGCTTCCACCAGCGCCCTGGCATAACGCAAGGTTTCGAGCGTGCCGGCCGAAAAGTCAACCGGCACCAGCACCCGCGTGAAATTCACGGCATCCCGCCGGAGAGCGATCCCATTTGCCGGCGTTAATGGATTGGTCGCGCTCATGGCCGGGTTACGGCGGATGATCATAATTCGCCGCGACCGCTTTATTTCGCCGCCAGCGCGTCCAGCGCGAGGTTGAGCGGAAGCACATTCACGCCCGGTACGCCGAGAATGCCGAGGCTGGCGGAATCCGTGTTCGCCCGAATGAGTTCGCGCACCTGGTCCAGGCTCAGGCCGCGCACCTTGGCCACACGCGGAGCCTGCAGCTCGGCGTTGCGCAAACTGATGTGCGGGTCCAGGCCGCTCGCGGAGGCGGTCACGGCGTCGGCCGGCACGGGCGCGTTGGTGGCGAGATTGTTTTGCGCGCGATAGTCCGCGATGTTTTGCTTGATGGCATCGTTCAGCTTTTGCGAGGTCGGGCCAAGGTTGCTGCCGCTGGAACTGGTCGGGTCGTAGGCCATGCCATTGGCGCCCGCATCGGAGGGGCGCGGATGGAAATATTTATCGGCGGTGAACGGCTGGCCGATCAGGCGCGAGCCGTGGACCGTGCCGTCCTTGCCGACAATCAGACTGCCGTTGGCTTGGTCAGAGAACAGGGCTTGCCCGACCCCGAACACGGCGAGCGGATAAATCCCGCAGCAGACGACGGCGAGCGCAAACGTGACCATCACGGCGGCGCGGATTTCGGCGAATAGGTTTTTCATAAGGTTAAATGAGCTTGAGCGCGGTGATGATGACGTCAATGGCCTTGATGCCGGCAAACGGAATAATGACGCCACCCAGACCGTAGATGAGCAGGTTGCGCTGCAAAATGGCGAGCGCGCCGATGGGCTTGAACTTCACGCCGCGCAGCGCCAGCGGAATCAGCGCGACGATGATGAGGGCGTTGAAGATGATCGCACTCAAGATGGCGCTGTTCGGGCTGTGCAGGCGCATGACGTTGAGCGGCGCGATGGCGGGAAACGTGCCCATCAGCATCGCGGGGATGATGGCAAAATATTTCGCCACGTCGTTCGCGATGCTGAACGTGGTCAGCGAACCGCGCGTGATGAGCAACTGCTTGCCGATTTCGATGATCTCGATGAGCTTGGTCGGATTCGAGTCGAGATCCACCATGTTGCCGGCCTCCTTCGCCGCCTGCGTGCCGGTGTTCATCGCCACGCCGACGTCCGCCTGGGCGAGCGCGGGCGCATCGTTCGTGCCGTCGCCAATCATCGCCACCATGCGCCCGCCCGCCTGTTCCCGGCGGATGAGCGCGAGCTTGTCTTCGGGTTTTGCCTCGGCCAGAAAATCGTCCACACCGGCCTCGGCGGCAATGGCGGTGGCGGTTAGCTTGTTGTCGCCGGTGATCATCACGGTGCGGATGCCCATTTTGCGAAGCTGCGCGAAGCGCTCCCTGATGCCGCCTTTGACGATGTCCTTGAGCTGAATCACGCCCAGCACCTCGCGACCCTCGGCCACGACGAGCGGCGTGCCGCCGGAACGGGCAATATGGTCAACCGCGTCGGAAACGACTTTGGGAAACAGACCGCCCTCGCGGTCCACGAAAACCTTCATCGCTTCCGCCGCCCCTTTGCGGATGCGCCGCGCGGGCTGGCCATCAACGGCGGCCAAATCCACGCCGCTCATGCGGGTCTGCGCGGTGAACGGCACAAACTGGGCGTGCGGGGCGGCGACTTCGCGGCCGCGCAGGCCGAATTTTTCCTTGGCCAGCACGGCGATGCTGCGGCCCTCGGGCGTTTCGTCGGCCAGCGACGCGAGCTGCGCGGCGTCGGCGAGACGTTCGATGGTGACGAGCGGCGCGGGAATGAACTCGGTGGCCTGCCGGTTACCGAGCGTGATGGTGCCGGTCTTGTCGAGCAACAGCACATCCACGTCGCCGGCGGCCTCCACCGCGCGGCCGCTCATCGCGAGGACGTTGTGCTGCAGCAGGCGGTCCATGCCCGCGATGCCGATGGCGCTAAGCAAGCCGCCGATGGTCGTGGGAATCAAACACACCAGCAGC
Organism: uncultured Verrucomicrobia subdivision 3 bacterium; assembly: GCA_903917705.1. GTDB lineage: Bacteria > Verrucomicrobiota > Verrucomicrobiia > Limisphaerales > UBA11358 > UBA11358. The sequence goes on along the minus strand of CAIXBQ010000026.1, from coordinate 16,069 downwards.
GCGATCAGCACCGGCACGGAGAACACCGTGGCGGAATACAGGCCGAACGGCTTCAACGTCACGCAGACGAGCAGGAAAATCAGCGTAAGCGCCGAAAGCAAAATCGTAAGCGCGATTTCATTCGGGGTTTTCTGGCGGGCCGCGCCTTCGACCAGCGCGATCATGCGATCCAGAAAGCCCTCGCCGGGATTGATGGAGATCCGGATTTTGATTTCGTCGGACAGCACGCGCGTGCCGCCGGTGACGGCGCTGCGGTCGCCGCCGCTTTCGCGGATGACGGGAGCGGATTCGCCGGTGATGGCCGATTCATCCACCGTGGCCGCGCCTTCGATGACGTCGCCGTCGGCCGGGATGATTTCGCCGGCAGACACGAGGACGATATCGCCTTTGCCCAGGCCGTTGGCGCTGACCTCTTCCACCATGCCGTTTTTACCGACGCGGCGCGCCACGGTATTGACCCGCGTGCCGCGCAACGCCTGGGCTTGCGCCTTGCCCCGGCCTTCGGCCACGGCCTCGGCGAAGTTGGCGAACAAAACGGTGAACCAGAGCCAGACCGCGAGCTGCGCGATGAAGCTGCGATCCGCCGTCGCCGTGAAAATGCCGGCCGTTGTCAGCGCGGCGCCAACCATCGTCACAAACATGACGGGGTTCCTGACCATCAGGCGCGGGTCGAGCTTTTTGAAGGCGTCGCCCACGGCCGGGCCGGCAATTTTCCAATCGAAAAGTGAAGGAGCTTTGTGAGTCATAAAATCCACGATTTACGAATGACGATTTACGATTGTCATTGGTTAAAACAGTTTGCCCTGGAGCATCAGGAAGTGCTCCACAATCGGGCCGAGCGCGAGCACGGGCAGGAAGTTCAGAGCGCCGACCAGCAGCACCGTGCCAATCAGCAGGATGATGAAGGTGCCACCCGAGACGGGGAAGGTTCCCGCGCTAGCCGGCACGAGTTTTTTCTGCGCGAGCGACCCGGCCAGGGCCATGACGGGAATAATCATCAGAAACCGGCCGAACAGCATGGCGATGCCGAGCGTGGTGTCATACCAGGGCGTGTTGGCGGTGAGGCCGGCGAACGCGCTGCCGTTGTTGCCAACACAGGAGGAATAGGCGTAGAGAATTTCGCTCAAGCCGTGCGGGCCGGAGTTGTTGAGTCCAGCCAGACCCCAATCGCTTACCACCGCCCAGGCCGAGAAGCCGAGGATCGTCAGGCAGAGAATCAGCAGCGCCAGCATCGCCATCTTCACCTCGAACGACTGGATTTTTTTACCAAGATACTCCGGCGTGCGCCCGACCATCAGCCCGGCGATGAACACCGCCAGCACGACGAAGACGAGCATTCCGTATAGTCCGGCCCCCACGCCGCCGATGATGATTTCGCCGAGCTGGATGTTGAACAGCGGCACCAGCCCGCCGAGCGCGGTGAAGGAATCATGCATGGAATTGACCGCGCCGCACGAGGCATCGGTCGTGACCGTGGCGAACAAGGCGGAATTGAAAATGCCGAAACGAACTTCCTTGCCTTCCATATTCCCGTCCGCCGCCGCCACCCCGAGCTGCTGGTGAATCGGGTTGCCCCCGGATTCAGCCCACCAGCAAAACAGCGCTCCGGCGAGGAACAAGATCATCATCGCGCCCCAGATGGACCAGCCGTGGCGCTGGTTTTTGGTCATGCGGCCCAGGTAATAGGTGAGGCCGCTGCCAATTGCGAAGATGGCCAGCATTTGCAAAAAGTTGGAGAGCGGCGTCGGATTCTCAAACGGAAATGCCGCATTCGCGTTTGCATAGCCGCCGCCGTTGGTGCCAAGCATTTTGATGGCGACCTGCGAGGCCATCGGGCCCTGCACGATGGCTTGCTCCTCCACTTTTTGATCCACCATGACGGCCACATTGGTCATGACCGGCTGGCCCTTGGCGTCAAGTTGCGGCACCACCGCCATGACGGCCACGCCATTGGTCATCAGCGGTTGCCCCTTGTCATCGAGCTTCGGGGCCGACACCGTGACGGCCACGCTCGTGGTCACGGGCTGGCCTTTGTCGTCGGTTTTATGGACTTGGATGGTGTAAGCTTCCACGAGCTTCGCCGTGGTGTAAGGCTTGAAATTTTGAATCATGCCTTGCGACACCAGCACGACCGCAAAAACCAGACAAGCCGGCACCAGCAGGTAGTAAGTGACGCGCACCAGGTCCACCCAGAAATTGCCAAGCAGTTGCGTCGAATGCCGTGCGAGCCCGCGCACCAGCGCCGCCGCGATGGCGATGCCGGTGGCGGCGGAGGCGAAGTTGTGGATCACCAGCGCGACCATCTGCGAAAGATAGGACATCGTGGATTCGCCGGAATAGCTCTGCCAATTGGTGTTGGTGGTGAAGCTGACGGCGGTGTTGAACGCCAGATGCGGCGAAAGCGCGCCAAAACCCTGCGGATTGAGCGGCAGATGATTTTGCAGCCGCAGGATGGCATAAGTGAACACGCAGCTCACCAGGCTGAACAGCAGCATGGCCCAGGTATATTGCCGCCAGTTTTGCTCCTGATCCGGGCGCACCCCCATGCCCCAGTAGGAAAGGCGTTCGAGCGGACGGATCACCGGGTCAAGCCAGGTTTTGCCCTTGGGATCAAGCACCTGCATGAGGTAAAGCCCCATCGGTTTGGTGATGAGCGCAAGCGCGCCGACGAAAAGGCCGAGTTGTAACCAGCCGGAAGTGTTCATGGTTGGCAGTGTTTAAAATCTTTCAGGATAAACCATCGCGATGAACAGATAGCCGAACAGCGCGACGGCAATGAGGCCGGCAATAATGTTTTCCATAAATCTCTAGAGTTTTTCGCACCAATGGGCGTAAAGTTCGCCCGCCACAAAAAACAGGGCGACGGCGGCGATATATATCAGGTCAGTCATAAATACAGGGCTACTTTGGCTCAACCGCGGCGGGGGGCCTAATCAAAATCAGGTGCTATTCCATTAAAACGGCATTAAAATCACGCCCCAACACTCCAAAAACATGGCGTTTGGGCCGGATAAGGAATCAATTGAAGACTGAGCTACCGCACTTTTAGCGTGGACACGCAATTACTTGATCATCAATGGAGCTGTTGATGGGAAGAATCAAACCCGCGCGGGTATCGTGCTAGAGAATTCATTAGCGATTTCGCGAGAACCTCGCCGAATCATTGGTGGTTTCACCATTGGAAACCATATTTTACCGGCATGGAGTCAGCAGGCGACTGCCAGCGCCATAGCGCCAGTATGAATCACCCTGCAACCCGGAGCGGGTGTGGAATACGAGGGAACGAAAACATGGCGCGGTGCCCGGATATTTTACACTGTCACCTTGGGACACAGAATCCAGTCCGTCATGGGACCCCTTTTTTGCAACCGCGCCATCGAAAATAGGGATGCAACAGGCCAGCTAGTCCTTAATTAAGGTAATTGATTTGTGGCTCGCCCATGACAGGACGAGCCATTCCACCAAAGGGCGTCAGGCAATCAAGAATTGAATACCCAAGGTCAAATCAATGTGCCGCGGTATAGCCGGTCAACGCCTTCATGTACTGCGCGCGCTCGAATGCCGCCGGCTCCGCGCAATTTTTCTGGCTCAAGCTGCCTTTCAACTGGCTGACCGACTCGTATTCATGTTCCGTGAGCCAGGAAACCAGGTCGCGCTCGATGGCGGCGATCTGGGGGATGCCATGGCGGAGCAGGGTCGAACAGAGCATGGTCACGTCGGCACCGGCCATGAGCATCTTGAGCGCATCGGAGGCGCGGTGGATGCCGCTGGTCGCCGCGAGGCTGGCGTTCACGCGGCCATGCAGCAGCGCGATCCAGCGCAACGGCAGGCGCATCGCCATCGGCGTGCTCAACAGGATGTTCGGCTTCACCTCCAGCGTTTCCAATTCAATGTCCGGCTGGTAAAAGCGGTTGAACAGCACCAGACCGTTCGCGCCGGCCTGGTCGAGCCGCTTCGCCATGTTCGCGAAGTTGCTGAAGAACGGGCTCAGCTTCACCGCGACCGGAATGGTGACGTTGGACTTAACCGACTTCAAGATGTCGAGATACGTCATCTCGACCTCGGTGCCGGTGAGGTTCATGTCCGTGGGGATGTAATAAATGTTCAGCTCCAGCGCATCGGCGCCGGCCTGCTGGATCTGTTTGGCATAGCTCGTCCAGCCGCCGGCGGAGGAGCCGTTCAGGCTGGCGATGACCGGCACGCGCGTCGTTTTTTTGGCGGCGGCGACGTGCTTGAGATATTCCTCCGGCCCGAGGTGATATTCCTCCGCCTCCGGGAAATAAGTCAGCGACTCCGCAAAACTTTCAGTGCCCTGCTGCAGGTTCTGGTTCAGCTCCAGCCGATCCTGCCGCAACTGTTCCTCGAACAGTGAATTCAGCACGATGGCCGAGGCGCCGGCGTCTTCCATGCGCTTGAGGTTGTCCAGATTCTCCGAGAGCGGTGAAGCCGAGACAACCAGCGGCGAGCGCAGTTTCAAACCGAGATAATTGGTGGTGAGATCCATAATAATATTTCGTTGATGATTGATCAGGCCTCGATGCTGGTCGGCGGTTTGACGGCCGGGGCGGTTTCGGTCTTGAGGTCGCGCTGGGACATGAACTGGTAGAACTTCCAGCGCCGGTCGGCGTCCACCTGCGATTGGGCGAAGAATTTCTTCGCGTCCTCGGGCTTGCTCTTCGTGAGCATCTTGAAGCGGTTTTCCGACATCATGAAATCCGACACCTTGGACTTGGCGGCGGCGGAATCGAGCTGCAGCGGGTTCTCGCCGCGTTCGGCGCGGCGTGGGTCGTAGCGATAGAGCAGCCACTGGCCGGACTCGACCGCGAGCTTCTGCTGCCGCGCGCCGATGCCCTGATCCAACGCGATGCCGTGCGCGATGCAATGGCTGTAGGCGATGATCAGCGACGGCCCCGGGTACGATTCCGCCTCGATGAACGCCTTGAGCGTGTGCTCGTCCTTCGCGCCCATGGCGACGCTGGCGACGTAAATATTACCATAGCTCATGGCGATGAGGCCAAGGTCCTTCTTGCCGGCCGGCTTGCCGCCCGCGGCAAATTTCGCAATCGCGCCGCGCGGCGTGGACTTGCTCATCTGGCCGCCGGTGTTGGAATAGACTTCCGTGTCCATGACCAGCACATTGACGTTGTGGCCGCTGGCGAGGACGTGATCCAGGCCGCCGTAACCGATGTCGTACGCCCAGCCGTCACCGCCGAAGATCCACACGCTCTTCTTCACCAGCTGGTCGGCCAGCGGAATCAGCAGCTTGGATTCGGTGGTATTCAGGGCCGGCAGTTTCTGCTTCAGCGCCGCCACGCGTTCGCGCTGGTCGGCGATGCCCGCCTCGTCGCTCTGGTCGGCGGTGAGAATCTGCGTGACCAGGTCGTCGCCGAGCTGCGGCGCGAGCTTCTTCAGCAGTTCGCCGGCGAATTGTTTCTGCTGGTCGAGCGAGACGCGGAAGCCGAGGCCGAATTCCGCGTTGTCCTCGAACAGCGAGTTGCACCACGTCGGGCCGCGTCCGCATTTATCCGTGGCATAGGGCGTGGTCGGCAGGTTGCCGCCGTAGATCGAGGAGCAGCCCGTGGCGTTGGCCACGACCATGCGGTCGCCGAACAACTGGGTGACCATCTTGATGTAGGGCGTCTCGCCGCAGCCGGCGCACGCGCCGCTGAACTCGAACAGCGGCTGCAGCAGCTGCTGCTGGCGCAGCGTGCCGGACTTGATCTTGCGCCGGTCGATCTCCGGCAGGTTCAGGAAATAATCCCAGTTCACGCTCTCCGCCGCGCGCAGCGGCGGCTGGGGGCGCATATTGATGGCCTTGAGCTTGGTCTCGGTCTTGTTGCGGGCCGGGCAGACGTCCACGCAGATGGCGCAGCCGGTGCAGTCTTCCGCCGCGATCTGCAACGTGAATTTCTGGCCCTTGAATTCGGGAATGCGCGAGTCGGCGGTCTTGAACGTCGGCGGGGCGTTCTTCAGTTCCGCCGGCTCATAAACTTTCGCGCGGATGGTGGCGTGCGGGCAGATGGCCACGCACTTGAGACATTGGATGCAGATCTTCTCGTCCCAGACCGGAATCTCCAGCGCGAGATTGCGCTTCTCGTATTGGGCGGTCGCGGTCGGGAAGGAGCCGTTGTTCGGGAAGCAGCTCACGGGCAACTCGTCGCCGTCGCCGGCGGCGATCTTGCCGAGCACATTGCGGACGAAGGCCGGGGCGTTCGGGGTGATGGACGGGAGCAGCGGGCCGGTGCCGTTGACCTTGTTATCCTGCACGCTGACCTCGTGGAGATTCGCCAGCGTGTTGTCCACGGCCTTCAGGTTCATCTGGACGACTTCGTCGCCCTTCTTGCCGTAGGTTTTCTTGATGGAATTCTTGATGGCCGCGATCGCCTCGTCCTTGGGCAGCACGCCGGACAGCGCGAAGAAGCAGACCTGCATGATGGTGTTGATGCGTCCGCCCATGCCGCTTACGCGGGCCACCTTGGTGGCGTAGATGACGTGGAACTTCGCCTTCTTCGCGAGCAGGATTTCCTGCACCGGTGTCGGGAGACTCGCCCAGACGGCGTCCTTCGACTGCGGCGTGTTGAGCAGGAACGTGCCGCCGGGCACGAGGCTGCGGAGCATTTCGTAGCGCTCCAGAAACACCGGCAGATGGCAGGCGACAAAGTTGGAGCTCGAGATCAGGTAGGAGGAGCGGATCGGCTGCGGGCCGAAGCGCAGATGCGAAACGGTCATGGAGCCGGACTTCTTCGAGTCGTAGACGAAGTAGCCCTGCGCGTAGTTTTCCGTTTCCTCGCCGATGATCTTGATGGAATTCTTGTTCGCGCCCACCGTGCCGTCGGCGCCCAGGCCGTAGAACAGCGCGCGGACGACGTTGGCCGGTTCCGTGGAGAAATTGGCGTCATACGCCAGGCTGGTGTGGTTCATGTCGTCGTTGATGCCGACGGTGAAATGATTCTTCGGAGCGGACACCGTGAGGTTGTCGAACACTCCCTTGACCATCGCGGGGGTGAATTCCTTCGAGGACAGCCCGTAGCGGCCGGTGAACACCTGCGGCACGGCCTTCAAATGCGAGCGGCCGGCGGCGGTTTCTTCCATCAGCGCGGTGACCACGTCCTGATAGAGCGGTTCGCCCGTCGCGCCCGGCTCCTTCGTGCGGTCGAGCACGGCGACTTTCTTCACGGAAGCCGGCAGGGCGGCGATAAAGCGCTTGCCGTCAAACGGACGATACAGCCGCACTTTCAACAGGCCGATCTTTTCGCCTTTCGCGATGAGGTGCTCCACGGCCTCGTGGGCGGCCTCGCAGCCGGACCCCATCAGCACCACGACGCGCTCCGCGTCTTTCGCACCGGTGTAGTCGAACAAATTGTAGCTGCGCCCGGTCAGCGCGGCAAATTCGTCCATGACCTTCTGGACGATGTCGGGGCAGGCGGAATAGAAGCCGTTCGCCGCCTCACGGCCCTGGAAGAACACGTCGGGATTCTGCGCCGTGCCGCGCAGCACCGGCTTGTCGGGCGTCATCGAGTTCGCGCGGTGCGCGGCGATGATCTTGTCGTCAATCAGCGCGCGGATCACCGTCTCGTCGAGCATTTCAATCTTGGAAACCTCATGCGATGTGCGGAAGCCGTCGAAGAAATGGATGAACGGCAGCCGTGAACGCAGGGTGGCCGCCTGCGAAATCAGCGCAAAATCCATGGTCTCCTGCACCGAAGCCGCGCCCAGCATGCCCCAGCCGGTCGTCCGGCAGGCCATGTGTCGCTGTGGTCGCCAAAAATGGAGAGCGCGTGGGTCGCCACCGTGCGGGCGGTGACGTGGAAGACCGTCGGCAGCAGTTCGCCGGCGATCTTGAACATGTTCGGAATCATCAGCAGGAGCCCCTGCGACGCCGTGAACGTGGTGCTCATGGTGCCTGTCTGCAGCATGCCGTGGACGGCGGCCACCGCCCCGCCTTCGCTCTGCATCTCCACGATGGCCGGCATGGTGTTCCAGAGGTTCTTTTTGCCTTCGGACGCCCACTGATCGCACCATTCGGCGATGGGCGAGGACGGCGTGATGGGATAAATCGCCATCGTCTCATTGACGCGGTAAGCGACGTAGGCGGCGGCTTCGCAGCCGTCAATGGTTTTGAAAACAGGCGTTTTTTTCATGTCAAATCAGTGCTTTGGTGGTTTTTGAACTCAAAATGGTTTCCGGCGGTGTCCGCCCGCCTTTATTTCTGCACAAACTAACCGTCCGCCGGGTGGGGGACCTCTCCTTTTTTGCCAAAGGCATATCATCCGTTGCAATCAGGGCGGGTTTAGGGACGCGGGAAGCATCAAACCGGTGATTCGCCGGATTTGACATGATACAACCCGCGACAACCGGCGAAAACGAGACACCGCTGGGGTGGACCAAACCAGGCCACCGCCTGCCCATGGCTCGGCGGGCGATGGTGGATTTGATTCCAAAACCGGCCGGGCTTGGGTAGCTTATGGCCGTGATTCGCAAACTGATTTTCCGCACGGCCATCGGGATCTTCCTTTTGGCGGCGCTAGCGGTCGTCACGGCTTGCTACTATCCGGAAAAAATCCTGTGCGTGGACAGCGGGCCGGTGGCGTCGGCGGACGTGATTGTTGTCCTGGGGGGCGGCAACCATGAACGTCCGCTGCGCGCGGCGGAACTTTTCCGACAGCACGTGGCCCCGCGCATCCTCATCACCGGGGCGGGCGACGACGGCATCAACCTCCAGCTGCTCCTGCAGTCCGGGGTGCCGGCCGGCGCCATTGAAGTTGAAAACAAGTCGCTGACGACGCGGGAGAACGCGGAGTTCACGCTCCAGCGGCTGCGCGCGGAAAAGGTGCAGCGCGTTGTGCTGGTCACCTCGTGGTATCATGCGCGGCGGGCGCTGAAGACGTTTGAGCATTTTGCGCCGGAGCTAAACTTTTATTCGCGCCCGTCGTATTACGCCTTTGCGCGGGCCGACTGGCGCCGGCTGAAGGTGACACACAAGCTCGAGCTGGAATTTTTGAAGCTGCCGGGCTACTGGCTGCGGCATGGCGTGAACCCGTTTTGAATTAACTTGCCCTGCGGCCGGCGATGTGACAATAATGAGTTTCCTTGATCGCGGGGTGGAGCAGCCCGGTAGCTCGTCAGGCTCATAACCTGAAGGTCGTTGGTTCAAATCCAGCCCCCGCAACCAATTTCCGGCCCTGAGACTCACGTTTCAGGGCCGTTTTTATTTGGTTTTATGAGTTTTCTGCGTTTGGAGTCATTTTTGTGAGACAAGGCGAACTCCCTGAAATGTGGCGAGCAAAAACAAACACATCCACAAACACATTTCCAAACACACGGCGCAAGCGAACGTCATCCATCGATTTTGAGAGGTATAGCCTTTGTGAATTTGCAGATCGTCGGTTGCCGAAAACCGATTTTGTTCAACGGTCGTATGACGCCGTGAATCTGCGTTAGGAAGAGCCAACATTTCTCTGGCCTGCGGCGATGGCCTCCAGATCGGAACGGCGGAGCCGGAAACTACCGGGCAGCACTTCAATCTTTTGTAGCAATCCGGCTTTGGTCATCCGCCAGAGGGTCGCGCGGCTGACGCCAAGCAGCTTTGCAGAAGCTGACATACCCATGAGCAGCGGGCCAGACGTTGCCATTGGTTTTTTCTGAACTCCAAATTCAAGAATGCCGTCAATGGCCTCCATTTGTTCTGGTGACGCTGCGAACAAGCGCTTCAATCGGTCTTCTGAATTCATACACGAACCGCAGCCCGCCGGGTCTGCTGGATTGATTTTGTTTCGGTTTGCTTCTCGGAATTTTCCTCGCGCTCGTCAGTGGTCGCTGCATCCACTTGGCTTGGTGCCTGATTCTTGGTGAGGTCAAGCTGCTCCTCGATTTCCGACTGGCGTCGGGCCAGGTGGTGATACCGTTCCTCTTTCTCAAATGGCGAGCCGACCTTGGCCTCCAGTTCGGTTGCGCGCTTTTGCGAATCTTTGATGTCGGATTCCAGCCGCGCCGCGCGTTCCTCAAAACCCTGCACCACCGATTCGAGCGAACGGATGGTGCCCAGCGCCGTGTCGGTGACGCGGGTGCTGTAACTGTTTTTGCCGCGCAAAACGAGTTCGGCGGTGTTGTTGAAACCGGAGCGGATGAACAAATCAAAACCGGCAAAGCGCCCGATGCGAATGTCCTCACCGAACCGGGTTTTGATTTTCTCCGCCCGACGCAACAGCAACTCCCCGGCGACGCCGCGATTGTCCAAAGTCTGCTTGTCCAGTTCGATTCGGAATTTGTCACCAGATGTATCCTGCCGGAGCGTCAAATCCTCGCGCAAGTTTGCGAGCCGTTCCGTCCATGTCTGAACCTCCTGATGCGAATGGCGCACGCTGCTGCGGATGCGATACTGTTCCTCGGCGTGGGCGGAACGCAGCCGGGTCAACCGGATCAATTCGGCGTCCACTTGGGCTTTTTCAATGACGAGCGGATTCCCCGACGCGATGGCCTTGACTTCGGCGTAGGTCAAAGCAGCGGAGTCCATGTCTTCGAGCCGGCGAATCGTCATGTCCCCGCTCATCACCTGGGCGATGAACTTGGCCTTGGTTTCCAACGTCTGCCACATATAGGCATCGAACGAGCCTTCGGTGACGTAGCGATAAATCTGCACGCTCGAATTCTTATTGCCCTGCCGGAGAATCCGACCTTCGCGCTGTTCCACGTCCGCCGGTCGCCACGGGGCGTCGAGGTGATGCAAGGCAATCAATCGTTCCTGCACGTTTGTTCCCGAACCCATTTTCTGCGTGCTGCCGAACAAGACACGGACTTTGCCCGCGCGAACCGAACGGAACAGGCCCAGCTTCGCGTTGTCCGCATCGTAATCCTGAATGAAGGCGATTTCATTTTCCGGGACGCCCAGCCGTTTCAACTTGTCGGCCATGTCCCGATACACGGAAAAGCCACGGTCTTGCGGCGTGGACAAATCGCAAAACACAAGCTGCGCCAAACGATCATCCTTCGTCGCCTCCCAAATCTGCTGAATCTTTTCCACGGCGAGATTTACTTTGCTCTGCGGATCATCCGGCAGACTGGGTTTCATCAGCCGCAAATCCAGCGCGGCCTTGCGGCCTTCGGTGGTGATTTTGAGCATGTTGTCTTCGCGCGGATCAATGCGGCCGCGCTTCAGCGCCTCGGCGCGCTTCGCCAGTCCCTCGACAAACTCCTTCAACTCCGCCGAAGCCGGCGCATTGCGGATCGCCGGTTTCTCGCCCTCCAATTTCGGGCGCGCTAGATTGAGCATCTGCGCGGTCTGCACGTCCGCCGACTGCCGGAAAATCTGCATCAGCTCCGGCACGTTGATGAACCGCGCGAAGCGCGTGTTGAGCCGGTAGCCCGCGCCGTCCGGGGAAAGTTCCATCGCCGTCACCGGCTCGCCGAACGTGGCCGCCCAAGAATCAAAGTGGCCGAGATTGTGCTTTTTCAAATCCTCCGGCTGCAAATAACGCTGCATGGTGAACATTTCGGCCATGCTGTTGGCGATGGGCGTGCCGGTGGCGAAGACGACCCCGCCGCCGTTATTTGCTGACTGGATGTGGCGAACTTTCAAATACATGTCGAAGGCGCGTTCGCTGGCCGTCTGCGGCAGCCCGGCGATGCGCGTCATCTTGGAAATGTAAAAGAGATTTTTGAAATAGTGCGCCTCGTCCACGAAGATCCGGTCAATGCCGAGTTCCTCGAAGGTCAGCGTGTTGTCTTTTTTATGAGTAGCGGCAAGCGCTTCGAGTTTGGCCTCCAGCCGTTTTTTGGCCTTTTCCAGTTCCTTCACCAGCCGCCGGTTGTCCGGGTTGGCGTTTTCCCGTTTGATCTTTTCCAATTCCTCCAACTGCTCATTGAAGAAACGCTCCTGGGTTTCCTGGGACAACGGAATGCGCTCGAAACCGGAGTGCGTGACGATGACGGCATCCCAATTGCCGGTGGCGATGCGGCTGAAAAGTTTCTTGCGATTCTGTGATTCAAAATCCTCCTTGCCGGCCACGAGAATGTTTGCGCCCGGATACAGCATGAGCAGTTCGGTTGAAAACTGGCCGAGCATGTGGTTGGGCACGGCAAACATGGGCTTGCGCGCCAATCCCAGCCGTTTCAACTCCATCGCGGCGGCGACCATGGTGTAGGTCTTGCCCGCGCCGACGACATGGCCGAGCAGCGTGTTGGGCGTTTGCAGGATGCGCCAGACACCGGCTTTCTGGTGTGTATGCAACTGAACATCCGCGCTCGCGCCGGGTAGCGTCAGGTGTTCGCCGTTGAATGTGCGGACACGGGAATGATTGAACGAGTCGTTGTAAAGCCGCACGAGCCGTTCGCGCCGCCCGTCATCTGACCAAATCCATTCCTTGAACCGTTCCTTGATGCGTTCCTGCTTTTCCCGCGCGGCCTCGGTGGACTGCGCGTTGACGACGGGTTTCTTGTCCACATAATCATAAACGGTCGGCGTCTTTAGATTGAGCGTTTCCTCAATGAGTTCGAGGGCGGTATAACGGTTCGTGCCCCAATCGGTCGTGTTGGCGGTCGCCCCTTTCGCCTCCCAATTGCCGGTGACGTGCCACGAGCCGAGCGCGTGGATGTGGCCGACCTCAACGCCGGACGGAACGCCGAGCAACCCGTGGACGAAATCCTGCACGTCCGAGGGCGGCAACCAGGATGCGCCAAGCCGCACGTCAATTTCCGGGGCGGGCAAATCCGCCGGCTGCACCGATTTCAGCGCCTCGACATTTTCGAGGAAGCGCGGGTCATGGGCGCTGGCGGTTTCGGCGGCGACAAGTTTTTCACGGACGTTGCCGGAAAGGTAGTGGTCTTCGGTTTCCCATTGCTTGGATTTCGGGTTAAGAAAAACCATGCCCTTCAAGTCGGGCAAAAACTCTTCCGCCGGACGGGCCAACAAGGCAGTCATGTGATCCAAATCCACCCGGCCTTTTTCATTCAGTGACACCAGCAACGCCTCTTTCGGCGAGCCAACGGATTGAACCGGCTGTTTATGGTGTATGGTGCGTTCGCGGAAAATTGCGGCCTTGACCGCCCGACGGGTTTCTTCGTCGTAATGTTCCAGCGAAAGCAGCAACGGCAAATCGGGGTCGCCGTGAAACGCGCGCTGATTGACCGGGACGTTGAGGTATCCAAACCGACCGACGAAACGGTCGTAGGCCTGATTCAGCTTTTCACGGGTCTCAATCACCCGTTCATCCCCGCTGCCGTCGAGCTGTGCGCGCAGGCAGTCCCGCACGGCATCGCGCACGTCAATCATCCGGCGAATCCGCGAACGGGTTTCGACCGGCAGATCATCCAGCGGACTCAGGACGCCATCTTCGTTCAGACAAAGCCGGCCATCCTCGTGAACGCAGTAGGCATTGGGTTTGATGTAATCCGGCGCGGGAATGGACGGGTCAAAAGTTTTAACGGATTCAGTTTGGACGGCGTAGATGTTTTGTGGCAGCCGTGCAACCGCGTGCGCCAGGGCTTCACCAAGTTCACGGTGGTCGGGTTCCAGCACGGGTTCGCCGTCCCGATACATGCCGCGGGCGAGCCGCATTTTACCCAGCATCATTTCAGGATGGGCGGCGAAGTATTCGTTGATGGAAAACTTTTCCTGACGGTCGTTGGTGAAATCCACCGAGGCTTTCCAAGCCGGGCCGCACGGCGATTCACCGCCGTGCAGCTTGCGCAGCATCACGATGTCGGTGGTCACTTCCGTGCCGGCGTTTTTCTTGAACGCAGTGTTGGGCAACCGGATTGCACCGAGGAATTCAGTTTTCTGTGAGAGCGTTTCACGCAACGATGAATCCATTTTGTCCAGCGTGTGACGGGACGTGACGAGCATGAGCAGCCCGCCCGGACGCACCTTGTCCAAGGCGGCGGCAAAGAAATAATCGTGGATGGGAAACTTGAAATCATTCCAACGCGGGTCATGGACGGTGTAATCACCGAACGGCACATTGGAAATGGCGAGGTCGAAAGCATCGTCCATCAGTTTGGATTTTTCAAATGGCTGCTGGCGGATGTCGGCATCGGGATACAACGCTTGGGCGATGCGCGCGGTCAGCGGATCAATTTCAACGCCGGTGATGGCTGATTTTTTCAGCATCGCCTCCGGCATGAGGCCGATGAAATGGCCGATGCCGCTGGCCGGTTCCAGAATTTGCCCGCCCTGAAAGCCGAAGCGCAGGGCGGCCTCATACATGGAGCGGATGACGACCGGGGCGGTGTAATGGGCGTTGATGGTGGTGGCGCGGGCGGAACGGTGTTCCTCGTCGGACAGCATTTCAGAAAGACGGATTTGTTCGTTGCGCCAGCCCGTGCTGTCCACGTCAAACACCTGGGGCATCGCGCCCCAGCCGACATATTTTACCAGCAACGCTTTTTCGTCCGTTGATGCCGGACGGTTTTCGGCATCCAGCGCCCGCAGAATTTCGATGGCCTTGAGATTTTGGGAAAACTTCTGCTTGGGTCCGCCCTCGCCCAGCCGGTCGGCGTCGGTGATGCGATAGCTGTTAAGATTTTTGGGCGAGTCGCCGGCGGCTAGGTCTCGGCGGGCAGCAGGATGTAATTCTCCCGCACCATTTCCCAGGCCCGGTCGTGCGCCTGCTGTGCGGTCAGTCCCTGTTTTCTGAATTGTTGCGTCAGGTCGATCATTTCGTCCTTCGTCTTCTCCTCGGCCTCCAGCAACATCGCGTGCAACTGTCCCTGCGCCTCCAGTGCGCTCACCATTTTCGGGCAATGTTCGCGCCAGTGTTTCTCGGCCTGGCGGCCGTATTGTGTCAATGCTTTCATAAGTCGGCCTCTGGGAAAAAAGGTCAAGCTGGTCATTTGCCGTTGTTCGTCTGACTGCCATGGAAAATCTGCCAGCACCGGCCCGGAGGGGCAAGCCGAGTTGGTTTGAGGTTTGGTTTAGCGTCGGTTGTAGTGCCGGCGTTGACGTGGTGTTTTCTTGGGAGTGACGGGCAGACGCTGGGCAAATTTTTCGTCCAGGTCTTGAACCGTCTTGGGAAAAAGCCGAACGACTGGCACCTCGAACGCCTTTTGCAGTGCCCGGATATGTTTATCCGTGATTTGTTGGCGGCCGGATTCGATGTTGGCCACCACGTCACGCGAAACATCACCTTCCTGGCATTGCAACCGCGCCGCCAGAACCTCCTGTGACCACCCCCGCTCAAAGCGGAGCTTAATCACCACCGGACCTATGATGTTCAGGAAGGGCATGACGCAACCCATCAGACAACCCCTGGACCATGCTTTCGTTCCGAATATCAGGCTGGAAAATTGTTTTCACATTCTTTCCTTTCTGAATATTGAGGTGTGCCAATGAAAGTGGGGAACAAAGGAGAAAGCCGAACGCAAGCCGTGAAAGCTGATTTGCCTTCAGGTCGAAGTGTCCAGAATATTGTCAACTCGCACATATATTTCAGACGGAAAGGAGCGTAAAAACGCAAAACACCCCCCGATTGTTGAATTTGCAGCATATTTAGTGCCTATGAATGAAGCACTTGAATTCTGCGGCCCAATCGGGGTGCGGTCTGACTCTGCTGCCAGAGTCAGACCGGCATGAGCGTCATCAAACACCAACCGCCTGTCCTTTGGTTTGTTGCTGGGTTTGTGAGCGGGAAACGGCGCGTTGGGTCTGGCGCGCGATCTGGCTCATGACTTCTTCGCGTTGTTCTTCCGGGACGTTCTTTACCAGAATCTCGTAAGCCTGTTTCAGTTCGGGATTGGCGTTGATTTTTTTCATCATGCCATCGCGCATCCGCTCCTGACGTTCGAGTTGGCGCACTTCATTCAGGACGACGGTGCGCTCCAGGCGGTCGCGGGGCATGCTTTGCAGGTAAGCCCAATGTTTTGGGTTCTCTTTGATGTGGGCGTCAATCTTGGCCTCCACTTCGGGATTGATCCGGTAGGTGGATGGGTCGGGAGACGCGGTTGCGCTGGCGGCGCCATTAGGCGCGGGTTTCGTTTTTGTTGTGCTCATAATGAGTTTGGTTGTTGGTTGTTAATTTTGCCGGCGTGATTGCCGACAAAGTGTTTCACGGACGCAATGGATCAGCCGGTTCATTGG
>CAIXBQ010000025.1 GCA_903917705.1 uncultured Verrucomicrobia subdivision 3 bacterium | reverse complement strand
TTTATAATGGCGCCACCCTCCTGGGTTCAGCCGCCAGCGCCCCCTACACGCTCACCGCCAACAACGTCACTGCCGGCTCCTACACTGTCAGCGCCCAAGCCGTCTATGACTCCGGCAGCACCGTCAGTTCCGCCACTTCAGTGGTCACCGTCACCAATGTGTTTCCAGAAACCGCAACGCCGGCGATCATCAACACGGTGTATGGCACCGAGGATGTGGTGGTCGCCGATTATGTGGCGACCAATCTGCGTTACGGTGCTGATCCGACCGGGGTTATCGACAGCACGGTCGCGATTCAAAACGCCCTGAATGACTGTTACAATTCCGGCGGCGGCACGGTGTATCTTCCGGCGGGCACTTATATCGTCACCAACACCATTTCTGTGCCCTCGTTTGTCACCTTGCGGGGGGATTGGCAGGATCCTGATTCCGTCTCCAGCCCGTATGCTTATGGCACGGTGGTTCGGGCCAACCTGGTTCCTGGGGATACCGGACCGGTTTTGTTCCTAATCGGCGGCAGTGCTGGCGTCGTGGGAATGACGACTTTTTATCCGAATCAGAATGCCACTTCGCCGGTAGCTTACAATTATACGTTCAGCTTCCTGTGCGACAGGTCAAGTGGCATGCCTGGGACCTACATGTCTTCTAGCATCATCAATTGCACCCTGTTGAATTCTTACCGCGGCATCGGCATCTGCGCCCTGGACATCACGCGGGCGCATGAACTTTCCACCGTGAAGAATGTCAAGGGCACGGCGCTTTACCGGGGAGTTGTGGCCTATAACAGCGCGGACGTTAGCACCTGGGAAAACGTCACCTTCAACAATTCCTATTGGGCGAATGCCGGCGGGTCTTACAATGCCCCCGGCCTCGCCACGTTAAACACCTGGACCCGCGCCAATGGCATTGCTTTCACCTTTGGGGATCTGGAATGGGATCAGTTCTTTGGACTCGCCTGTTCCGATTATCTTTATGGCATCAACATTGTGGCCGGCTCGCGCATCTCTTTTTGCGGGGAATTCCTGTGGGTCAACATTACCAACACCACGATTGCGGTAAAGGTTGACAGTATTGACACCCGTTGGGGAATGTCCTTCCTGCGCAGCGTCCTGAACGGCAGTACTTACAGCATTCAAAATAATACGGGTGGCTACGTTCACGTCTGTGACAGCACCGTCACCGGGCCTGTAGCGGGCATAATAACGGTGACTGCCCCGGGAACCAGTCCGACTTCCTATACGCAAACGACCTGCCCCAAAGTCACCCGTGCCGCGCTCTATAACGTGACCGCCGCACCCTATAACGCCCCGTATTCCGTGCCGCAAACCGGATTGCCGGCGGCGGATGCCACGGCGGCCATCCAATCGGCACTCACTGATGCCGGCAATGCCGGCGGGGGCGTGGTGTATCTGCCGGCGGGATGGTATCGCCTCAATTCCCACTTGACCGTGCCCGCCAATGTGGAACTCCGCGGCTCCTCCTCCGTGCCTCAAAGGGATCAGTCCGATTGCAGCCTGGGCACGGTTCTAATGGGATATGAAGGGGCCGGCACGGCAACGCCGAATACCGACCCGGCCTTGATCACCTTGAACGGCTCTAACGCCGGCATCCGAGGCATCCGCTTCTTCTATCCCAACAACAATCCGGCCGGCGGGACGGTCACCACCTATCCCTATTGCATCCGAGGCAACGGGGCGAACCAGTATGTGGTCAATATCGCGCTGACCGGCGTGTATAACGGCGTGGATTTTGCGGCCAACCGTTGTGACAACCATGTGATCCGAAAAGTGCGCGGCGTGGCTTATCTTCATTTTATCTGTGTTGGCAGTTCCACCCAGGGCTGGGTGGAGGGATGCCACTCAAACGGCAACGCAGTGGATCGGTGCAACTTTGGAATTCCCGGCTGGATCGTGGAGGCGAATATTTTGACCGCCGTGATCAATCCTATTACCCGGCCGAATGAAATCTTGCTCCTGATTAACGGCGCCAGCAGCGAAAACGTGCTAAACATGGGCGCCTATGGTGTCAATATTGGCGTCAATACGGCCAACTGCGATGTGAACGTCTTCAACCTAGGCACCGACAATCTGGGCACGGGCGGCTATAGCGGCGGTGGTTTCAACACGAACATCAAACTGCTAAATGTAATGAAGTGGAACGGGCCATATTCCAGCCTTTCCGGCACGGGAACGATTACGCTCTATAACCCGATGACGCTATAGCTCGGATTACTCCCATCCGGTTGGGAAGCCTGAATAAATATTGATAATGAAACCTGATTACTTGCTCGGCTTTGACATTGGCGGCACCAAGTGCGCCGTGGTCCTCGGCCGAAAGGTGCCGGCCGGGGTCGAAATCTTGGAGCGCACCGCGTTTGCGACCGAAACGGCACTCGGGCCGCAATCGGTTCTGGCCGCGCTGGAAAACCGGACCCAGGAATTGTTGCCCCGGCACGGATTGGTTCATTCAAATATTTCCGGTATTGGGATCAGTTGCGGCGGCCCTCTGGATGGGCGGCGCGGCGTGATTTTAAGTCCGCCCAATCTCCCGGGTTGGGATGAGATTCACGTCACCGGGTACTTTGAAGCGGCGCTCCAGATCCCCGCCCGCCTGCAAAATGACGCGGATGCCTGCGCGCTGGCGGAATGGAAATGGGGTGCCGGCCGCGGCTGCCAAAACATGATTTTCCTGACCTTCGGCACCGGCATGGGGGCGGGTCTGATTTTGAACGGACGGCTCTACACCGGCACCAACAATCTCGCGGGTGAAGTGGGCCATGTGCGCCTGGAGCCAGACGGTCCGCTGGGATACGGCAAGCACGGTTCCGTCGAGGGTTTTTGCAGCGGCGGCGGCATCGCGCGGCTGGCGCAGCAGGAAATCCGAAAGCTTTGGGAAAAAAACGGGGAAGTTTTATTCTGTCGCAACGAGAAAGCGCTGGCGCAACTCTCCGCGCGCGAGGTTATTGAGGCAGCGCGTGCTGGCGACCCGGTGGGTGTCAGTATTTTCAACATTGTCGCCGAACATCTGGGCCGCAGCCTAGCGATGTTAATTGATATTCTCAATCCCGAGTTGATTGTGATTGGTGGAATTTTCATGCGCCACCACGATTTGTTTGAGGCCACGGTCGAACGTGTGATCAGGGATGAGGCTCTCGCTGCCAGTACCCGCACCTGCCGTGTGGTTCCTGCGGTCTTGGGTGAGGCGATTGGTGATTTTGCGTGCCTGTCGGTGGCGGCTTCCGTCTTGGGATAAACTTATGACTCTGAAACCATTCAGTCTGCAGGTCGGTGAAGATCTGTTGCTCCGGTATCCGGAATTGGCGCATTTGGGTGGGACCATCGCCCGGGCGGTGGAAACTATTTGTGATTCGCATCATGCCGGCGGCCGATTGCTCGTGTGTGGTAATGGCGGCAGCGCGGCCGATGCCGAACATATCGTCGGAGAACTGGTCAAAAGCTTTGTTTTGCGGCGGGCGATCGGGCCGAAGGATCGTGGATTACTGCAGCAATCCGGATGTGACGACTGGCGGGAAATCGCCGAAAAGCTTCAAGGCGGTGTGGCGGCGATGGCCTTGACCGGCCCCGCGGCTTTGACCACGGCGATTGGGAACGACGTGGCGGCGGAAATGGTTTTTGCGCAGCAAGTGTATGTGCATGGCCGTCGGGGCGACGTGCTGCTGGGGTTGAGCACCTCGGGCAATTCCAAAAACGTCGTCTCCGCGCTTAAAGTCGCCCGCGCTTTTGGCCTAGTCACCCTTGGGCTGACAGGCAGCCAGCCGTCGCGGATGGCAGGTCTTTGTGATGTCATCATTCCCGTGCCAGCAACGGAGACGTTCAAGATCCAGGAATTGCACCTGCCCATTTACCACGCCGTTTGCCTTATGATTGAACGCGAGCTTTTCAGTGAAACCCTGCCGGGCTTGTGATTAATGCAACCCCCACAAAAGATGGATCAATGATTGCCGATGAATTTCCAGATCACCCTGACACTTATCGAACCATTAATCGGCGTCGACATGCGAATGGACGAAACCACCGAGCCTTCCCTGCTACGGCGGGCTGCAATTAATATTGTCTGCCACATATAACAATACATGACTCCAATGAAGACCAAGACAGTTCATATTATATTCAATGCCCACCTGGATCCGATCTGGCTGTGGTCCTGGCGCGACGGGCTGGATGAGGTGCTGAACACGAGCTATTACATCTGCAATTTGCTGGACCGCCATCCGGACATTATTTACAACCGGGGCGAAGCATGGGTCTATGAGCAGATTCACCGGTTGGACCCGGCTTTGTTTGAGCGCATCCGCCTGCACGTCAAAAACGGGCGCTGGAATCTCGTGGGCGGCTGGTATATTCAACCCGACTGCAATCTCCCCAGCGGCTTTGCCATAGAGAGGCAGATTACAGTCGGCAAGGTGCTCTTTGGTGAATATTTCAACGACTGGCCGAAGGTGGCCTACAACGTAGACAGTTTCGGCCATGCCGCCACCTTGCCGCTTCTGATGCGAAAAGCGGGTCAGCCTTTTTATGTAATGATGAGGCCGCAGGAGCAGGAATTGAAACTGCCGGGGCGGCTTTTTCGGTGGCGCGGCTATGCGGACGGCCCCGAGGTGACCACCTTTCGCATTGCCCAGTCATACACCACTGCGGCTGGACTTGATGAAGCCCATATTCGCGCCTCACTGACGGAACTTCCCGAGACAATTCACCACACCATGTGTTTTGTCGGCATCGGCGACCATGGGGGCGGGCCGACGGAGTCCATGATCGAGTGGTGTCGGGCGCATCGCGAGAGTTTTCCCGGCATCCGGCTGGAGTTTTCCTCGCCACAGAGATTTTTTTCCGCGATCGCGCCGGAAATTCCACAACTTCCCTTGGTGGTGGGTGAACTGCAAATGCACGCCGTGGGCTGTTACTCTGTGCATCGTCCGGTGAAGGTGGCGTTGCGCAAAGCGGAACATCGGCTGACCCAGGCGGAAATCGCCATTGGTGTCGGAACGAAGGACGGCGCGCTCGAAGCCGCGTGGAAGCGTGTCTGTTTCCATCATTTTCACGACACCCTCGGGGGCACCTGTCTGCCCAGTGCCTTCCAGGATGTAGACACCCAGCTTGGGCAGGCGTTAGCCGCAGCGGATGAGACTGCGGCCTATGCCCTGCGCCGGCGTCTGGTGGGTCTGGCTGAAAATCCTGCCCAACGGATAATCTTGCTAAATGCCTCTGATCATCCATTTAACGACTATGTGGAAATGGAACCGTTTCTGGAATGGACTCCTTGGAAACCTTCCTGGCGGCTGGTTGATGAAAAAGACAGGCTGGTTGCCTGCCAGGTGATGCATCCGGAAAGCACGGACAAGCTGCAAGTCCGCCTGCTGTTCCCCGTAATTGCCGAACCCGGAGAAATGAAGACTCTGCGGATCGTACAGGCGTCGGAGGGCGATGGCGGGCCAGTACAGAAACTTGTGTCAGTCGGGCCAAGCTGGTTGCAGGCCGGGAATGGACCGTCCGTTAATCTGGAAGCTGCTTCTCGGTTGGAATTCCCTCAGGCGGGTCTTTTTCCATTGCCTCGACTGGCGACATACGAGGATCGAACCGACACTTGGTCTCACGGCATTGATCGTTACGCCCGAATCAGTCAACAATTGGTTGTTTGGGATGAGCCGCAACTGGTTGACCAAGGCCCATTGATGGGCTCGCTGATTCAAAATGGGAAGATCGGCGCCAGCACAATGCAGGCGGAGTGGCGGGTTTATCACAACCAGCCCTGGGTGGAATTGCTTTTGCGGGTTTTCTGGGCCGAGAGGTTTCGCATTTTGAAGCTGGAGTGGGAACTGCCACTGGAGATTGCGGAAAGAGAGGATGGCATCATGGGCGGTTCATTGATTCGTCCTGCTGATGGCCGTGAATTTCCGTGGCGGGACTGGGTGCGCTTGCGCCTCAAGAAACCGCTGGACGGGTTGGACGCGGCGGTGATTTGCCCGGACGTGTTCGCTCTTGACGCGGAACCGCGGCGCCTCGGATTCACCTTGCTCCGCAGCTCCGTGCTGGCATGCCAGGAGACGAATGCCGTACCGCCCGCTCGCGGGCATTTCAGCGATCGTGGCGAGCATTCTTTCCGTTTCCGGTTCGTGGCTGGAGTGCCTCTTTCCAACGTTAATCTCGACCATGTGGCTTGCGCCTGGCAGCGGCCCTTGCTTTCGTCCGAGGTCACCCGGGGAATGAAAACCCGCTTTCTGAGAGGTGACTATGCCCCACCAGAAATTCCAATTTTACCGACACTAAAAACGTCAAAGAATCAATAAATCCATGAAACGAATGAACATGATTACACACACAATAAACCGAATCGCAATGGTTGTTGTTATATCCCTGGTAGCCGGCTGCACAACGGGTCAGAAACAGCCGACTGCCGCAAGGAAGCCGACGGGCCATTCTGGCATCGTGGACACCACGTCCGTGCGGGGTAAGGTAATGTGTGGTTACCAAGGCTGGTTCCGCTGCCCGAAAGATGCAGCCGGCATGGGTTGGTATCATTGGAGTCGGGATCCGC
The DNA here is from genome assembly GCA_903917705.1 of uncultured Verrucomicrobia subdivision 3 bacterium. Taxonomy (GTDB): domain Bacteria; phylum Verrucomicrobiota; class Verrucomicrobiia; order Limisphaerales; family UBA11358; genus UBA11358. Next base: position 24 of record CAIXBQ010000025.1, on the reverse strand, counting down.
AGCGGATCGCGACGAATCTCCTGA
>CAIXBQ010000024.1 GCA_903917705.1 uncultured Verrucomicrobia subdivision 3 bacterium | reverse complement strand
GACGGGCACCCCAAGCTGGCGGGTCACCGGCACACGCCGCAACGGGGAACGCATTCGCGAGAACTTCGCGCGCGCCGAGGAGGCGCAGTATCGGCACACGGAATTAGAGGGTGAATTTCATGCAGCCAACGGCGTGGCGGCGTTGCGCGCGACGCGGCTGACGGATGACCAGATCGGCATCGCCGAGGCCGCTTTCAAGCGGCTGGAGCAGGACAATGATTTGATCACCGCCGTGGATCACTGGCTGCGTACGGGCAAACCAAAAACCATCAAGGAATCCCCACGGCTAGACGAGGCGTTGAAAGCTTATACTGACTGGCTGGCCACCACCACGGATCTGCGAATTCTGACCAAAAACCATCTTCGCAATCGGGTGACGCACTTTGTCAAAAATGTCAGCAACCTGCGGGTGACGGATGTGTTGCCGGAGCACATTGAAAAATATCTGGCCCAGCAGAATGTCGCTGCCAACACCAAGGATGCCTTTTGCCGGGCGATTTCCAGCTTCTTCACCTGGTGCATGAAGGGAAAACGGCACTGGTGCGTGAATAATCCGTGCTATGCCGTCGAGATCGAAGGGTTGACGAGCGATGACGATCGCGAACCGGTGGTGCTGCCAGTGAGCGAGTGCGAGGCCTTGTTGCGCGCGGCGGAGAACTTTGAAAACGGCCATCTGGTGCCGTATGTGGCGCTGTGCTTGTTTGGCGGGATGCGGCCGTTTGAGGCGGCGCGGTTGACGTGGGATCAGGTCAATCTGGCGGATGGTGAAATCCGCTTGAAGGGCACGCAGACGAAGACCGGCAAGGGGCGGATTGTGGTGATCTGCAAGACGCTCAAGGCTTGGTTGAGCCGGTATCGGAAGGCGGGGGAGATTTACCGCTCGCCGTATGGAGTTGATCTCAAAAATGTGCGCGCGAGCATCGGGTATGGGCCGAAGTCGGAGGAACAGCCGAACCTGAAGCCGTGGGTGCCGGATGTGTTGCGGCACACGGCGATCTCGCATTATTTCCGGCACACGGGCAGCTACGGCCGGACGGCGGAGCAATTCGGCAATTCCGAGGCCATCATCAAGAAACATTACCAGGGGCGCGTGAGCAGCGCGGAGACCAAGCAGTTTTATGCGCTGCGGCCGAAGGCGAAAAAAACTTGATCAGCCTGGCGGCAACTGGGGTTCTGGATTTGTCACCGGGGCTTGGCCGCCTGTCGTTGCTTCTTCACTTTGCCTGAAAGCTTGCGGGAAGTTCGCAAAATCATTTATCCCTACGGGTGTCTTCAGCTTTGGTATCTCTATGGAAAACTCCTTGGCGAGGTCGTCCAGGAACCGGCGAATCCTCCAGCGCGCGAGACGCATGTTGTCGTTCAAGCTGGTTTGGATCAAAATCAGTTGGAGTTCAGTTATCAGTTGCTTGTCCGCGTTTTCAACGAACCACGTTTGTCTTTCCATCAAATCCATTTTGGTCTCGATGAGTTCAACCACTTCCGCTTGTTTCCCTTCCGCCTTGGCCTTTTTCAAGGTCGCTTCGAATGCATTTTTGTCCCATAACTTTGTCTCAACCAAAGCGCGGTAAAATTCATAATCGGCCTTGGTGTATTCGCCATCGCCTTTCCCAGCGTTAACCAGAGTGACGCCCTTTTGCGGCGGTTTGGTGGGATCGCCCGCAAACAACCAGGCCTCGTCCACGCCGGTGGCCTCGGCAATTCGCAAGGCGAGTTCTTCGGTGAGGGGCAGCTTGTTCAATTCGATGGATTGAATGGTGCGAGCGGCGCGGTTGACGAGGTCGCCCATTTCTTGTTGGGTCAGGCCGATGATCTTTCTCAGGATGGCCAAAGAATGAAGTAACGGTGAACGTTGCATGATTCAACTCTAACCGATGTGCATTCGGTATCAACTTTTATTTGACGGAATCGGCCGCTTTGCTTAAAATACATCTACTTTGGTATGAATGCTAAAATCACTCAACAATCCGCTCGTTTGGCCACGCTGAATCAGCTGGCGAAAACCCTGATTCAGGCTCACTTAAATCCCGTCCCCAGCAACGAAACGTTGCGGGACTGGTTCGACACGGCGCGCATTCCGCGCTTCAAATCCAACCCCGCCGCCAAGCGCGGCGGCGGCCCGGTGTTCTACTCGGTGGCCGCAGTGGAGAAGTTTCTCCAGACGCGGACACTTCCGTGCCGGCTGCCGGCATCGACGCTGCCGAGCCGGAATCCCCTCAACCCGCCCTCGGACCCCAGCTTGAACTGATATGGCCGAGACATCACTCAACACGGTCGTGGGCGACCACGATTTGTGCGCGTGGCAGCCGGTGCGCGGGGTCGTCTGGGTGCAAACCCGGAATCCGAACCATGCGCGCCGGCTGGCCAAGCGCAGCGATGGCCGGCTGGTGGCCGTCGGCGTGGCGGGCGGATATTTGAAGACATTCGAGTTCCTCCACTCGCTGACCTGGGCTGTCCGCCTGTTGAAGCGCTACGTTGCGGCCGAAACGACCGCTAATGCTGCATTGGCGCGGGCCATCTGACCGCTGACAAATCTATCCATCAACTGAGGTAAACATTATGCGACCGGGAATTTCAAATGAGATGCTGGAGCGCGCCGGTGTACGACACGTCAGCGCCGACGAGGCCAAGACGTTGTGCGGCCAGGCTTCGGCCGGGTTGTGGCTGCCGTATCGGAATGCCGACGGCAGTGCGATTCGCGACGGCGACAAACCCTATGGCCGGCTGCGACTGGACGAACCGAAGGACAAGAAGAAATATCACCAGATGGCTGGCACCACCGTGCACGCCTATCTGCCGCCGACAGTGGCAGACGCCAACAACGTGGGCGGCGATTTGATCGTGATTGAAGGCGAATTCAAAGCGCTGTCGCAGACGGAGGCGGGATTTCCGGCGGTGGGGATTTCCGGGTTTTTCGGGTTCGGCTTGAAGGACAACGGCGGTTTGGTGCCGGAGCTGGCGGCGGTCATCGAGCGGCTCAAGCCGAAACGCATTTTGTTCTGCGGCGATTCGGACACGGCGTTGAATTATCAGTTTCCGATTGCGGCGGTGCGCTTCGCGAAGGAGGTGCAACCGATCCAGGTGCTGCTGCCGCGCATTCCACTCGACGGCCCGGGTAAAGGCGCCGACGATTGCCGCGCGAAGTTGAATGCAACGTTTGCAGATTGGTGGCGCGAACGCATCGCCCAAGCGATCGAGGTGAAGCCTGATGCGGATGCCAAACTGCTGATGCTGGATTTGTTTGAGCGGGAGGCGGCGGCCATGGCGGGCCTGACCGGCATGGCACGGCGGGAGGTGGAGCAGCGAATGGTGAAACTGGCCGCGGCCTTCAACAACCATGCGCTCGACCAGGAACGCGTGCTGAACTTTGCGGTGAAAAAGCTGGGGTTGAGCCGACGCGCCTTGAACAAGGATGTGGCGGCGGCGGTAAAAGCGCTGGCGGCTCACCGCAAGCAAGGCGACGTCACGGAAGGCGACGGGCGCGAAATCGACCTCGGTGTGCCGGCCGCCATCTGGACCCGGCAGGCGTGGGAATCGGTCGCCAATTTGCTCTATGGCTATTCCAAACAAGTGTGCCGCCTGTACGACGGCCGGCTGCATGCGCAGGATGCCGCCGCGATGGTTTCGTTTTTGGATAATCCGAGCCGGTGCCGGTTTGTGTCGCGCAATCACAAGGGCGAGGTATTCCGGGCGAATTTCCCGGAAGCGGCTTCGCGGATCTTCATCGCGTCGGCAGTGAATTCGCCGGATCTGGTCCGGACAGTGGATGTTTTTTCGAATGTGCCGGTGCTGGCCTGGAACGGCGAAACCGCCGTGCTGGTCAACAGCTACGACCGGGAGTTGCGGATTCTGGCCGATGGAGAGCCGTTGATCCTGCCATCGCCGCGCGAGGCCGTGGAGATCCTGGCGCTGTTGCTGCGCGACTATGACTTTGGGTCGAATGGCGATTTTGGGCGGGCGATTTCGTTGTTGCTGTCGCCGGCGCTGGCGCAGGGCGGTTTTCTGGGCAAGGGCCGCGTGCCGCTGTTTCTGATCGAAAAGAGCGAGGCCAGCACGGGCGGCTCGTTGCTGCTGCGGCTGGCCTGCCAGATTTACGGGTTGCAGCCGAAACCGATCAGCCGGCTCGACAACCGGGAAAAGGCAGTGGAAGACATCTCGCGGCTGCTGCTGAGCGGGGCCGGCTTCATCTACTTCGACAACGCACGCGGAAAAGGCCTGCAGAATCTTCCGGAACTGGAATCGCTCCTCACTGAACCGATTTTCAACTGCCGGGCACCGTATCTGCACGGTGAAGCCGATGTGACGCGCCGGGTGATGGCGGTGTCGAGCAACGGCGCGGTGTTTTCGCACGACCTGGCCAGCCGCACCGCGAAAATTTTCATCCGGAAGCGGCCGGCTGACTACAAGTTTGTTGATTATGCCGAGGGCAGCATCGAGGACCATCTGGTCGCCAACATGAATCTCTACCTCGGCGCGGTCTACAGCCTCGTCAAGGACTGGGCTGATAAGGGCCGCCCCTCCGGGAAGGAATTGACGGGATTTCGCTTCACGCAGTGGGAGAAAGCCTGTGCTTGGATTCTGGAGAATCATTTCCCCGGGCTGCCACTGTTGGATGCCTCGCATCGGGATGCCCAAGAGCGGTTGGCCGACCCCAATCACGATCTGCTGCGGAATTTGTTCCGGCTGGTGACGGAGGGTGAAACGCGCGGCGAAGTCACAGCTTCCGGTCTGGCGGAGATTGCCACCGAGGCGGGTTTGCTTGACGGTGATGAGCAGCAAAATAAACTGCGGGTGGGCAAAGCGATGAAACTGCGGTTCCGACACGATGGCGAACACTTGTTTGATGGCGGCAACTTCCGGGTGATGCGCGACACCCGGATGAGCCCCAACGGCAACGGCCACAACATTTCGTACTACGAGATTTACACCGGAGCCGGCCGCACAGAAGAAAACCACCATGAACTCAATTGATTGGCTCAAATCGGTCCGGGAAAATACTCAAAAACCCCTTATTCCCCCTGTGCCCCCTGAGGCCACCCCAGGAGAAAATGCTGCAAAACCCCATATTCCCCCTGTGACCCCCTGTAGTTCGGTATATTTGTTTAAAAATGAAAATATTTCCAAAGAGGGGGCAGAGGAAAAAATATGCACTATAAAGGGAAAAGGGGAAACCTCAGGGGGTCACAGGGGGAATTCAACAAATCACGGGGGGAATGACGTGTTGAACCACAAGGGGGACAGGGGGAATCAGGGAAATACGGATGTTTCAGAGTCTATGCCGGCAACAACCGAACCGCCAAAGCCGTTCATCACCCCCGGCGGTGATTTATCCATCCCGTTTGCGAGCGATCCGAAGTATCACTGGTGGAAAGGCGGCCAGAGCGTCGACAAGACCCGCGCCGAGGTGCTGGCTCGGATGAAGGCGGAGGGCGAGCACCACACCGCACAACCAACACCGTCATGACCGGGGTTGTCCGAACGTAGTCAGAAAGTACACAGTTCTGGCCGGACCGGTTTGGCAACGGTGGGGTAAAAGTGTGGCAAGAGTGTGGTGGTTCTGGCGGCCGGGAATCTTACGGCGGCTATACAATCGTGGCACACGGGTGTGACGGTGAGGCCGGTGGGGGGTGGGTGAAACTGGGGTAAAAGTTCGGTGCCGCAGGAAATGGCGAATAGCGTCACCACGCCGCCGGTGTAGAGGCAACCAGGTCGCTGACGGCGGTGGTGTGCGAGGTTGAGGTGTTGGCTTCAATTCTTGCGCTTGGAATTCTGGGACGCTTGGGACGGGTAAAAGCAAGTCCGCAACAGGTGACCAACTCAACCCGAGCCTGCCGCTGGGTAATCTTGGGACGCTTGGGACGCCTATTTTCAACTCTTACGCGTATAGAAAAATCTCTCTCATATGTATATGGAGTCAGAAAGTGCCGTCCCAAGCGTCCCCAGCTTTGAAAACAGGTGGCAGGTGGCGGGCGGATGCCATCAACGGGTATATTCGCGTGGTTGGATCAAAACGCCATGGGCGAGCACCGGCATGATCTTGGGGAGAAAATTTTAATGTCCGCCGGCGGGCTGTTTGGACGGCTGGATTGGCGCAGGAGGCGTTTTGATGGGACGGATGGCAGTTTGACCGCAGCCGATGAATGCGAGCGTTTCCAGACCGCTAAACCCGCCAAAAAGACTGTTCCGGCAGCTGCAGGGATTTTAACGACATTAACGTGGAGGGGTTTGGTTTCGGGCGATGCGTTCCGCCAGCCCGGCTCCGGTATAGGAACACGCCAGCCCGATACCGGCCATAACCAGCGCGGTCAAGTGCGCGCCCGGGTTGTTGTGTTCGAGCGTGAAACAAAGAACCATGCTCAATAACAACATAAAGTTCAGGCACAAAATGATTGGCCAGTCCTTGCGCAGGGCGGCGGCATGGCCGCGCGACAGGAAAAGCTGGGCGCCAAGGGCGAAGGCCCCCACGCCGATATACATGGCCGGTTCCCCGAAACTTTCACCGAGGAAGAACATGAGGAAAAGCGAGACAAAGCCGAGCAGAAACCCGACGAGCCAGCGGGACAAAATGGGACGACGCGGCGATTTCGCGGTCGGCAGTGGAGAAGTCTGGTTATTCATAATGATCCTTGTGGTGGATGTTTTTATATTTGGTTCACAACCAAAGATAGCACGCCGCCGTCAAAACGGTTAATTGATAGATAAGGTCTGAACATTGATCTAAATGATGCTCGGAATTTTTCACCAGAGGTAAACCTTGAACGCTTGTGAACTGCCGCACCGTTTGGACAACCATCAAACCAACCACGCTCTGGCGACGGCCCACTTGGGGATGGAAGGGGGCCTAGCATCGGGGGATGGGCGGGGGCCTGGGGAAGACGCCCCGACCATATTTACAAAACAGCGGAGCGGCGGAGTTGGCGGGCAGGATGCCGTCGAGCTGGCGCGATGATTGCAGCGCCACGGGGGTTGGCGCGGCCCGGCGGGCGCCGGGAGCAATCAGCGTGACAGGGAAGACGCGGGATTGCACACAACGCCACTTTGTGAGGCATTTATTCCAGCACAGGGTCTCGGGGTTCCCTGTGCGTTAAGGAATAAATGACCGGAGGGTCACCCACAAAGTGTGTTGTGTGCACGTCCCGGAAGCATCCTGCATGACAACGGAGCCGCAAAGCTTTCGTGATTTTGTCGGGGCGTCTGGACTCGCTGCCTGGCGCAGTCGCGGAGCGCGAGCCGATGTTCGCCGAGTCTCCGGCGCTGGAGCGTAACGGAATGATGGCCGGCTGGGGGAGTCAGGGACAGCCGAGACAGCAGGCCGTGGAGCCCAGCGCCGGAGTCTCGGTCTAAATAGTTCTGCCCAGCGCGTCCGGTCAGTTTTCGCAGCCGGAAGGTAGTGCAGCGTCCTGGAGCGCAGCCTACAGCGAGGCACGAGCGACGGGCGGAGCGGAAGGAAAAGCGGAACGGACTGGAGGCGAAGAAAAGCTGTGCCGGTCGCGCGTCTATTGCTGGCGTCTTGCCCGGACGAAGTCGCGCGGGCTATTGCTGATGTCTTTCACCGGGCGAAGCGGTGATATTGCCTGGTCTTGCACCGGACGAAGTCGCGCGGTGCTACTGCCCCCGTCTTCGGCGACAGGCGGAGCCTCGCGTCGTAATCTTCTGCTGGCCGGCCGAAGGCTCGCGGCCATGCCTTTGCGCTTCGCGACTCGCGCGGATCGGCGAGAACCGTCGTCCTTCGACGGTTCGAGCCGCGCGAGGAGCGCCAGCGACGAGGTCCTTCCGGACTGGCACCATGCCGCACGGGCACCACCAAGCCGGGTAGCAGCCCGGCCTGGTGGTGTCTTTTCCCCGCGAGGCGAGCGGCTGCTTTTGAGCCGTTCGCCGAGCGCGAGGAGCGACAGCGACGAGGGTGCGTGCCGCACTGGCCATCGTTTCCGGACTGGCATCGGCCACGGCCAGGAACACCGGACCGGGACGTCCGGTGAACCGGCAGACGGGGACGTCTGCCCTACATCAAAACTGGGCGCGCCGCCGTCCCTGCCGGTCTCGCCAGTTGCCGACTTCGGAATGCAGCGCAATGGAGGTCTCCGGAATGGAGCGGAATGGAGAGGCGGCAAGCTGGCGAGTCCGGGCCGAAGTTCGGCTTCCACAGGCGGCGCGGGCGGAACAGTCCCCACACTTGACCCGACGAAGGAGGGTAAGCGTGGGGTCTGTGACGCCTGGGGTTCGGGGCCGGCGAGCGGCAAGGAACCGCCGCCGGCATGAGCCGCGCCAGCGGCGAAGCATCAACATTCTAACTTTCTTGCCGCCACTCGCGGTAACGCCTGGCCAACCTGAAACCGTGTGCAGACCTGAAACCATCCGGCAAGGTGAGGCGCCCTGAACGCGCGCGAGTGGAGCGAAAGGGCCGCGTGAGTTGGCGTCCGTGAACCTCAGAAGCGGCCCGTCCGAGCGACGAAGGAGCGATGGTGAGCGTCGGCAATCGCGCGCGGGAATGGGCTTCCGCGAGGGGTGGCTACCTATTTTCCCGCGAGCACGTTTCGACCTTTCGAGCCTGCGAGCACATTGCCTATTGAACGGAGGCGAACACAATTCGTTCAAGCCAGGCCGGCGATTGAGGCGGGTTTCCTTTGGGGTTTTCGAGGTGCTGATTGGCTCTAACTTGCCATGTTAGGCTGCTCAATTTGATCAAGGCCCATGTAATGAATCAGATGACGGTCCCAATAATGGTGAAAGCGTCTGTATCTCAGGAAGCATACAGACAAAAAGGCTCCACACGAGCCAAAGAAACGCAAATAGCCACAGGCACCCAACAACCAGTTCAAATGCCGCTGCACTTTTCCAACGGTGTATCACAAAAATCCCCACTATCAGTAGGAAGGCTGGAGCCAAAATGGGATGCCAACTCAATCCAGCGGTAAATTCTGTGACTCGGGGAAAACCAACAAACCCCTTGCCTAACCTCGACCGAATGGTTCCCATCGAGGTCGGCGGATAAACCCAAACAAAGACTGCGGATGCCATCGCAGCAAGTGTGGCAATGATGAGCCGAATATAGAGTGATGGACGCGTCATAGCAGCTTAACAACGAATTGAATCGGAGCTCCGCTGCGCTCCGGCCAATTCAATCCTTTGGCGATTAGGCGGCATGCTAGTTGCGAATGAGGACATCAAAATAACTGGCTTTCAGTTTCGGAAAATTCGTCTCATAGAACGAAACCACCGTTGTCGCTGCGTTAGATGCTGCCGTTACTACGGCATTGCTATCATACCCCGTGTATTCAAGGTAAATTAACTGTGTGCCTTTCCAGGGGCCGATATGGTCAAAATAAACTTTTTTACCGCTAGTCTTGCTTGCTTCCGCCAACTTAACGCGTTGTTCCGGGCTATTTAGGAATTCTGTAATCGTCTGATACTGCGTCATGTAGAAATTCGTCATGACGACCGATTGATCAACAACTTCGATCTTTATGCGCGACCAGGCATGAATCTCCTGGCTTTTCCTCCAATAAAACAACCCAACCCCCACCACGATACATAAAATCAGGGGGATGGTAATTTTTAATTTAAGCACATGTCGCATAAGCCGCCGTCCAGAGTTCAGGCACCCAAGAACAACTCCCTGAAGCGCGAAGCGAAACTACACGGTCATTGCCCTGTGCCTGCTTCGATTTTTTCGAGAATTCTTTCATCGTTCTGCGAACGAATAGTTCGGTGCGTTTTTTACCGTTGATAGAACGGTATTTTACCCTTTGGTGCTGGTCAAGAAATAGATGCGTGTCCAGAGGCCACGGCCTTTGGCGCGGTCTGGTGCGCGGAGCATCAGGGTTTTCTGAAAATGCGAAACGACCGGCAGAGGGCGTTTCGCCGAAAAATTTTGGGACTCATGGGACGGATGGGACGAATGGCCGCCGTTTGATTGGGTTTTCCCTGTTGGCCCTCACCCGGCTTCGCCACCCTCTCCGCATCAGTTTGATTCTTCCCAACATCCCTCAACCGGCCTCCGGCCACCTTCTCCCGCTCCCGCGGGCGAAGGACAGGCGCCCGCGGGAGAGGGACAGCGGCGGCCGGCTATGCTGGCCGGCGGGTGGGATGGAATGGGGCGGTGATTTCGTCAAACCACGGATGGAGTTGGATGGACTGGGCCAGCTTCTTGATTCGGAAATAAACGGCGCTGCGGCCGATGTTGTGGCGGTCGGCGTAGGCGTGAATGCGGGCGAGCATGCCAGGCTCGCGGACGGCTAGCATGAGGCCGTAAAGCTCGCGGTCATCTGCGGGAATCATGGCGGAAATGGCGCGGAGGGCATCGCGACGGGCGGCGATTTCATCGGGGCGGATGTGGCTGGGGTCTGCGATGGTGCTGGCTCTGATGCTGCCGGGGGTGTCGTCGTCGTGGTCGGTGTCGTCGGTCTGAATGGCGAGGTCGGTCATGTGGCGCTGCTGCTCTTTGCCGGCCATGAAGCTCAAAACCGCGTGCGTGATCTGCTGCTGGTTAAACTGGGCCTTGCCGCTCTGGTTGAAATAGCGGGCGGACTGGCCAAGCTCCTTGTTAATCAAGTAGTCCAGCGCCTCGTCAACGGCGGCGGTGCTGCTGCCTAAACCGAACCGATCAAGGGCACGCGAAACACGGGCGCGAATGGTGTCGCTCTGGTGGATGCCAACTTCGAACGCAAGCCAAGTCTGGGACTGACGGGCGGTGATGATCTCGGCGTCGTGCTTGCGCGGGGCCGGGATGCCATTGAGGATTTCGGAGTGCGGAGTGCGGAGTGGGGCCGGAGAAAGAGAGTTCATAGGAGAGAAGTGGGGCGGGCCAACATGCCCGCCCCGGGTGGGGTGGTTAGTTGGTGGTCACGTCGGCGGGATAAGTGCTGGCGTACTTCTCGCGGGGGTCGCCGCTGCTGCTCAAACGGAACTGGCCGCACGGATGTTGCCAACTTTGGCGGGTGCGGTTCCAGTGAAAGCCAAGCTGGGCCAACGTCTGGCGCACGGTGGGTGCGGGCTGCTCGCTAAAGCTAACCCAAATCCACTTGCCGACGACTTCGGCCATCTCCCACAAGCGGCGGTCTTGCTGCTGGAGCAAGGCCAAAACTTTCTCGGTGGGCAAGCTGCGGTTCTGCTTCCTGGCCTCGGAGTCAATCGGCAGACGGGTGTCTAAATGCGGAGTGGGGAGTGCGGATTGCGGAGTTGCCGCCTGCGGCTGCGGTTCGGTCTGCGGCACTACTAGCTTCGATTCTTGAGGGAGCCTGTTCGATTTTTTTTGTGAGGTAGTTTTCATAGTCTTTTTTTTTGGCACTGCTCGCCCCTCATCCGTCGGTCGCCTTGTTCGCGAAAAAGCGGAGCCTCCAGCCCTCCTCCGTGGAAGTGGTCTTCAGAAGGAGCCGCGAGAGGCGGGCTGGTGTGTTAGGCGAGGCCGTGACAAGGCGACTGATGGTTGAGGGGACTGGGTGAGCAGTGAAAAAATGGACTTGAAAACGAAGCGGCCTTTCACAAAAAAACCAACGCATTCATTTTCCGAGCGGAGCGAGCAAACTATCTCCGACTGTAGGGAGCCAACGAAGATCAACGGGAGTGCCCGCCTGAATCCATGCCTGTCTCGGCAATTTGCGACCGTCGGAATGAGCGAGAGCATCCCGCGGTGCGAGCCGCACCGGCGATCTTTGCAGCGGAGTGCGGCAGCGAATGGAGGGGGCGGAAAATGTCGAGTCAGGCGGCGAACACTGGCGGAACCGTGCCGATACTTGGCGCGAGGAACGAGTGCAAGTGTCGGCTCGGGTCCGTGCCGGACGGGCCATCAGTGCCGGACTTGCCGATTAATGCCGGGATCTGGCCGGACGCAGTCGCGCGGCCATCCATCAACCAATAGAAAACCCTTCGGCGTAGTGGCAGGCATGCGGGAATCCAGCCGGTGCGCCTGGCGGTCCGTGAAGGATCGCCACTCTGGCGAGCCGTGGAATGAGTTTACGAATGGAATGGCGAGCCTCCGGATGCGCACGGCGGTCGCCATCCCCAGCACCATGTCAGGCAGTTAAAACGTGGATTGGTCTGATGCGGCCGAACGGAGCCAACCGCCGAGGAGCGCAGCGACGAGGTTACAACCCGCCGCCAGCGCGTAAATGCTTGGCCAACCCAAACGGCTGTCTAGGCCTGAATGCCTGGCAAACCTAAACGGTTCGAGTCGCGCGCGCTGGAGCTCAAGGCCAGCCGTCCTGAACTTGGCAAACCCGAGAAGGCTGGCCGGTGCCCGGCTCAGGCGAGGAACGAGCCAGCCGGGCATGAGCGTCGGCGGACGCGCGCGGGAATTGGCATCCGCAAATGGAGACCCTGATATTCACGCGCGACCGTGCCGGACGGGCCAACCTTGTTGAGCGCAGCGAACCAATTTGCTATTGAGCGCAGGCGAACACTATTGGCTGGAGCCTGGCCGGCGATGGAGGCGGGGCGTTGAGGTTTTAATCCTGATAGAGCCGAAGGATGGGTGGCCATCCGAACTCGTCGAGGATCGGCACGAAGAACGACAGCGCCAGAAACGGATCCTCCTGCCAGGCCTTGAACGACGGCTTCGCGAGGTAGGCTTTGATTTTCGCGGCGACCGCCGGCCGGCCCCAGTCGTCTTCGTGGCGGGCGGCATAAGGGTCGAGATGCAGTACCTTGTAATAGTCGTAGAGCGTGAAGAGGTTGACGGTGGCCTCCTCCGTGCCTTCAAAGTCAATGCCGGCAAACTGATGCCGATGGCCGAGCTCGTGGAAATGGCCCCAGGACCCTTCCTGGCGAAGCTTGGCCACATTCAGCATCGTGGCACACGATTCGTCGTTGGGCACGGTCACCCGGTCGGCCGAACAAAACATGTAGCCGACCACGACTTCGTTATCCACCACCATGTGTTCAATCACTTTCCGGTGCGGGGAAAGGCACGCCAGTTCAGCATCGGCTGCGAGCACTTCGTCCCAAAAGTCCAGAACCGCCTTGGGATCATCGAGCTGGCGGATACGGGCGCTGGGCAGCGAGATCAGGAGGCTGTCGGATTCCAGTTCGGCCCACGGCACCGGCAGGTGGCGGAGGGTCTGCCGCCATTCCGCCAGCGTGGTGACGCCGGACTTGAAGCGCGGGGCCCGCACCACTCCGCCCAGCGTCACGGCGAATGATTTTTCCGGCGGGTCGCAGTTTGGCAGGCAGATAAAAACCGGACCGCCATAGGGCGATGAAATTTTGGTCTCCACAGCGGTGAGGTCGCCTTGTTTGGTCAGGTCAAACCCGTCGCGATGCAGGCCGGCGGCATCGAAATCCCCGGATTCGGCCGGAGCATCCCGATGCAGGCCAATCAGGACCTTGGCCTTGCCCACCCAGGCCGAAGGGACGGTGACGGTGACCACCTCGCCCGGCGCCGCGTAATAGCCGGTGGGATGTGGACGGAAAAAACTCTCGTCTTCCTCCCACAAGCCTTGCTGCCCGGTGCGTGGAACGATGGTGACCCGCGCCGCCGGTTCACGCGGCACCGAAGCGGGGACGGCACCGGGAAAATTCTTTGACGCCGGGGCGACGAACTGCGGATTTTTGGCAGCTTGGGCGGTTTCAATGGCGTGGTTCACGAAATAGCGCAGGCGTTGCACCGGATTGGTCAACACCAGCGGGTGTTCCTGACTCGGCACCAGTTCGGCCCGGTGCTCGGCGAGGTGGAGCAGGCGGGAAAGTTCGCTGGCTTCGCCCTTATCTGATCCCTCGGTGAGGCGCTGGAGGACGGCCTGTTCGGCGGCATGCCGTTTGGGGGCGGACCAGCGGGCGAAGCTGCCGTTGGCAACGGCCCGCTCCAGGGCTTTCGCCTTGGCAGGCGTTTCGGCGGCGGCCGCACCAATGGTCAGGATGAGGACCAGCGATCCGGCGAGGCTTGCCGCCAGTGGCCATGAGCCGGTCAAGATTCTGAATTTAGATTTCATCAATGGAGGACAAATTGGCGCCATGTGCCCAACCTCGGTGCTATCTGGAATCGAAATTGGCGGTGTCCTTGGCGGTCAAAACGATGTTTCACCGGTTCAAGGTTTGGCTTGGATCCGATAAAACTGCTGGCCATTTGTCGCCCACGGGTCGGTGAACTGGAACGCGCCGCTGGCGTCGGCGGTGTTCGTCTGCACCGGCAGCCAGTTCGCCGGCGGCAGGTTGGTGGCGGTCAGCAACACATAATCCTGGTTCGCCACGCCCGTCCCTGCGAGCGTGAAGGCCGTTCCGTTGAGCGCCATCGCCGCGTTCGTGATGACCGGGGGCGCAGAAATTACCGCCACAAAAGTCGCCGTAACGGTAACATCGTTGGTCACGCTGGCGTCGGTGCGCGGGCTGGCGGTGCTGCCGTCGGACCAGTTCACGAAATGATAACCGGTATTGGGCAGCGGCGTCACTGCCGTGCCGCTGGCGCCGTAGTTGACCAGCTGCGGACTGCTCCCGCTGAGGGTGCTATTGGTGCTGCCGGACGAGTATGTCAGGGTGTAGGTGTTGATCGCAAAACTTGCCGTGACGGTGAGGTTGTTGGTCACGCTGGCGTCGGTTCGCGGGTTGGCGATGCTGCCGTCAGACCAGGTCACAAAATAAATGATAACCGGGGTTGGGCACGGCCGTCACGGCGCTCCCGCTGGCGGCGTAGTTGACCGGCTGCGGGGTGCTGCCGTTGATAGTGCCGTTCGGATCCGCGAGATAGGCCAGAGTGGAGCTGGGGTAAGCCACGGAAAGGGTGCCATTGACGGCCAGGTTGTTGGTGTTCCAAAACAATCCGGTGCCCAGCGCCGGGAGGCTGAGGCTGGCAAAGGCGCCGCTGAAGGTGCCGGCGGTGAAGAGCGTGAAGCTGTCGCCGGCCTGCAGCGCGCTGGAACCGAGGTTGGTCACGGTGAGAGTGCCGCCCCGGGTCAGGGTGCCAGAAACGACGACGAGATCGTTGGTCAGCAAAGCGCCGGTGCGGCTGAGTTTCATCACGGTGCTGCCGGCGAGGGTGAGGGTGTTGTTGACGGTCAGTTTGCCGATGGCGTTGATGCCGGGCGCTAAGGTGCCGCTGACCGTGACCGCCCCGTTGAGCGCGCCGCTGCCGCCGAGGGTGCCGGCGGAGGCGACGGTGACGGGGCTGGCGAGCGAGCCGTTGACCAGCAGCGTGCCGTTGCTCACGACCATTCCGCCGCTGTAGGGGTTCGCGCCGCCAAGCGTGAGGATACCGGTGCCATTCAGGTTCATCCGGAACGCGCAGGGGCACGCCGATGGCCAGATACAACAGGTTGGTCGCCGCCGGCCGCTGCACGGGCGACAGGTGCAACTGCTGCAGTGCCGCCGGCACATGGTCTTTGAGCGCCCGCAGTTCAGCGGTTCGGGCTGAAATCGTCCAACCCATTAAGATGGCGGTCAGGAAAATTGTCGTTTTCATTTTTGAGAGAGCCTTGATCCGGCGGCTTTCTCCATCTGAACGCGCCCGTGCGAATCATTGCCGTTATCACCTTCGACTCGCACGCGGAGGAGATACTTCGCGCCGGAAACAACCTTGCCAACCGTCAGAGTATAGACGTTGTCCCTGGTGACCATGCCGCTGCGCCCGGCATGAGCGTCCTCGGCAATCCTTTCGCCATCCACGGCCATCGCCACGGTTTTGTCCAGCGCGACGCCATGGATGATGATCGCATTGGCTCCGGTCAGCCATTCGATGCGCACCCGATAGTCACCCGGCCCGCCCGCAACCACGCGATCCGTGACATCCAAAGTCAATATCTGATGTTGTTCCGACACACCATCCAAGCTCCAAAGCCACCGGTTGGTTTCCGACTCGTAAGTGGTCACGAGCAGCCGGCTCCGTTCGCCGTATTTCGCGAGGCAGGATTTGGCCAAGGCAATCGCGTCACCAACGGGAACGGCGGAATAGGAGTTAGTCGCGGCGACCCAGGCAATTTCGGCCGCCTGGCCGACGAAGCGGGGCTTGAGTTCGGGATGATCCAGGGACCGGTCGAGCTGGGTGAGAAAATTTTCCCAGCGTGGAAGGTAATAATCGCGATAAAGGCCGCTCCAGTTCTTGTAGGCGTAGTCGTTGAGGTCGGAGTGGCCGGGGGTCCAGAGCGTCACCAGTTGCCGCGCCATCCGCTCATATTGGGCTGACTCCGCCGGGGTCGCCCCTTTCTTCCGGGCTAGGCTGATCCAGGTGCCGAGCAGGGAGGATGGATCACTCGCCAGCAGTTGGTCCATGTCCCGCAGCAGTTCGCGGAAGAGTTGGAGGTTGGCGCGGCAGGCTGCGGGCTGGCCGGCCTGATAATCCGCGATCATGGCATGGTAGAGGTAATAGCCGTAGTCCACCATCACTTGCCGGACGGCGTCCACGCAGTCGTGGCGATAGGTGGGGGCCGTGTGCAGCGGGACGGCGGCCTGCAACAGTAGTTCGGCCGCATCAATCATGTCGGTGGGATTCTGCTTGGTGTCACAGTCGCCCCAGGTGCAAGTGGAATGAATATCCAAGCCAGGCCGGGCGCAGAGCAGGTTTTCGCGCGGGCGATAGGTCATCACTTTGGTGCCGATGATCTCCCACGCCGCCGACGTGTCTGCATTGGTGTGACCATAGCGATAACTCGGAAAGGCCCGGCACCAGGTATTCAAATCAATATCTTTCGCCGCCCAGACGGTGTCGGAAAACATATCCCAGAGCGCGGGATGCGTGTCCAGCGCCTCGTCCAGCAGCGCGAGGCCGACGAGGTGGTGATTTGGTTTCTGAAGGGCTTCGGTGGGCAAGGTCGCCAAGCAGTTCAAGGGTCCACCGAATGACTCGTGGCCCCCGAAATTATTGGCGCTGGCAAAGACCCACGGACGTTCCTGGAATCCAGCGAGGGAGATGCGATCTGGATAAGCCGCCAACTGCTGAACCAGCACCTGTTCGGGATCGGTGGCCGCGAGCAGTTGGGGATTGGGGTTCCCGCCCCACCCTTGCAGCACCCAGACGGCCCCCGGCGCATGCTTTTGCTGTTCCGACTGAATGGCCTTGGCGCAATCCGCCAGATTCAACCCGGCGGAACGACCGCCTTCATGAAACAGGTCGCCCCCAAAGTATTTGATTTTGCCGTAGAGCTTTGCCTGTTCCTCATACCAGAAGGCCGCCACCTTGGGGAACATCGGATCCAGCGGACTCAAAACCGACGGACGCACATAACCGCCCGCCCACGTCCCCTGGGGAATCACCCTGGCGGTGGGAAAATACGAAGCAAAGGTGGTGGGAACCAGGCCGCAAAATCCCTGCTGGATCGGGTCCATGCCATAGGCCCGCATCCGGGCCAGGATTTTTTGCGCCAGCTCGGTTTCGCGGTCTATCATCGCCTGGCTTAACGGCCCGCCTTCGCCTTCGAGATTGCCCATCAGCCACCAGGCCGTGAAGGCACTGCCGGGGATGAATTTCAAAATGTCCCCGTCGCGGTAGCCGAGCCGGCGCAGCGTGTTTTGCCAGACCTTTTCGTTGCCGACGATCATCAGCGGCGTATTGACCCCGTTCATGGCCATGCGGTCAATTTCGCGCTCCCACTCCGGCCAACCCCAGAAGGCGGCCGTGTAGCAGAACGTGCAATAGTTCATCTGGCCGCGCACGGCGTAGGGAGTGGCTTGATGAATTTTCTGCGCGGGCTGAGGCAGCGGATCGGGCAGCGTCAACTGGTCACCGGCCAGGCTGACCTCGCCGCCGGCGACATGCTTCAGATACCAGTTGAACGCCGCCGCCTGCGCGACGCCGTGGTTGCCGCGCAGGACAATTTTCCCGGCGCGGTTTTCAATCTCAAAAACATCCCGGCCGTTTTCGGCGGGCATGGTTTCAACCACGAACTGGTCCGCCTGACGCGGCAAAAGCCGCTGGATCAAACCTTCAGCGACAGTGTTGGTGACGGCATGATGGATTGGCCTCTCCAATTTCAATTGCCGCAGGTTCATGATGGCATTCGCATGCTTGCTCAACGGCTTGAGCCCCAGCGTCGTCCGGCCTTGAGGCAGTTTGATTTCAAAGGCGGGTATCCACTGGAACGATTTCCAGTCGCTGCCTGTGGCTGGAACGGTAAACACGCCCGCCTCAACCTCGTTGACCAGCACCGAAACCTGGCTGCCGGCCTCGGAGGCAGGACAGGCCAGCTCGAATGACACGCGGTATTGATCCTCTTTAAGCACAGCGCAATCCCAGCCGACGGATTCCTCCGCGTGGGTCCAGAAACCTATGTGGT
Source organism: uncultured Verrucomicrobia subdivision 3 bacterium (assembly GCA_903917705.1). Lineage (GTDB taxonomy): Bacteria > Verrucomicrobiota > Verrucomicrobiia > Limisphaerales > UBA11358 > UBA11358. The sequence continues at coordinate 10,191 of CAIXBQ010000024.1, read as the reverse complement.
CGCCCTCCAATTGCACGGTGGCGGTCTCCGTTAACCCGGCCGAGCCGCTTGGCGGGCGCTTGAATTCGGCGTCTGGCGCCGTGAGCGTGAGCGTGCCGTCCGCGCCCGACTGGATCACGACTTCAACTGCGGGCGGGCCGGAGAGATTTGCCTCGATCACGAAGGCGACCGGATCCAATTCCGCGGGAGGCGTGATGGGAACCGTGATGACGGGGCCGCCGTTGTCGCTCGAAACGGGCAGCGCGGTCTTGTTTGCGTCAGCAAGCAGATGCGCGCCCAGCACCGGCGTGGTGAGCCCGCGCAGGCGCAGGCGGCGGTCCTGGGGCAGGTCAAACACGATCAGGTGGAGTTGATTTCCGGATTGGGTGACGCGGCCCCAAGGCATGACGGTTTTGAAAGGCGTGGCCCGGGTGCCGTAAATCGCGACGCCATTCCGCTTCATCCAGGCGCCGACCTGCGCGAGGCGTTCCAGCGAAGGCTGGGGCATCTCGCCCAGCGGATTGGGGCCGACATTCAAAAGATAATTGCCGCCCTTGCTGGCGATGTCGCAAAGCATCCGAACTATTTCAGTGGATGATTTCCAATCGTGATCAAACTTGCTGAAGCCCCAGGTGCCGTTCATGGTCATGCAGGTCTCCCAATCGCGGCCGGGGAACCCGTTGGCGGGAATGTGCTGCTCGGGCGTTTCGGTGTCGCCGTGGTAGCCACCACCGAGGCGGTTGTTGATGAGGATGCCCGGCTGGCATTCGAGCACAGCGGCCTGCACGCGCTCGGCGCGGGCCTTGTTGATGACACCGCCCGGGATGTCGAACCACAAGACATCAATCTTGCCGTAGCTCGTGAGGATTTCGCGCAACTGCGGGATGACGATCCGGTCCACATAGGCATCGGCATCGCCCTGGTGCGCCGGATCCCATTCGCCGCTGCCGCCGCCGGGGTGATGCCAGTCGAGATTTTGCGAATAGTAGAAGCCCAGCTTCATGTTATGTTTGCGGCAGGCGGCGGCCAGTTCCCTCAGCGGGTCGCGCCCAAAGGGCGTGGCATCCACGATGTTGTAAGGGCTGGCGGCGGTCTTGAACATGGCAAAGCCTTCGTGGTGCTTGGCGGTAATGACTATGTAATTCATGCCCGCGTCCCGGGCGGCCAGGACCCATTTTTCGGCGTCGTAATTCCGGGGGTTGAAATCCTTGGCCAGCGTGGCGTAGTCCGCAATGGGAATATGGGCCGTGAACATGATCCATTCCTGGCAACCGTTGATGGGCGGCACGAATTTGCCCTTCCATTCGCCGCCGGCCTGCGCATAAAGGCCCCAGTGGATGAACATGCCGAAGCGCGCATCGCGGAACCAGGCCATGCGCGCATCGTGCTCGGCCGCTGTTTCATGGCGCTCGGCCAGCACGGGATTGTCCGCGTGCGTTTCGTGGCGCGCGGTCGTGACCGGCGGCGCCGTCTGGGTGGACTGGCCCTGGGCCGAGATTTGGCCTGGCTGGGAACCACTTCCGCCATGAGCCAACGGTGTCAGGCTGGCCGCGAATAACAGGATGAGACCGGCATGGAGGAGGATGAGAGGACACTTTTTCATGGGGTTATGGCGCTGGCGATCTTGGCGGCGTGCTCAATGGGCTCAAGGGTTGGATTGGATGCGATAGAACTGCTGGCGGTTGGTCGCACCCGGGTCGGTGAACTGGAATACGCCGTTGGTGTCCGCCGTGTTCGTCTGCACCGGTAGCCAGGACACCGGCGGCAGGTTGGTGGCGGTCAGCAGGACATAATTTTGGTTGGCCGCGCCCGTCCCCGTGAGTGTGAAGTTGGTTCGGTTGAGCGCCATCGTCGCGTTTGTGATGACGGGCGGCGCCAGATGCACCGCCACAAATTTTGCTGTGACGGTGAGGTGATTGGTCACATTCAGATCCGTTCTCGGATTGAGGGTGAGGCCGTCGCTCCAGTTGGTGAAAGTGAAACCGGAGTTGGCCACCGCGCTTACCGCGCTGCCGCCCGCACCATAGTTCACCGTTTGCGGTGATGTGCCGGTGAGGGTGCCATTAGTTCCCGCAGTGTAAGTCAGCGTGTAGGTGTTGATGGCAAAGTTCGCGGTGACGGTGAGATCGTTGGTCACGTTGGCATCGGTGCGCGGATTGGCCGTGCTGCCGTCGGACCAGTTCACGAAATGATAGCCGGTGTCTGCCACCGGCGTCACGGCGGTGCCGGTGTCGGCGTAGTTGACGGTCTGGTTGGTCGCACCGCTGACCGTGCCATTGGTGCTGCCTGATGCATAGGCCAAGGTATAGGTGTTGATGGCAAAGTTGGCGGTGACGGTGAGGTTGCTGGTCACGTTTGAATCGGTGCGCGGGTTGGCGGTGCCGCCGTCAGACCAGTTCACAAAATGATAACCGGGGTTGGGCAGCAGGGTCACCGCCGAGCCGCTGGCACCGTAGTTGACGGTCTGCGTCGGGCTGCCGCCCAGCGCGCCGTTCGCTGCGGCCAAGTAAGTCAGGGTGCAAAGAACATTGCTCACCGCGATCGTGCCATTGGCGGCCAGCGTGTTGGTGCTCCATCGCAAGCCGGCGGTGAGGGGCGGCAGATTTAGATTGGTGAACGCCCCGCTCCAGGTGCCGGCGACGAACAGTTTAAAACTGTCGCCGGCCAGCAGCGCGTTGGTGCCGATGTTCGTTACAATGAGGGAACCACCTTGAGTTAGTGTCCCGCTGACAAAGGCCAGGTCATTGGTCGGCACGCCGCCGTTGCGGCTGAGTTCCATCACGGTCAGGCTGCCGCCTGAAAGACTCACACTGTTGCTGACGGTGAGCCGGCCGATGGCGCTGGCACCGGGTGCCAGCGTTCCGCCGGACTGGACTGTGGTGGCCCCGTTGACCACGCCGATACCGCCGAGAGTCCCTCCCGCAACCGTCACGGTGCCGCTGCCGAGCGAGCCGTTCACCAGGCACATCCCGTTGCTCACGAGGGTCGGCCCGGTGTAGGTGTTGGTCGAGGAGAGCGTGAGCACGCCACCGCCGGTCTTGATCAGTCCTTGGGTGCCGGCCACCACCGCGTTGATCGTGGTTGCGACCGCGTTGCTGATCACCGGCGCACCGTTGCTCACCGCCAGCGTCAGAATGCCACCCGAGCCAGGCGCAAGCGTCCATGCATGCTGGGTGCTGTTCCGGTCGTCAAAAAGCAGATTCCCGTTCGTGCGCGCCCCATCGAGCGTCACGGTGGCGTCGGCGTTCAACGTCACGGCGGTGAAATTGGCTGCCATATCCGTGCCACCGCCGACGATGCTGTTTGACCAGTTGAGCGCGCTGGTCCAGGAACCACCCGCGGCGGTAATCCAGGTCGGGTTGCTGAACGTGGCGTAGGTGGCGCTGGCGATGGCGCTGTTATTCTGGCCGGTGCTGGTGGCGAAGGCTTTGAGGGTCATTGTGCGATCCGCCGGCACGGTGATCGGTCCGGTATAAACGGGCGAGGCGGTGGTGGGGTTGACGCCGTTGGTGGTGAAGAAGATGGTCCCGGCGCCGGTGATGGCCACCGTCTGCGCCCCGAGGTAGCTTCCGCCCGGCAGGCTGAAGGCCGGGGTGGCCACCGTGCCGCTGCCCAGGTCGCGCAGTTGGAGGGCGTTGATCTGGGTGGAGTAGTTGCCGGTATTGGTGATGACCTTGGTGGCGGCCGTGGCGATGAAGGTGCCGATGGTATATTGGCCCAGGGCCCCGGCGGAGTTTGCGGGGTAGCTCAAGGTGACCAGGTTGCCGGCGCTTTTGATGGACTCGGTGCGGGTCTGGGAAAGGTTTCGGGAATCGTTCACCCAGAACTGGACCAAGTATTGCTCGCCGACGGTCAGGTTGTTGAGCGTGACCGTGCAGGCGGTGGCACCGGCGGCATACTCGCCCCCGGTCAGGATGGCCTGGTAACCGGCGCTCAGGCCGGTGGCGGGCGCGGCGGTGCCGGTTAGAAAGCCGGTGTAATTCGCGTTCAAGCCGGAGGACAAGGTTACGCCGCTGCCCGGCGCGGTGAAGCTGACACCGTTGACGGTGACCGCTGCATTGTTCCAGTCATAGGCAAACACTGGCGTGCCACTCAAGGCCAGGTCGGTATCGTCGGCGATGGTGACGGGGGTGTTCCAAGCGTTGGTGGCGAGTGGAACCATTCGATAGGCCGCGCTGGCGATGGCACTGTCGGTCATGGCGCTGTTGGTGGCATAGGCCTTGATGGTGATCGCCGCCGGCGCGGGCAGGATGATGGTGGCCGCACCGCTGCCGACCGGGCCGTGGGCCGAGGCACTGGTCGGGCTGCTGCCGTTCGTTGTGTAAAAGATCGTCGCGGTCGGGTCGGAGGTCAGGATCACCGCCAGCGGCTCCACATAGTTGCCCGGCGGCGGGCTGAAGGTCGGTGGAAAAGTGGCGGGTGTGCCGGTGACCGAGAGCGACCCGTTGACGGCGAGGTTGGCGAGGCTCCAGCCCAGCCCCGGGCGCAGCGCCGGCAGGTTCGTGGACGCAAAACTGCCGGCATAACTCGAAGCGGAAAACAGCGTGAAGGAATCGCCGGAGGCCAGCGCACTACCTACAGAGGTCACCGTCAGGCCACCCGCATAGGTCAAGGTGCTTCCGGGGACGGTCAGAACGGAACTGGCCGGGCTGCCGCCCTTGTTAATGCTCATCATCAAGCCGCCGCCCAGGCTCGCGCTGGCCACCGTCTGGCTGAAGCCGTTGAGGTCCAGAGTCGTGCCTCCGGACATATTCAGGGCGGCGCTGGCGCCGATGCAGTTGGCTGCGCCGCAGATGACTGTGCCACCCTGCAACTGAAGGGCCGTGTTGCCGGACAGCGCCGCAGTGTTGAGACGCAGCGAACCGCCGCCGCGCTTGTAGAGGCCGAGGCTGTCGACATTGAGCGGGCCGTTGATGGTGAAGTCTCCGCCGGCGGTGTTTGCGCCGGCGTCCACCTGCATGGACATCCCGTAGCCGTCGCTCACATACTGGACGTTGGCGTCCGAGGCCGAACCCGAGGCGGCCGAGCTGCACCAGAGAGCGGTGGCGTTGATGTCGAAGATGCCGATGCTGGCCAGGCCAGTGCCGTATTGACGGATGGTGGTTGGGGCGTTGAGCAACTGGATCTGCCCGCTGCCGTTGTAATTATAGCCGCCCCTGAGGTAGAACCCGGAGGTGGCGGCGGCGCCATCGCCATAGATGGCCAGGTAGGTGTTGGCATAGCCTCCAGCGGTGCTGTAAGCCAGCTTGAGGGTGCCGCCATTGGTGAGGGAGTAAGTTCCGTCAGTGCCACCGCCCAGCACTTCGAGGTTGCCGCCGTTGACGGTGGTGCCGCCGCTGGAAGGATTGGGGGCGCTGAACGTGGTTGCGCCGGAACCGCGGACCACCAGGCCGCCGCTGCCGGTGGGGGCGCCGCTGAGCGCGGTTGTGCTGTTGTTGCTCAGCGTCAAAACCATGCCGCCCAGATTCAAGCCGCCGCTGAGGTTGAGCGTGCCGTTGGTGCCTACCGACCACACCTGGCTGGCGCCGAGGACGACTGGAGCGGACAAAGTCGCCACCGTGAATGGGTAATAATTGGTCATCACCAGGCCGCCCGCACCCAGCGTCAAGGTGCCAGACCCGCCGATGCCCAGGCCGGCCATGCCGCCGCTGAGGTTGAGGCCGGCAATGGAGAGGCTGGCACCCAGGCTGGTGCCGAGGTTGCCGGTGGCCGCATCGGAGAAGAAGACGGTGTCGGTTGGGCCGGGCACGGCGTTGGCGGCCCAGTTGGCGGCGGTGGTCCAGAAGGAGTCGCTGCCGCCCAGCCAGGTAAAGCCGCTGGCGGGCGGTGAACCGGGCCGCGCGCCATCAATGCTCAGCCCGGCCAGGGCGTTGGTATAGAGGAAGGTGATTTCGCCGGTGCTCAAAGCCCGGTTCCACATCATCACATCGTCTATGCCGCCCTGCCAAAACCGGACGTTGTTATCCCCGGTTGCTCCGACCGACCAGGTGCCGTTGACCTGGATGCTTCCCACGGTATCGGCGGCGGTGGCGACTTGGGTGCCGTTGCGGAACAAGCGCCAGGTGGTGCCGTCAAACTCGCCCACCAAGTGAACCCAAGTGTTGAGGTCGCCGCCGGGAATGGCATATTGGGCGAGGTGATTATTTCCGTCCCAGGAGAGGATTTGATAGTAGCCGCCCGAGATGCGCAGAGCCACCTCCTGGTTAGGCGAGAGCTGATAACCATGCTCGAGAATGTTGCGCTGGCTATCGGTGGCCGCGGGCTTGACCCAGGCGGCAATGGTGATGCGGCCGGCAAAATTCAGGTCGTTGGGGTTGCCCAGGCCAATGTAGCTGTTGGTGCCGTTGAAGTTCATTGCCTCGTTCACCTTCCCGGCGGCCAGACTGGGGTTGTGGTAAAGCGCGCCATTTTTGAAGGGTGGCCCCGACCGGTCGTAGGTGTTGGTGCCGACCGTGTCACGGGCGTCGAGGGTCAGGTGCAGCTTCAGCCCGCCGTGGATGGCATCGACCGCCGTCACAAAACTCCAGACCGGGCTGCTGGCAAAATTGGTTGCGTTCTCCACCTCGTCCACGCGCCAGTAGTAAGTGGCGCCCGCCAGGAGGGTGGCTGGTGGCTGGTAGTTGGCCAACGTAACACGGCCCTTGTACTCGGCCGAGCTGGTCGTGGCGTTGATCACGGCGGAGTAGTTCGTACCCAGATAGACGTCGTGCTGGTAGTTGGTGCGGCCAGCCGTCCAAGCCAGCAGCGGCTGCAAGGCAACGTTCAACTCGCCGTTGAAAGGACTGGCCAGCACCGCCGGGAGCATGCCCCCACCCAAATAGAGGGCGGTGATCTCAGCCTGCGTCAGCGCCTTGCTGTATAGCCGCACTTCGTCCAGGGCGCCGGCGAAGCGGGTCCCGTCATTGAAACAGGCCCCCAGCGCTGGGGGCGCCTCGCCGAAAATGAACTCGGTGGCCGGCACGGAGCGCGTGTTGGAAGTGCCTGTGTACTCCACCCCGTTGACCCACAGCCGCGCCAGGTTGTTCGTGCGGTCAATCTCCGCCACGACGTGATACCAAACCCCCGGCTGCGGCGCCAAAGACGCGCTCACACTGAAGCTGCTGGCGATGCCAAAGGTGGCGCCCTTCAGATAAATGGAGCCGCTGCCCATGGCCAGGAACAGGCCATTGGCTCCCGAGCGGTCCGCCTTGCTGAAGATCACCTGGTCGGAGGCTGGCGCGACATCCGGCTTGCACCACAACGACAGCGACCAGTTTCCATTCAGCGGGTCAAACCAGCGGCCGGGGAATTGGACATACCCGCTCCCATCCAGGTGCAAGGCGCCGCTATTATTGATCCCGGCGGCCCCGCCGGTCCCAAAAGCGGCCGTGCCCTGAAGAGTTCCCGCCACGCCGCGCCCGGTCGCCTCGGCCAACGTGGTGCCGTTGGTCTGGTCAAAGCTCCACTGCGCCAGCAACGGATTGCCCGGATCACCCACCCGCACATGCGCCTCGCTCAAGCTCTTGAGGCCGCTGGGTTCGCCCACATAATAATGGAACCAGTCGTAACCGGTGAAATTGGGAGGAGGTGTGTATTGGAGGAAGCCGTTACCGAGGTTGGCGACGAGTCCGCCCGCCGGGGTGTTGGTCTCGAAAGAGACCACCGAGAGAGCGTTGCTGTTGGAGCAATGATCGTTGAGCAGGACGTTGAGGCTCACGGCCTGATTGGTGGTCGTGATGGCAAAGTCCGGGGTGGCCCAAGGCGCGACCGGACTGTTGTATTTCACCCACTCCATATTAGCGGCGTTCTTGTAAGTCTCGCCATAGCGGCGAATGCCCATCGCCCGGTTCACCATCTCCGTCGAATAGCCGTAGCCGGAACCGGTCTGCTCCCAGTGCCAGCGGTTTTCGCCGGTGTAGTCCCAGATGGAGGTCACGTCGAGCGCGCCCCAGTTATGGCCGACTTCATGCCCCTCCACATTGCCGTTGAAGCCGGGGTCGGTCACCGCGTAGGACCCGGGACAATAGGCCACGCCGCCGCCCAGATTCATCGTGCCCTGGACCATGTCGAACCAGGAGTTGGGATTTTGGACGTTGTCCCCGGACCAGCCGGGGTCCGCGGACCAGTAGGTGCGCAAATCAGAGAGCCGGTTATTGCCGCCGCTGGTGAAGGGGTCCACGGTCGGGCGGAGGCAGTTGGCGACAATTTGATAGCAGATGCCGAAATCGCGCGCCTCGAGGTAGTCCATCTCGTTGACGCGGCTCTCCTGCATCATGATGGCGTAGTTGAGGTTGCTGCCGCAGCTATTGAGGAAACACTCCGTGCTCAGGTCCTGGATCAGGCGCACCCGCTGCAGCGGCACCTTCTGGAAGCTGTTAAAATTGACCGGCCCGCCGTAGTTGGTGGTGTTGACCGGGTAGTTGGCCGTGGACCAGGTGAGGTGCGACGGCATATTGGTCTGGTAGGCGTAGGTGTAGGCGTTGGTGAGGGTGGGGATGTAGGTCGTGGGCACGCTCGCGCCCCAGCCGCCCCACAGGAGCCGGCTGGCGCCGTCGTAGGGGTCCATGGCGTCGGTGTTCACCTCGCGGCAGCCGTAGGTGACCAGATAAACGAAGTTGCCGCTGGGGTCGAACGAGCCGACCACCATCGCGCCGGGATCGGTCGGGATGCGCCCGCGGTAGGTGGTCACCTCCGGCAGTTGGTTGGTGGGGATGAGGGTGTAGCTGGTGGTGCTGCTGTAAACGCGCACCTGGTAATTGGTGGCGCGCAGGTTATAGCGGTCCAGGCTGAAGGTAAGCGCCTGGAGGGTGTAGGGATTGGTGGCCGGCACCGTGACGTGGTCAGGGAGTGCCCAGGCGGTGAGGCTGGCGAACAGAGCCAACGCGGCGACAGCGTTTCGCAGAAGCGCGGCAGGCCGGTGCAGCCCAAAAACATGTTCCATATTTGTGTTACTCATAAGGGTGATTTTGCCGGCAGGCTTCGGATGGGTGAGCATGGCAGTTGGTTGCGTGGTTTTCAGATTCTGCTCCTTTTGACCCGTACTATTTCCAGCCCGGAAAACGGAAATTGTCGGAGATGAACACCGCATCAGGAGAAGTGGGCGAAAGCCCGACCAAGCTTGCAGCGATTGCGTTGGCGGCATTGTTTCCCGCGGCCACGGTGACGCGATCCAGCCACTTGTGCGATTCGGCATGGCCGTCCGCAAACGTGCAGGTGCTGATGTTGCCATGATACATCGCCACCGGGTCCGTCCCCGCCCAAACGATCGTGGGCGAACCGCCAGCCATGCTGACATTCACGTTCCAGCATCCGACATTATAGTTGCGATAGTCGGCATCCTCCATGAAAGCGAAGGTCTTGGAGGAATACAGCATCTCCCCCAACTTGCTGTAGCTCGGACTGGCCCACGAAGTGGCCGGATACGCCGGCCCGCCGATGTTTCCAGATTTGGAGTAACTGTCATAAGACCAGCCTGCCGCCAGGGTCAGCTTTTTGTAGCGAACATCGCCCGGACAATGCATGATCGCAACATTGGGCGCATACTGGTAGAGCGGATTGCTATTCTTCAACAGACCCTGGATAAAAACTTCCGCCTGGGCGGGGGTCATCCCGGCCATGCCCGCGGCGGGATCACCGCCATTCCCCCAAAAACCTCCGCCGTAATAGGCGCCTCCCGCGAAAGTATACGGGACAACTTTGTCTTCGTTATCACCGGCATACATGACCAAAGCCAAACCAAGCTGTTTTTGATTCGAGAGACAGGCGGTTTGATACGCCTTCATCTTGGCCCGGCTGAGGGCGGGCAGCAGCATGGCGGCCAGGATGGCGATGATGGCGATGACCACAAGCAGTTCGATCAAAGTGAACGCGCGCGACAGTTTGGAGACACGTCCGGTAGTCTTCATAGATTTGGAGATTAATTTGTCACTGGATCCTTTTAACACCGGCCGCTTGAATTGCCGCGGCTGGCCATTGTGCGGTTTAGTCCGACCATTTGGCAACGGATCGGGAACCGGGGCGCCGGAAATTCCTTCGGTCAGAACTTTGGCCACGACCTGGGTCCGCTTGTGAACTCCCAGTTTCTTAAAGATATGAGACCTCTGAAAAAGGCTGTTTGAGTTGCGTGTTCTGATGTCACCCTGTTTTTTCAACGTGAAAATGATCGGGCCAACTGAAAACCGAGGTGCTTTTGCGCCGGGCGGCTGGTGTTTTCCGCCCGACGGCGGGCGTTGG
>CAIXBQ010000023.1 GCA_903917705.1 uncultured Verrucomicrobia subdivision 3 bacterium | reverse complement strand
GCAAAGCGGAAAGCGGAAAGTTGTTCTCTGACTTGCAAATGATTTTTTCATAGGAGTTGTTAACCGGCTTGGGGGGCGGGTTTCATCAGGGTCAAGACCCAGGAGCCATGTTGTTTTTGGTTGCGCGCGTGCAGATCGGCGTCATAAGGCTGGCGGGTTTGAATCATCCGCCAAAGGATTTTCAACCAGCGCTGTCCCAAGCAGCGCAAAGCGCACGCATGGCTTTTGCCTTCCGCGCGTTTTTGGCGATAGTAAACTTCAGCCCAAGGACAAACCCGGAGGGAGCACTGGGCCCAAAGATGGACGGTGTGGCGCAGTATTTTGTTGCACTGGTAGCGGACGTGAACTCGGTGAATTTGGCCGGATTGGAAACTGACCGGAGCGGTGCCCGCGATGCATTGCAACGCTTCGGTGTCCTCGAAGCGCTGAGGATTGCCGCCGATTTCGCCCAACAATCGTGGGGCCAAAGTCTGGGCCGCGCCCGGCAGGGAGCCAAACAGGTCATGGTCGGGGTGTTGTTTGAAAAGCGCCTCGATTTGCTGACGGTATTGGTCCAGTTGGAGTTGCAGGGCGTTGAGCAGTTTGGCCAGACTGATGGACAACAGACTTTTGGCCGAGGTCACCGCCGCCGAGCCGCAGAATTGGCAGGCGTTCCGGAAGATTCCCATTCGTTTGGCCGCCGTTTCCGGACGCCACAACTTTTGGGTGTGGAGGAATTTCTCCCAGCGCCGCTGACCGGCGGCAACCAACTTTTCCGGGGTGGGGAACTGGATGATAAAGTCCCAGCAAAAGGGTTGCGTCCAATCCTCGAAGGCCTCGAGTGCGGCCGGATAATACTCAACCAGGGCTTGTTGGAGTTGGTTGATCAAGGCGGTGCGTTGCTCGATCAGGCCGATCTCGTCGCGACACAACAGTTGTAATTGCTGCGTCAATGGATCCATTGGCTGCAATGCCTTCCACTGCTGTCCGTCCTGGCGCAAGGCCTCGGCCAGCGACCAGGCATCCAACCGGTCGGTTTTGTGACCGCTGGGAGCTTTGCGCTCGCGATAGCTTTTGGCGCTGAGCGGGTTGACTGGATAAATGGTGCTCGCAAGTGACAGCAGTTGGTCCACGGCAGTTCCTTGGTTGGTTTCGATCGCGACGGCCAGCGCCGGATAGGACTTAACCTGATCGCGGAACGCTTGCCAACCCGCCAAGGAATGTTCGATACGGAAGTCAGCCACGATTTGACCCTGACGATCCACGATGACGACATCGTGATGGTCGCGAGCCCAGTCGAAGCCGGCGTAGTGAGTGATTTCAGTCCACGGTTTCATCTTTTTGCCTTTGGGTGCTCGCACCGCGGCGCTGTCGATAGTCATGCTGATACACGGAGCCTCGCAGGCTGTTGTTCTCTCAGACATTCGGACAGCCGCTGCTGAGGGGGCCGGTAAACTTTCCGAAGTCTTCGTGAGACCAGCAGAAATGGACCGTGATCCCCTCAGAGCGATGCGGCCAGTTTCCATTTTACTGGGTCGCAAAGTATTTGTCGCGGCAGAGTTATTCACCGTCGGCTGCGGGGAGCTTCCGTGGGCTCTCCTCGCCGCCGGTTGAATCCCTCTGGAAACCGTATCAGCGGAAACAACGAAGGAACAAAGTCATCAAAAGGAGAAAAGGGCCGACCAGCCGGAGGCCGGGGCTTGGCCAAACGGCAGGCTCAAATATTATCAACCACGAAACACTGCTTTGCGAAATGAAAAACCCGCCGGTGACGGCCACCGGCGGGCGCGGGAAAAAAATCGGATCAGGGCGCCGCCAGGATGTCCGCGCGCTGCTTGTGATATTCTTCAGGCGAAAGCTGGTCGGCCTTGTATTTCGCGAGCAAGGCCTGGAGCTGTTCCTCCTTGGAGGCGGCAATCGGCAGCGCGGGCGCGGCGATGGGCTTCATGCCCAAGTCCTTGCCCGGATAATTCACCTCGACCGGCTTGACCGGCTCGGCCACGGTGGGCTTAACCGGCTTGACGGCCGCCGGCTTGACGGAGACGGTCGCAACCTGCCCCGCAGGCACCGGCTGATTCAATTCCCGGGCCAAGGCCTCGCGGGCCCGGGCCTGGGCTTCGGTGTCGGCAGACGGGGCCGGGGCCGTCACCACGGGCTCGGCGGCGGGCTTCACCTTGGCTTGGGCCGCTTCCGCGGCGGCCCGGGCTTTCTGCTGCCTGGCCGCTTCTTTTTGCGCCTTCAAATCGGCGGCCGCCTGCTCAGCATCCTGCCTGGCCTTCAAATCAGCAGCCTTCTGGTCGGCCTTGGCCTTGGCCTTGGCGGCGGCAGCTTCCGCCTCTTTCTGTTTGGCCGCCTGCTTATCGGCCTCCTTTTGCGCTTTCAGCGCAGCGGCAGCGGCGGCCTTGTCCACCGTACCAGTTTCCGAAGAAACCGGCGTCATCACCACGTCATTTTTGGCCTGGGTTTTGGCGATTTTGGCCACCGATTTTTCGGCTTCCTTTTTCGCCTTCAAATCAGCGGCGGCCTGATCGGCATCCTGCCTGGCCTTCAAATCCGCGGCCTTTTGGTCGGCATTAGCCTTGGCCTTGGCGGCGGCAGCTTCCGCCTCCCTCTGTTTGGCCGCCGATTTTTCGGCGGCTTTTTGCGCCTTCAACGCGGCTGCGGATTGATCCGCATCGGCCGGGGGCGGGGTTTGGGCGTTCAGCTCGTTCAATTTGGCTTCCAGCGCCGCTCGCGCGGCGGCCTGGGCGGGGGTGTCATCGGCGCGGATGGTCAGGGCCGTGCCCAGCGCGAGCGCGCAAAGCCAGATGGAAAATTTGGGAATCTGCATGACGCCTTTTACGCCAATTCGGCGCCGGAATCAACAGCTTTTGCTGCGGGAGAATATAAATTCCGCCAGACCGGGGGCATAGGGGACGCCGCCAGCGAGCGAAACAGGATGCCGCGGACCTCGCCGCGCGACACTTTAACGCGCGCCGCCAACCCGCCGACATCGGCGGCGCGCAACTTTTCAATGGTCCGCAGACCGATGAGAACCGGCCACGCGCACGCCAGCCGGACGCGGAATTGCCCGTACGGCAGGGTGTTCGTATAGCGCCAGCCCGCCGCCAGATGGGCCTCCGCGCGGCCGAGGTATTGATGGAACAGCGGAAGAAATTTCTCCGCGTTCGCGGGCGCCAGCAAGTTTCCGGGCAGGAGCCGCGCCGATTCCAGTTTTTCCCGCGGCAGATAGCAGCGGCCCATTTTCAAATCCGCCGGCAGATCGCGCAGAATATTCACCAACTGCAAGCCCTGGCCGAACCGGATGCCGTCGGCGAGAAACTGCCGATCATCCAGGCGGGCGCCGGGAAACAGGTGCGCGCGGCACATTTTGGTCCAGAATTCGCCGACGCAACCGGCCACGCGATAGGTGTAATCCTCCAGCTCCGCGGCGGTTTCGAGCGCCACGATGCCGGCGGCGGAAGCCCCGGCGAACCGCCGCAAATCCAGTTCCTGCCCGCTCGTGATGGTGACCAGAACCTCGCGGACGAGCCGCAGATCGGGGGGAGAAAGTTCCGAAAGCAGCGCGAGGGCGTCCTCGACTTTTTCGAGCAGCAATTTTTCAGCGGATAAACTCTGGCGCCCGGCCAGCCCGCCAAAATCCAGCGGCGCGGAACTCTGGCCGAGGATGCGCTCACGGAGTTTTTGCAGGGCGTCGAGCCGCTGACCAGCCGGAACGATTTCCGTGTCCGCGATGGTGTCGGTGGTGCGGGCGAGCAGGTAGGCGAGGCCGATCTGCGGCCGGATGGCGCGCGGCAGCACGCGCAGGGTCAGATAAAACGAGCGCGACACCTGCTCCAGCAGGCGGGTCAGCAACTCCCGGTTTTCGGCGCTTCGGTCGGCCACGCGGGCCACTATCGCCAATAGGGGCCCAGAAATCCAGCTTCGAGGTGGGGCGGCGGCCACCGGGGAGACGGGTGCCGGTATAGGGGACCGCGGCGGGCCGCGCATGGCAAGGGACGAAAGGCGGAGCTTACCAAGGACATTATTTAGAGCCTCCTGACGTCGGCTGCCACATTTTTTTGCCGCCATGAACGAACCTGATTTCAACCGGACGTTTTATCTGCCGCGGCTTTCCCGGGCACATTATCAAGGCGATGCGGTGGTCCATTGGACGCTTTCCATCTCGCACCGCCGCCAAGGCTGGCTCACCGAACCGTTCCACGCCGCGTTTCGCCAACTTCTCCTACACGCGGCCGCCCGGGAAGGGTTTTTCTGCCCAACCTATTGCCTGATGCCAAATCATCTGCATCTGGTCTGGATGGGGTTGCGGCCGGATTCCGACCAACGCAACGGCATGGCTTTCCTGCGCACCCAGCTAGTCTCCTGAGTCAGTGAATTCTTGCATAATTAATCGGCCTGAATTCGCATGGTTTCTGCCGCGTAGCGCCGGAGGCTCTCGAGGATTTGACCGGCGTTTTTTGTCCAGACAAACGGCTTGGGATTTTCGTTGTG
>CAIXBQ010000022.1 GCA_903917705.1 uncultured Verrucomicrobia subdivision 3 bacterium | reverse complement strand
CGGCGGCAGACTTCAAAGCCGTCCATTTCCGGCATGATGATGTCCAGCAGGATGACGTCCGGATCTTCGGCGCGGGCAAGTTCCAGGCCGCGGCCGCCGCCCGTGGCCGTCAGCAGCGTGCAGGCCGGCAGGGCATCATGCACGATGGCCGCCAGCGTGGTCAGGTTGTCCTGAAGGTCGTCAATCGCCAATATTTTCATGTGACTTTTTGTTGCGGCTAACAATGCCGGTGATTTTCAATCGAGCGCCTGTTGGAGAGTTTTCAGCAACAGATCCGCGTCAACCGGCTTGGAAACGTAGGCATCAAAACCGTGGGCGAGGATCGCCTCGCGGTCGCCCACCATGGCGCTGGCGGTGGCGGCGATAACGGGGATGTGGCGGAGCGATTCGTCGGAGCGGATTTCCTTGAGTGCCTGGATGCCGTCCAAGCCGGGCATGGCAATATCCATGAGAATGAGGTCGGGTTGGTGCGTCCGCGCCTGATCAATGCCCGCCAGGCCGTCGGTCGCTTCAACAACCTGATAATGGCCGTGCAGCAGGGCCCGCGCGGTGCGCAGGCTGTCAGCGTTGTCATCCACCACGAGGACTAGGGGCTTGCCGGGGCGGGCGGGGCGGCGGCGCGATCCGCGCGGAGGCAAGGATGCCGGCGGCGGCGGGGGCGGCGCGATCATTCCAGCCACGGCGGCGAGCAGGTCTTGTTTGTTGACGTCGCCTTTCTGGATCAGCTGGCGGATATGGTTGCCCTTGAGGAAACTTAACTCTTCTTTGCTCACATGCTTCGCCGTCAAAATCAAAACCGCCAACTGCGCGGCGTGTTCCGTGCTGCGAATGGCTTTGAGCACGGCAAAGCCATCCACTTCCGGCATCATCAAATCGAGGATCATCGCGTCGGGCACGGTTTGGGCAATCTGCGCCAGCGCCTCTTGTCCATTGCGCGCCACCTGAACGCGGTAGCCGTCCGCCTGAAGAATGTCGGTCAGCTGGATGATGGCGGGCTCGCTGTCCTCGACCACCAAAATGTTTTTTCCGCGGCCCGCCATCGCTGTTGCGGCGGTGCGGGGCACGGCAGATTTCCCGGCGGCCACCGGCTCGACGCGACCCGGTGACGCCAGCGCGAGCGGCAGTCGGAGCGTGAAGGTGGAGCCTTTGCCCGGCTCGCTCGCCACGGTGATGCCGCCGCCCAGCAGCGCCGCGTATTTCCGGGCGATGGCCAAGCCGAGGCCGGTGCCGCCGTATTTGCGGGAGGTGCTGCCATCGGCCTGCCGGAATTCGTCGAAGATGTGCGGGAGATGCTCGGCGGCGATGCCGATGCCGGTGTCGGCGACGGCGATGAAGATTTCGCCGCCGGCGTGCCGCGCGGAAATGGCGACGCGACCCTGCCCGGTGAACTTGACGGCGTTGCCGACCAGGTTTTGCAGGATGTGGCGGCATTTGACGAAATCCGAGGTGAGGGGCGGCAGGTCTTCGCCGATGGTGCTGGCGAGCGCGATGCCTTTTTCCACCGCCTGCGGCTCAATCATGGCGACAATCTCATCGGCCAGCTCGCGGACGGCGAAGCGATTGATGGTCAACTCCTCGCGGCCCGCCTCGATGCGCGAGAGGTCGAGGATGTCATTGATGAGCAACAGCAGGTTCTTCCCGTTGCGCTCGATGATCTCGATAAAGCCGTGTTCCTCCGCCGGAATGGTCTGGGCGAGGCGCCGGTTGAGGACGCCGGAGAGGGCGATGACGGAATTGAGCGGCGTGCGCAGCTCGTGGCTCATGTTGGAAAGGAAGGCGCTCTTCAGCCGGTTCGACTCGTCGAGCTGGCGCTTCTGCATCTCCAATTCGGCGTTCTGCTCGGTGAGCTCGGCGGACTGCTGCGCGAGTTCCCGCTTCTGGCCGTCCAGTTCGAGGTTCTGGCGCTCGAGCCGTTCCGCGAGATCCTGGATTTTGCGGAAGGCGAGCACGCCGTTGACGCGGGCGGTGAGCACGCTCCAGATGTCGTTGACGAGCCGCACGGACACGGCGTCATAGGCGCGGACGCTGGCCAGGGAAATCACCGCCGAGACCGTGTGGTCGGACAGGACGGGGATGGTGAGGATTTCGCGCGGGATGAAATCGCCGCTCGCGGCGGCGAAGACAAAGCGGGTGTCTGCGGGAATATCCTTGATATGCTGGATCTTTCGGGCGGCCACGGCGGCGCCGAGTTCGCCCTCCAGGCCGGCGGCGGAAAAGGCGGTGCGGCCTTTGGTGCCCAGGCCGATGGATTCGAAATGCTCGAAATCGGTTTTTGCGTCGTTCAGGAAATAGACCGTGCCGATCTGGGAGCCGGTGTGGTGGAGCAGCCCTTTGAGCAGTTCGCGGCAGAAGCCGTGGACCTCCTCCTCGCGGAGCATGACCGAGCCCAGCTCGGCGGCGTCGCGCTCGATCTTCATTTCGGTCTGGATGGTTTCAGCCATGCTGTTGAACGCGGCGGCGAGCGCGCCGAATTCGTTCTTCGACTCATACCCGCAGCGCCATTCCAGCCGGCCGTGCCGGAACTGCTCCACTGCTGCCGACAGCGCCGCGAGCGGCGAGCGGATGGCCTTGATCAGGAACGCGCCGATGAGCGCGGAGAGCAGCAGGATAGCTAGGCTGACCAGGACCAGGCTGCGCTGAATAGTGTTGTTCAGCGCGGCTGCGTTTTTATAAAATTCGTCCGCCTTGTTCTGGGCGAAATTGTCAACCAACCGGATGTGGCTGGATAATAATTCCGCCTGGGTATCCAGAATCCCGCCCGGATGGAGCCTGGCCGCGGCTTCGGCCTTTTTTCCATCACCGACCATCCGCGCCGTCTCCTTTTGCAAAGCGGTCCATTTCCCGAAGTCGTCGCGCAGGCCGACAAGGTCATCGCGGGATACCAAATAGCGGTCGAACAGGATATTGATCTGCTGTTCGGCCTCGGTTCGGTTGGCCTCAATGGACCGCAGGCAGGCTTCCGCTTCGTGGTCGTTCGCCGCCATAACCAAATCCCGCATGTGCCGGCGGATGCTCTCGACACTATACTCGAATTTGCCGATGGCCCGGCGGACCTGGAGGGGATGATCGTATAATTCCTTGGTTTGCAGCCAGAGCTTGTCCGTCTGGATCCACGCCAGCGCGCCGAGGAACAGCAGCAGCGCCAGGATGGTGGCCAGCCCCAGCCTCAACTGGGTGCTGATTTTCAAATCTTTGAGTTTCATAGGATGGTTTTAGCGGGGATATCTTGCCCGTGACGCGGATAAGTGACGGTGAAGCGCGTGCCCAAGCCGGCCGACGAGACAAAGGCGACCTGGCCGTGCAGGTATTTTTCCGTGAGCAGTTTGATGCTATAGGTGCCGATGCCCCGGCCGCTGCCCTTGGTGGAAAACGAACGCGAGAAAATCTGCAACTGCACGGCGGGCGGCATCACCGCCTGATTGTGCACCGTGAACGACACCCGCCCGCCGTGAGTGCCGGCGCCGAGGGTGATGGTTTGTCCGGACGCGGAAGCTTCCAGCGCATTTTTAACCAGGTTGATCAGCACGCGGCGCAACAAAACCGGATCACTCACAAAATCGAAAGCTTCGGCGGCGGGATCGGCGATAATGCACTTATCTTTGGCAATGCTGTAGGAATGAAACTGGCGGATGACTTGGGCCAGCAGCTCGGAGGATTGCACCGGCTTGAGTTCCGCTTTCAGATCCCCGCTTTCGGCGGCGCTCAATTCGTGCTGGGCGCTGATTTCCTCAAGGAGCTGGTCCGCCGATTCACAGATCATGGCGGTCATTTCCCTGATTTCCGGCTCCGCCGTGCGGGTCTGAATCATGAGATCGGCCAGGCCCTTGATGCAGCCGGCGGTGTTGATGACGTCGTGGAAAAAAATCCGCTCGAGCATCTTCCGCCGCTTCTCGTCGCTGATGTCCACGACGGAAAAAACGGTGAAGCTTTCGCCCTCCACCTCAATCGGGCGCGACCAGATCCGCAAATCCAGGGAGTTTTCGTTCTTGCCCGGTTCACCACAGATCATCCGGCATTCCTGGATGTCCAGCCGGTTGAACTTTTGACTGTTCAGGATGGAGATCACCGCGCCGCAGGTCTGGCAAAAAGGCGTGGTGCCGCAGCCGCCCGAGGTCAGATGCGCCCGGATGCAACCCGCCGCTTCGCCGGGGCGGCGGCCAAGAAAATCCGGATGACTGCGGGCCATGGCTTCGCCCGTTTTTTTGCCGAGCACTTGCGCCTCGGTTTCCAGCCCGAGAAAATCCATGAAGGCGCGGTTGGCAAAAACAATCTGCCGGTGCGCATTCAGCACCGTCGTCATATTCGGAACCGAATCCAAAAACTCGCGAACAAAGGGCAGCGCCGACAATTTATCATGCTGGCGCAGGATTTGCCCTTGCGGCTCGCGTTCAGCTGGAGCAAATGCGGTTTCCAGGGCCATAATTTTTTTTGAGGATTGCTGCGAGACTACCGGCAACTTTCAAGATTTTCAACCGGGATACTCATTTATTTACCGGCCCGCGAACCGCGCGGCCATTTTTTGATTTTGAAACACGGCGGCGGGCGGAGCCACGGCGCGGAGACCGCCATGCTTGACGACCAAATCATATTCCGCCTCGCCGGTCACAAAATATCCGCCGGGGGCGAGGGCGCGGCAGAACTTATCGAGCAGCCGCCGCCGGATGTTCGGGCGGTAATAGAACATCAGGTTGCAGCAGAGTATCAAATCAAAATCCCCGTAGAGGCTGGCAGGCGGGCAGGAGAAATTTTCATCCAGCAGATCGTAGGCGGAAAAATCCACGCGGGCGCGGAGCCCGGGGGCGACGGCGCAGCTCCCGCCGTTCACGGAAAAATAATCGCGCAGGTGGCGGTGGCGGACATTCGGCACCGCCGCTTCCGCGAACACGCCTGCGCGCGCCGCAGCCAGGGAGTCGGCGTCAAGGTCGGTAGCAAAAATCCGCGCCGGCACAGGCCGTCCCCGCGCCATGGCCAGATCCTCCAGCAACATGACGACGGAATAGATTTCCTGGCCGGAGGCGCAGCCAGCGGACCAGATGCGCAGCTCGGTGTCTTGCCCGGCCTTGACGAGGCCGGGGAGGACCAGTTGCTCCAGCAGCGCAAAGGTGAGGGGATTTCGGAAAAACTCGCTGTGGTTGATGTTGAGCGAATGGCAGAAGGCCTCCGCCTCCGTCCGGTCCTCCGCCAGCCGCTTCAGATAAGCTGGAACGGAAGTCTTGCCGTCGCTGGCCAGTCTCCGGTCGAGGGACTTTGCCAGAAAGGCAGTGTCAAAACCGGAAACATCCAAGGCATGCGACTGCCGGAGCGTCTCGGCAACCTCTTTTAATTGCTGTTTCAACATATTCAATTCCCCAAAGCCGCGACCAAATAAATCGATGCGATTGATCACCCCAACGTCAGACTTTCAGGAGCGTTTGAAAGTGTCAAACAATCTGCCGAATCCGTCCAGCTGTCAATTTCCGGTTGCTTTTGACAAGGCTCAACTTCATAACGCTCAGCATCAGCAGGCTTATACACTTTGGCAACCCGGCGCGACCGCTTTTACAGTCAAGGTGGAATCTGGTTCCAAGCTCAAATTTCCAGTGGCTCAGCCTGATTAATTACCAATGTTTTGACGGTGCTGAACATCCAACCATCCATACGACAGCACCCGAAGCCATCGCCGAAAGGTAAGAGCGAACAAAATTGAAATCATTCACCATTGAAATTATTACCCCGTTTTCCACCATTGTTAAACTACTTGCAGCAAACGCATGTTTTTATTCATTAAATGCAGCTCGGGGCCGGCAAACAGTGGTGCCGCATTCGTAAGGCGGCCTTGCCGGTCAAATCTCAACCAGGACTGACACATATCACGCTGTCATTCGCGAAGGAATCACCCCAAGGACGGCGTTAAATGCAAAAAATGAACCGGTTACTGCTTTCCCGTTGGTGATCTTCAAGGTGGTTGGTAAAAAGCTCATGTATTCAAAAAGTCGACCGCAGGCAACTGCAGTTGGCGGTTTTGAATGGATAAACCAAATTATGGGCCTTTTCTTGTCTAAAGATTAAACGACACGGAATGGCGGCAGCTTGCCTTTAGCAAATTTACCATAGCCCGGCTTGCGGTTTCGGATTCAACTCCAATTTATGTGGGCGGGCGACTTTCACAGGCAACCCGGAATCGCCGATCAAGCATTAATCAGATGGATGAAAATACCCACTGACAAATAAGGCGGATTTGCTATTCGCCTCCAGGGTTCATGCGATTTTAACTTCACTTCAGTAAATCCAGCCAAACCATCAAAAAGAAAACTATGAGCAAAACAAAGAAATCAACAGAAGGCATAGCGCGGATAGCCATCGTCGGCCTCGGTTACGTTGGCCTACCACTCTCGCTTCAGTTCGCACGGTGCGGAGTCGCGGTTTTGGGGTTGGACATAGACGACAAAAAAGTAAAGTCCCTGAACGCTTCGCAAAGTTATATCCACCATATTTCCGCCAAGACCATCGCGGCGCAGGTTTCCAGCGGGCGTTTTGCGGCTTCGACCGACTTCCGTCGCGTGCGGGAGGTTCAGGCCGTAATTATCTGCGTGCCCACGCCGCTCAACAAAAACCGCGAACCGGACATTTCCTATATCATCAAAACCGGCGAGGCCATTGCCCCGCATTTGCAGCGCGGGCAACTGGTGGTGCTGGAATCCACAACCTATCCCGGAACGACGGACGAAGATTTGCGGCAGGTTTTGGAAAAAGGTTCAGGTTTGAAAGCGGGAACGGATTTTCATCTGGCGTTCAGCCCGGAACGCGAGGATCCCGGCAACCCCGACAGTGTCGTCGCGCAGATACCCAAGGTCGTCGGCGGCTTTACGCCCGCCTGCCTCAAGCAAGCGGCGGCGCTTTACGGCCAGGCAATTAAAACTATTGTTCCAGTTTCTTCCTGCCGCGCGGCCGAGGCCACCAAATTGCTGGAAAATATTTTCCGCGGCGTCAACATCGCGCTCGTGAACGAGCTGAAGATGGTTTATGGCGCAATGGACATTGACGTTTGGGAAGTCATCAACGCGGCCAAGACCAAGCCATTTGGTTACATGCCGTTTTATCCCGGACCCGGTCTGGGCGGCCACTGCATTCCCATTGACCCGTTTTATCTGACCTGGAAAGCGCGCGAATATGGGCAATCCACGCGGTTCATCGAGCTGGCCGGCGAAGTCAACACGTCCATGCCGGACTGGGTGGTGCACCGGGTGGCCGAGGCGCTGAATTCGAAGAGCAGGTCCATCAAGGGTTCACGCGTTCTGATCCTGGGCCTCGCTTACAAGGCCAACGTGGACGACGACCGCGAATCGCCGAGTTATATCCTTTTGCAGAAATTAAAAGATCGTGGAGCCGAGGTGGCATATCATGATCCCTATGTGCCGGTAATCCGCCCGTCGCGCGAACATTCGCATTGGGCGGGGACAAAATCCGTGCCGTGGACGAAAGCGAGCATCCGTTCATTCGATTTGGTGCTGATCAGCACGGCGCACGCCAATGTGAATTACACTGAGTTACTGCAATGGTCGCCGATGGTGGTGGACACACGAAATGCCACCGCCGGATTAACCGCGCAGACGAACCAGGTTTGGAAGGCTTGAGGTTGCGCATGAGCCGCTACAAGCAACTGCAGCAGAAACTTATCGAGCAGCCGCGCCGCTGGCTGGTCACCGGCGCGGCCGGCTTCATCGGCTCGCATCTGGTGGCCGACCTGCTGAAATTAAACCAGATCGTCGGCGGAGTGGATAATTTTCTAACCGGCTCACGGAAAAACCTTGAAGCTGTGCGTGCTGAAGTGGGTGAAAACTTATGGTCGAAGTTTGCCTTTTTAGAAGGTGATATTCGTGAAGTGGCAACCTGCCAGCAGGTTTGTGCCGGTGCAGATTTCGTTTTGCATCAGGCAGCACTGGGGTCCGTGCCGCGTTCCATCGCCCGGCCCGCGGACACGCACGACCACAACATCAACGGTTTTCTAAACATTCTGGTGGCCGCGCGGGATGCGCAGGTGAAGGCATTTGTCTATGCCTCCAGCAGCGCGGTCTATGGCGACCACACGGCACTGCCCAAACGCGAAGAGGCGATCGGGCGGCCGCTCTCTCCTTACGCGTTGTCGAAGTGGATCAACGAACTGTATGCGGAAATGTTTGCGCGCTGCTACGGCATGGGCTCCATCGGGCTGCGGTATTTCAATGTGTTCGGGCCGCGCCAGGATCCCAATGGTCCCTATGCGGCGGTGATTCCGAAGTGGATCAATGCGATGGTGCGCGGCGAAAAAATATCGATCAACGGCGATGGCGAAACCAGCCGCGACTTTTGCTATGTGAGCAACACCATTCAGGCGAACTTACTCGCCGCCGATTGGCTGGCCGACACCACACGCCCGGCGACCGCGCCCAGCGCGCAGGTTTTCAATGTGGCCGCCGGCGGGCGCACCACACTGAACCAGTTGTTTTATCTGCTGCGCGACGAACTGGCCTTCACCCACCCTTTTCTTACCGGAGCCTTACCGGCGTATGGCCCATTTCGCGCGGGTGATGTCCGGCATTCACAGGCAGATATCCGGCAAATTCAAGAAGTGTTGGGCTACAGGTCCACGCACAATCTGGCGGAAGGATTGCAAGCCTATCTGCCGTGGTGTTTGAAAAATTCAAATTGAGAACGTAAGTCCACTATGAAAACGCAGATGAAATTAAAAATATTTTCCGCCATTTTTTTTGCGGTGAATTTGGGCGTGCACGGACAGGGCGTGATTTGGACCACTTGGACAGCTGCAAGCACCAATGCTGGCACTGCATCTGGCAACATCGGCGGGATAAATGTGAGCTATTCAGGTGAAGTATATAACTATACGACGATAAACAATCAGGGGATTAACTATTGGACCCCGGTGGCCACTTTTACGAACAGCTTGGCGCCAATACCTCCGAGCAGTAGCGACATCATCACGCTCAAAGGCATTGCAGGCACCAACACCATCACATTTTCCTCGCCGGTGAACGGACTGATCATGGATGTGCTCTCACTAGGCTCCATCAACCGGACCAACCAGCCGTCCACTTACAATTTCAGCCTTCCTTTCACCATCTTGAGTTCGGGTGGTAACTCGTGGGTTCCCAGCGGAGTCGGCAACAACGGTTTTCCCTGCACACTTTCCGCACAAAGCAGCTATATCCTGTCCGGCATCGAGGGTAGCGGCAGCATTTATTTTTCCGGCGAAATCACCAGCTTGAGTTGGACGGTCGGCAATGGCGAGTCCTACAGCGGTTTCACCATCGGTGCGCTGTCCGTGCCGGAACCCGGCACGCTCGCCTTGTTGAGCTTGGGTGGTCTATGTCTCTTGCGATTCCGCCGCTGGAAATAAGGTGTTATTGAATCTGCGGTAGTCGTGCGACGGTTTGGGACATAAGCCGAATCCATGCGATTGAAACCCGGCGCGTCGCGCGAAGGACGCGACAAGGGTGAAGGAAACCCGGGTGCGGATGTTTTTTAAATGCAAAGACGCAAAAGCGCAAAGAGCACCTGAAAAACAGACTTATTAGCGAAATCGGATTGCGACTACCGCCGGCGCGCACGGAGTGACGCGCCCTACCTGCAGCAGACAAGGAAAAAAGCAATAAAGAACCTCTATTAACCTATGAAACCCATCGAATTCATCGACCTGAAACAACAGTATCAACGGCATAAAGCCGAGATTGATGCCCGCATTCACCGCGTACTCGATCATGGTCATTTCATCATGGGGCCGGAGATTGGCGAGTTGGAAACTCAGCTCGCGCAATATGCCGGCGTAAAGCACGCCCTCACCGTCGCCAGCGGCACGGACAGTCTGGAAATCGCCTTGCGCGCGCTCGGAATGGGTGCGGGCGACGAAGTCGTCACCGTGCCGTTCACCTGGATCAGCACGGCTGAAGCCATTGGACTGGTCGGCGCGAAACCGGTGTTTGTGGACATTGATCCGGCCACTTACAACCTCAACGTGGATTTGATCGAGGCGGCAATTACCCCGCGCACGAAGGCGATTTTGCCGGTCAGTTTATTCGGTCAGATGCCGGACTACAACCGCATCAATGCCATCGCCTCCAAGCATGGTCTCGTTGTCATCGAGGATGCGGCGCAAAGCTTCGGCGCGACGCAAAATGGCCGGCGCAGTTGCGGGGTCACGACGATTGCCAGCACCAGTTTTTTCCCGGCCAAGCCGTTCGGTTGCTACGGCGACGGCGGCGCCTTATTCACCAATGACGATGCGCTTGCGGAAAAAATGAAAGCCATCCGAACACACGGCGGGCTCAAGCGCCATCACCATCCCTATCTCGGTATGAATGGCCGGTTTGATACGATTCAGGCGGCGGTGCTGCTGGCCAAGTTCCCGTATTTCCAATGGGAAGTGGAGCAGCGGGGCCGCATCGGCGCACGTTACACGGAATTGCTGCGCGGCCTCGGCGGCGTGCCGGAAATCATGCCGGGCAACACACACGTTTATGCGCAATACACCATCCGCATGCCAAAGCGCGATCAGGTGGGCGAGAAGCTCAAGGCGGAGGGGATTCCCACCGCCGTGTATTATCCGAAATGCCTGCACGAGC
This sequence comes from uncultured Verrucomicrobia subdivision 3 bacterium, assembly GCA_903917705.1. Lineage (GTDB taxonomy): Bacteria > Verrucomicrobiota > Verrucomicrobiia > Limisphaerales > UBA11358 > UBA11358. The sequence goes on along the minus strand of CAIXBQ010000022.1, from coordinate 8,818 downwards.
AGCCGGTCTTCGCCGCCTGCGGCAACCGCCCCGGTGATTTTCCGTGCGCGGAAAAAGCCGCGCTTGAAGTCATCAGTCTGCCGATGCATCCGTTTCTCACCGAAGCGGAGCAGGATCAAATTGTTGCCGCGCTCAAACGCGCCGTGAGTTAAGCCGCTAAACCCACCACAAAAATATGAATGACCAAAACATCGCCCGTGATCTCGCGCTGGTTGGCGCGGGCTACTGGGGTAAAAATCTCGCCCGCAATTTCAACCTGCTCGGCGCGCTGCACACGCTCTGCGATCAAAATCAGGCGACGCTCGACAGTTATCAGGCCGATTACACCGCCGTGCATAAGACGAGCAGCTTCAAGGAGGTTTTGGCCAACGGCGATATCAAAAAAGTCGCCATCGCTGCGCCGGCGGCGCTGCACTTTGAACTGGTACAAGCCGCACTGCTTGCGGGCAAAGATGTGTTTGTTGAAAAGCCGCTTTGCCTCGACGTGCGGCAGGGCGAGGAATTAACCAAGCTGGCCGCGGCGCAAGGCCGGATACTCATGGTCGGTCACCTGTTGCAATATCATCCGTGCGTCCAGAAATTGCAGTCCATGGTCAATCAGGGCGAGCTCGGCAAACTGCTTTACATCACGTCCAACCGCCTCAACCTCGGCAAAATCCGGCAGGAGGAAAACGCGCTATGGAGTTTTGCGCCGCACGACATCTCGGTCATTCTCTCGCTCGCCGGCCATCAATTGCCCGACCAGGTGCGCTGCCTGGGCGAAGCGTATCTCACCAATGGCGTGGCGGACACGACGCTCACGACCTTGAAATTCCACGGCGATTTGCGCGCGCATATTTTTGTGAGCTGGCTCAACCCGTTCAAGGAACAGAAACTCACCGTCGTCGGCTCGGAAGGCATGGTGGTGTTCGACGACACGCGTCCGTGGAATGAAAAATTATTGCTGCACCGTCAGTATTTGCTCTGGACCAATGGCCAGGTGCCGACACCCAAGAAGAACACCGGCGAATTTGTCGTCGTGCCGGAAAGCGAACCGCTCTGCGAAGAATGCCGGCACTTCATCGAATCCGGCCACACGCGCCGCGCGCCGCGCACGGACGGAGGCGAGGGCCTGCGCGTGTTGCAAGTGTTGCACGCCGCGCAGCAAAGCCTTACGCATGACGGCGACGGGGTTTGTCCCGCAGCGGCTTTACGATTGCCGGTGGCGGATTATTTTGTCCATCCCACTGCGCTGGTGGACGATGGCGCGGTGGTGGGGCGCGGCACGAAGGTCTGGCATTTTTCCCACGTTATGAAAGGCGCGCGAATTGGTGAACGGTGTGTGCTCGGTCAGAACGTCAACGTGGACGGCGGCACGGTGATCGGCAGCAACGTAAAAATCCAGAATAACGTCTCCATCTACACCGGCCTGGTGATTGAGGACGACGTTTTCCTCGGCCCGTCCTGCGTGTTGACGAACGTCACCAATCCGCGTTCGCAAGTGAACCGCCAAAGACTTTACGAAAAGACGATCATCCAGCGCGGCGCGACCATCGGCGCGAACGCCACCATCGTTTGCGGTGTGACCATCGGGCGCTACGCCTTCATCGGTGCCGGTGCGGTGGTGACGAAGGACGTGCCGGACTATGCGATGATAGTCGGCAACCCCGGCCGCCAAAAAGGGTGGATGAGCCGGCATGGTCATGTGCTGAAGCAACCCGATTCCCAGGGCATCATGGTTTGTCCGGAATCCGGATACCATTATCAAATTGAGAAAGCGGAAAGCGGAAAGCGGAAAGCGGAAAGTCTCCGGTGCCTCGATTTGGATGAAAACGAAGCCTTGCCCGCCGAACTCGCGAAAGGAGATCGGACTTATGATGAGTTTAAAAAACAAACTTGAAACTAGAAATTGAAAAAGCGGTCCTCTGCACGCCGGTCTTTGCAGACGGCACCAGCCAACCAGCACATTCTGGTTTACCACGACGGCGCGCACGGAGTGTCGCGCCCTACCGAGTAAGGGTTTACCGGAATTGACCGAATTTTACCGGCTACCGGCATTTTCATGATTCAGACCTCCCATTCATGGCGGTCATACACAAATTCCTCGGTGGGAATCGTCTTGGTGCCCTCGGAGAAATGGACATGGCCCATCTCGCGATTGATTTCAGCACGGAGCGCGGCGGCGATGGCGTGCAGGCGCGAGGCCGGGATTTCCTCGAGATCGCGTTTCTCAATCTCATCCTCGAGTTTTTTAAGTTGCCGGGCCAGCACTTCCCAGCGCTCGTGACGCTGGCGGAAGACCCGCTCGGCGAGCGCCTCGGTTTCGGTGGCGCGAAGGTTGGCGATCTCGAATTGATGCTGGCGGCCCCATTTGATAAGCGTGGGCTTGGAGACGTTGAGTTCGATCTGGATACGGTTGAAGCTCCAACCCTGCGAGCGCAGGAAGATGAAGCGGGCGATAGTTTCTTGGTCGGTCATATTTTTTCAGGCGTTAGACACCAGGTGTTTGGTTTTCGGTTTGGCCATGCGCCGTCCGGCAATGGACGGTGACACGCGTGGCGGTCGAGCGGAGTTATAGCACGGGAAATGGCGGCGGCGGGCGGATTCTGTGCGGCAAAAAGACTACCCGGTCATTACTCGTCCACTACCCTCCCACTACTCCGTCAGTACTCGGGTAGAAAAAATTTAAAAAATAGTTGACAGGGTTTAAAAAACCAATCTGAAACGCGAAAGCAGAAAGCAGTGGGCGGAGGGCGGAAGGCAGAAGCTGGAAGATGGCCGAACTTAATTTAAAGAAAAAAATACAGTTTGAGCCACCTTACGTCGTCGGCCACGTCTATCAAGGAGACTTGCAAGAACTAATTTTGAAGGAATGAAAATTGTCACCATTGTCGGCGCCCGGCCGCAATTCGTCAAAGCAGCGGTGGTCAGCCGCGCCTTGAGAAAAACGCGCGGGTTGCGGGAAGTTCTGATTCACACCGGGCAACATTATGACCGCAATATGTCGGGGCGTTTTTTTGACGAACTGAAAATTCCCCTGCCAGATTACAACCTCGGTGTGGGTTCGGGCAACCACGGCGCGCAAACCGGCCGTATGCTCGGCCTCATCGAGGAAGTATTGCTCAAGGAAAAGCCCGACTGGATGCTGGTCTATGGCGACACCAACTCCACGCTCGCTGGCACGCTGGCGGCGGCCAAGCTGCATATTCCCATTGCCCACGTCGAAGCCGGCCTGCGCTCATTCAATCGTCAGATGCCGGAGGAAATCAACCGCGTGATGACGGATCACGTTTCAGAAATCCTTTTTGCTCCGACCGAGGTCGCCGTGGTCAATCTGGCGAACGAAGGCATATCCGGCAAGAGCGTCGTGCTGGTCGGCGACGTGATGTGTGACGCGGCAAAGTTTTACTCCGCGCGGGCGGCGGAAACCAGCAGCATACTCAAACAACTGGGCCGGCGAAAAAAAGAATACGCGCTCGCCACCATTCATCGCGCGGAAAACACAGATGCGCTGCCACGGCTAAAAATCATTCTGGCGGGTCTGGGGCGGGCGGCGCGGGAAATTCCCATCGTGCTGCCGTTGCATCCGCGCACCCGCCACGCCGTTCAGCAGGCTAAATTAAAAATTCCTGCCGGCCTGCAAATCATCGAACCCGTCGGCTATCTCGACATGATTGAACTGGAGCGCAACGCTTCCGTCATCGCCACCGATTCCGGCGGCGTGCAGAAGGAGGCGTATTTCCATCGCGTCCCGTGCGTAACCCTGCGCGACGAGACGGAATGGACGGAACTGGTTGCCAGCGGGTGGAACCGTCTTTGCGGCGTGAAATCTCCGATGCAACTCGCGAAGCTGATCATTTCGTCGGTCGGCAAAAACGGCCAGGACGTCAATTTATACGGCGGTGGACAGGCAGCGGAACTGATCGTCAGGCGGATCACGACCTGGAAATGTTAGGAGTCTTACGCGCACGTTGTCATCCATGATCGCCCGCCTCATCGCCCTGCCGCAATTGAAACTGTTCCGCTCGCGGTCATTTGGCCACGTTTCGCAACTGATGCTGGCGAATGTGTTTGGGGTGGTGCTCTCGACTTTCACCGCCCCGCTGGTGGCCCGGCTGTATTCGCCGTCAGCGGTGGGCGAGTTCGCCTTGTTTATGGCCTTTGCAGCCATGCTCACACCGCTCTTCACGCTGCGCTATGAAGCCGCAGTCATGCTGCCCAAGGCTGACGAGGAAGCGGCGGCTTTGTTGAAGTTGATTGAACGACTGGCACTGGCATGGCTGGGGTTGCTGGCGGTGGCGGTTTTTCTGGCCCCGGTAAGTTTATTCCAGCGCGCGGGCTACGCCGCGCTTTATCCTTGGCGGGTCGGTGCGGTGCTGACGGGGTTTCTTGTGGCGATGCTGCTTGGGGTAACGGCCGGCCATAATCGCGCCCAAGGTTACGGCGTGATGTCCGGTTCCAAGGTTTTGCAAAATTCCCTTTATGCCGCGCTCGTGCTGGGACTGGGCTGGCTGGCCATGCGGAACGGACAAATCATTGCCACCATGATTGCCTACTTGGTGGCGGTTTGGTGGCTCAAAAGGAAACTAAAGTTTTCGCCGCCGGCGATGAACTGGTCCGCCACAGTGGCCCTGGCGAGAAAACACTTTCATTCTCCGTGCTACCTGTTTCCGACAACGATGCTGGATACGTTCACGAAACAGTTGCCGGTGTTTCTGATCACCGCCTGGTTTTCCACGGAACTGGCGGGTTCGTTTAGCATCGCGTGGCGGTTGTTGTTTTTGCCCGTCGGCCTGCTGGGCGCAGCGGTGGGACAAGTATTCTACCAACGCTTTTCGCAGGCCTGGCCCGATCGCCGGGAGGCGCGGCGGATATTATTAAAAACCTGGCTGTTGCTGGCACCACTGGCGGTGGTTCCGTGCGTGGTGTTCATGATATATGGCCCACAGATGTTTGCTTGGGGGCTGGGAGAAGAATGGCGGCAATCCGGCGTGATGGCGGCAGTGATCGCACCGGTGACATTTTTTGTATTTTTGAGTTCGCCTACGTCGGGTTCATTCATTGTCATGGGGCTGCAAAAATATTCGCTCGTGTTTGGGCTGGCGACTTTAGTTTACCGTCCGGCCTGCCTGTGGATTGGCTGGCATTATCACAACCTGAACCTGGGCCTGCAAATTTTCACGGCAGCGGAAATTTTACAAATTCTCACCTACAACCTAATAGTGTTCCTCAAAACATCAGAAAAATAAGGAGATTATGATCTTCCATTTCGGCACCAAAAAACTCGACTACTACAAGGGCCTATTGATCAAGGCGGATCTGAATCTGCACAGCCAGATTGGGGCGCGGCTCGCGCAGTTGCAGCCGGCTCCGGCGCAAGTCCTGGACTTTGGCGCGGGCGAAGGCGCACTGTCACTCCGGCTTGCCGACGCGGGCTATCAGGTGACAGCGGTGGACATTGACGCGCCGTCGTTCAAATGCAAGACCGCCAAATTTGTCCCGCTGGATTTCAATGACCAGTCGGCGGTGGATGCGTTCGTCGCCGCGCATCAAGGTCAGTTCGACGTGGTGCTCGGCATTGAAGTCATCGAGCATATCGAAAGTCCGTGGGGCTACATCCGCAGTCTCACCTCCATGCTTCGGCCTGGCGGCATCATCCTGATAACCACGCCGAACATCACTTCGTGGCTGTCACGGTTCCGTTTTTTATTCGCCGGCCGCTTCCAACATTTTGGCGAGGCGCAACTCAGTTATGGGCACATCGCCCCCATCACGCCGTGGGAACTCGACTTGGTATTGAAGCGCAGCGGGCTGACAGAAATTGCGGTGGTTTCAGCGGGAACTTTGCCGCCCATCTTCGTCACCGGTTTTGACCAGGTGTTGCTGGCAAATATTTTCATGCTACCGCTCCGGCTCTTCATGAGCGGACTGGTGGATGGCTGGTGCATCATGGCGACCGGTCGTAAGCCGCAACCATGAACATTCTGGTGATACCTTCGTGGTATCCTTCGCAGAAGAATCCGCTGGGTGGAATCTTTTGCCGGGAACAGGCCGAGGCACTGGCGGATTGCACCGATTGCCGCGTCATCGTGGCCGACTGGGGGCAAAACGACGGAGCACTGCCGCTGTCGCATCCGCTGGATTCGCTGCGGGCATTGGGTTGGCGTTCCGGTGCCCGGCGGCAAATCCGCCCGCGCAACGAGCGGTGTTTTGAATTCTTTGAACCAACGCTCATCTGGTCACCCATCCTGTCCGGCGGCGGCAACCAAAAGATTTTCAAAGCGCTCCGCCGGATTTACCGCGACGCGCTGAAGATGTTCGGAAAAATTGATTTATTCCATGCCCACGTCTGTCGGCCGGGCGGCTACCTGGCGGCTCAGCTTTCAGCCGAAACCGGTGTGCCGTTTGTGTTAACTGAACACTATAGCCGCTTTCCTGGCGAATTGATCAACGGTCGTCCGCATCCGGAAACCGAACTGGCCATGAGCCGAGCGGCGGCGGTAATTTCCGTGAGCCGTCCAGCGGCGGAAAAAATCAAGGCCTACGGTTACAAGCGGGTGCAAGTCATTCCCAATCTCGTGGATGAAAAAAGGTTTGTGGCGCAGCCCTTTCCGAGTGGTCCGTTTCGTTTTTTTTCGATGGGTGGCATTACGCACAGCAAAGGGTTTGATGTTTTGCTGCGAGCCATTGCCCATTGGTCCCCTGTGGCGGGTGAGGTGGAGTTTGTCATCGCCGGCGAGGGAGTAATGAAAAATGAGTTTCAGACCCTCGCGCGTAAACTGGGGGTGGATAAGTTTGTCCACTGGATTGGTCCCGTATCACGCCCGGATGCACCGCGATATTTTCAAGAATGCCATGCCTTCGTGCTCGCCAGCCGACATGAATCTTTCGGCGTGGTTTTTGCCGAGGCGATTGCCTCGGGGCGACCAGTCATCGGAACCATCAGTGGCGGACCGGAGGACATCGTGAATGAAACCAATGGATTTCTTGTCCCGGTGGAAAATGTCACGGAACTGGCCGCCGCGCTCGCGCGCATGAAGGAACAACATTCGCGATTTGAGCCCGGGGCCATCCGCGCCGATTTCATGAACCGATTTTCGCGCCCGGTGGTGACAGCGCAAATCCGGCAATTGTATGCCGAGGTGCTTGCGGGAAAATGAAACATTTGCATGGACCGGCCACCTCGACTGCTATTTTTCACCTACGCGTTTCCACCGGCGCGGGCCATCGGCGCGGTGCGGTGTTGGAACATCGCCAAACATCTCGCGCGACATGGCTGGGACGTGGAAGTGGTGACGATTGCGCCAGAATTGCTGACCGATCCGCAACCGGGTGTGGATGTCCGAGCTGATTGCATGCGCGAAAAAATCCGGCTGCGCCCGACCGGCTGCGACTGGTGCCTCTTGACCGGCGGCTGGCTGAAAACTCCGCCGTGGCAGCCACGGTTGCTGGCGCGGGTTGCCCGGCGAATCGCCGATTGGGCGGGAATTGATCCCACGGCCGGCTGGATTTCGGCGTCAGAGCGCGCGTGCGAATCGTTGCGGCCGGGCGATGTGGATGTGGTGTTCGTTTCCGCACCGCCTTACACCGGTTTTGTAGCAGCGGCTCACGTGGCGCGACGACTGCAAGCGCCGCTAGTTTTGGATTACCGCGATTTGTGGAGTTTGAATCCGCACTACACAAATTTTGCCGGCAAAAAAATCCGCCGGCGCGAGGCGGAATTGCTGGCTGCCGCGCAGGGAGTGACGGTGGTGTCGCCTTCGATGGCCGATTGTTTGCGCCGTGAGTTTAATCTCACCAAGCCGCTGGAGGTGGTGACCAACGGCTACGACACGGAAGAGTTCGAAGGGATTTCGCCGGAAAAGTTTGACGACTTTGCCGTGGTTTATGCGGGCCGGTTTTATCCCCCCGGACGGATTGCCCATCCGCTGGTCGCCGCCGTGGCACAGGCCAACGCGGGCGGCGCACAAAAACGTCCGGTGCGCCTGCACTATTTTGGTTCGGACGGCGCGCATGTGGAAGGCGTGGCGGCGGAACTGGGAGCCGGCGCGTGGGTGGCGAACCACGGCAGCGTGCCGCGCAAAAAAGTCCTCGCGGCGCTCCTAGGCGCAAATGCGGCCGCCGTGATCACCACGGTGGAGGCGACGGCGTCAAAGGCGGAACTGGGAATCCTGACCGGCAAATTGTTCGAGGCACTGGGCGCACGAGTCCCAGTGCTGCTGGTTTCACCGGCGGCTTCCGATGCCTCGCGGGTCATCCGCGAAAATAATCTGGGGGCGGCGTTTGTTGGCTCGGAAACGGCGGCAATGGCACGTTGGCTTGTGCAGTTGCGGGATGAGGAACCTGGCGTCATCGGCCGCTCAGTGGATTATTCCTGGCCACAATTATCCACGCGATTGGACGATTTGTTTAGGGGTTTGATTGCAGAAAAAAAATAATTTTTTTAGAAGTTGGTGCCCCGGCCAGGACTTGAACCTGGATCCTGTTGAGAAAGAGTCAACTGCTCTGCCAATTGAGCTACCGGGAGCAATCATCAGGGCGAATCGCGAGGAGAAGTTAAGCTGCGTTTCGGACGAGTCAATAAGTCTTTTTGTGCCGGCGTGAAAGCCGGCTGATGGATGATGGAAGAACACGCTACAAAGTTGGGATTATTGTTGATGGGATCCATGTTTCTAGCGGCAATGACATGGTGGCGGCCGATGATCGGGTGTTTTATTTATCTCGCGAGTTCAGCCCTGGATTATTTATTAAGCCTCGCAGGATTCGCAACCAGCGGACTGTTCTCCGTCGGGCAGGGAATGCTGGTGCTGTTGGCGGCGGTAAGCCTTATAAAATGGTT
>CAIXBQ010000021.1 GCA_903917705.1 uncultured Verrucomicrobia subdivision 3 bacterium | reverse complement strand
TAGACAGTATGGCTGGCGATGAAAGTGAAAAAGGTGTCTGCTCTCCGAGTTAAACGTGGGTTGCACCGCGTGAACGGTGCCGAGCCACAGGTTGTGGGACTCACGCCCCAAACAACAGACATTAGGAAAACAGACACCATGAAGACATACATACTGCGCCAACCCAAACCTGTCGAGCCACAAAAATCAGTCCGCTCGCCCCGCCCCAAACCCGTCGCTCCGGCGACCACCGTAGTCCTTCTGGGGCGACCGGATGCGACCGCCAAAGGCCCGTTCCTATTCATCGGGTTGGATGTCCACAACGATTCCATCGCGGTGAGCCTGGCCCCGTCGGATGCGACCGAAGTCCGCCGTTACGGGATCATCGGCGGCGAACATGAGGACGTGCTCAAGGTGGCCAAAAAACTGGCGGAGGCCCATCCGGGCACCCCGTTGAAGTTCTGTTACGAAGCCGGGCCGCGCGGCTTTGCCCTGTGCCGCTGCCTGCAAACGCACCACTGGAACTGCATCCTGGTATGCCCGTCCAAGATCCCGCGCAAGCCCGGCGAGCGGGTCAAGACCGACCGGCGGGATGCCGATGACTTGGCCCGTCTATATCGGGCCGGGGAGTTGACAGGTATTTACGTGCCTGAACCGGAGGATGAGGCGATGCGCGATTTGATTCGCGCCCGGTTCCAAGTGGGGCGGCAACAACACCGGGCCCGGCAACAGCTTAAGATGTATCTGCTCCGCCATAACCTGCGTTACGGCGGCCAGACCAGTTGGTCGCCCGCCCATCTACGGTATCTGGCCAAAATCAAAATGCCCTTTCCAGTCCAGCAAATCGTCTTTCAGGAAATGCTCAACGTCATCACCGAAGCCACCGCGCGGCTGGAACGGTATGACCAGGAGATTGAGCGCGCCGTGCCGGGCTGGCGTTGGGAACCGGCGGTGCGGGCGTTAATGAGTCTGCGGGGCATGGCATTGCTCCATGCGGCTACGCTGGTGGCCGAACTGGGTGACTTCAACCGCTTCGACCATCCCGGCCAGCTCATGGGTTATCTCGGGCTGGTGCCCAGCGAACACACCACCGGCAAGGATCGCCAGCAAGGCGGCATCACCAAGATGGGCAATGCCCCGGCCCGCCGCGCCCTGGTGGAAGCCGCGTGGCAATACCGCGCGCCCGCCCGGCTGAGTCCCCACTTGCAAAAGCGGCAGGAAGGTTTGCCCAAAGCCATCACCGACATTGCCTGGGAAGCCCAACGGCGCTTGCATCACCGCTACACGCATCTTACCCGCGTGGGCAAGAAGAAGTCCCAAGTGGCCGTCACCGCCGTGGCCCGCGAACTCACCGGCTTTGTCTGGGCCATTGCCCGCCAGGTCAAACCAGTGGGGGCGCAATCGTAACCCCGCCGGAAAAGCCAAAAACAAAAACCCTTTTAATAAAAAGCAGGAAAGAAAAAATGACAGCGCCCACGAACCTATTCTGAACCAGCGGCAGGGACCCGGTCAGGCGTTACGCTCGTTCTTCGTTAGCAGGCAGCCGTGCGGCGGATCCTCGAGCCTAGACAGAGACCCGCGCCGCCTCGGACCGTGACCTGTTGATAACTTCGCAGTGTGTGAACACCGCGAGTGGACTCACGTATCTCAGCATTGAAACCGCAGTCATGGCGTCCCTGCTGCTGACTCAGAATAGATCGTGGAGTGACCAACCGGAAAATAAAGAATTTCGGAAAGTAGACTTATTGCTCGCTTGACAATAGTTAGCCATATCAACGGATAAGGAAAAACTTCGCCCAAGGGGCCGCCCGCGCGAAGTCTTTTGGCATACTCTGCCACCAAGGCGTCGTTCACCGATTTATTCATGCTTGGTTCAATTTATAACTTGAAGGGTGGCGGAGTGAAAAGATGAAAAGAAAATGGCGCAGGACCGTCTCTGGCCGTGGCTGGGACAGGTCGCGCGGTCGCGGGGTCATCAAACCGGGTCGCTTTGTCATCTGACAACGTCGTTCTGTCACATCGCAAAGTGATCATGCGATGTGACACAGTCGTTTTGCAGTCAAACAAAACGGTTCTGTCATCAAACAAGGTCGCTGTGCTATCAAGCAAAGTCGTTGGGCTGTTTGACAAAGTGACTGGGTCATCTGACCTGGCGACGGTGCCGTCAAACAAAGTCATTGTGTCAGACTGCAAAAGGGTTTTGTTATCAAGCAAAACGACTTTGTCAGATGGCACAGCGGCTTTGTCAGCAGGATTTAGGACGGTGTTTGCAGCGGCCGTCGGGTTGTAAAGGGCTGAAACAAGCCTGTTTCCACCTGGAAGAGGAGGTCAGTCAGCGGATTTGGCCGGTTTTGACCCCACCGGCGTCGGGCGGATGGATTCAGCCGCGCGGCGGTTGCGGAAAAGAGGTTTGAAGTTGAGCTTAAAACGGGTTTGTCGCATCATTAGTCCGCAGAGGTTTGCGCCTGTGAAAGAAAGGTCAAATGATTGATCCCCCTTTTCCCGAAATGCGCCCCTCTCGATTGATGATTTATGAGCAATAAAGTTAAGAAAGTTGGAATCCTGACGGCGGGCGGCCTGGCTCCATGCCTGAGCGCCTCCATCGGCTATTTGATCGAAACCTACACGCGCCAGGCGCCCAAGGTGGAGATCATCTGCTACGTGAACGGTTACATGGGCCTGCTCCAGGGCAAGAGCCTGAAGGTGACCGCGCAGGTGCGGAAGAACTGGCAGGCGCTCGTGGAGCACGGCGGCAGCCCCATCGGCAACAGCCGCGTGAAACTCACCAACGTGAAGGATTGCGTGAAGCGCGGGCTCGTCAAGGAAGGCCAGGACCCGCAGCAGGTCGCGGCCGACCAGTTGATCAAGGACGGCGTGGATGTGCTGCACACCATCGGCGGCGACGACACGAACACCGCCGCGGCCGAACTCGCCAAGTTTCTCAAGAACAACAATTACAGTCTCACGGTGGTCGGCATGCCCAAGACGATTGACAACGATGTCATTCCGATCCGCCAGAGCCTCGGCGCGTGGACGGCCGCCGAGGAGGGCGCGCATTACTTCGCCAACGTGGTCTCCGAGCACAACGCGAACCCGCGCATGCTCATCATCCATGAGGTGATGGGGCGCAATTGCGGCTGGCTCACCGCCGCCACCGCCAGCGAATACCGGAAGCTGGTGGGGCAGATGAGCTTTGTGCCGGACCTCGGCCTGAGCTGCGACCGCCGGGAGGTGCATGGGATTTTCATTCCCGAGATGGCGCTCAACATCAAGGCGGAGGCCGCCCGCCTGCGCAAGATCATGGACCGGCACGATTGCGTGAACCTGTTCGTCTCCGAGGGCGCGTGCGTGTCGGACATCGTCAAGCAGATCGAGGCCCGCGGCGAGGAAGTGCCGCGCGACGCGTTCGGCCACGTGCGGCTGGACAAGGTCAATGTCGGCGCGTGGTTCGCGAAACAATTTGCCGAGATGATCGGCGCGGAGAAGACGCTCGTGCAGAAGAGCGGCTATTATAGCCGCGCCGCCGCCGCGAATGCCGCCGACCGCCAGCTCATCCGGCGCTGCGCCGTCAAGGCCGTGCAATGCGCCTTCGCCGGCAAGGGCGGCGTGGTGGGCGAAGATGAGGAGCGCGGCAATCAGCTCCGCGCGATTGAATTCGAGCGCATCAAGGGCGGCAAGCCTTTCGATATCAAAACGAAGTGGTTCGGCCAGTTGCTCAAGGCGATCGGCCAGCCCATGGGCAAAGTGGTCGCCGTGAAGCACTGAGCATCGGGTTGGGATTTCAACGGGAGGCGAAGCGGCCCGCAGGCCCTTCCCTCCCGTTTTTTTTCCGCGCCCGGCCGGGGCTGCGGCCGTGACCTTGGAGCGTTTGAGGAAATAGTGTAGCCGTTCGGAGCGGGGATTTTTGGGTTTTGGCGAGGCTTTGGCGAAGGAGCAGGTTCCCAGCAACCCTGTGACTGAGCCGAAACGAAGCCAAAACCCGAAAAGACCGCCCTCATTTTGGCCCCAGCCGAACGGCTGCAGTATTTATGATAATGCTCAAAATGTTCGACGTGCGGGGCGGCTGGCTTATCCTTGCCGGAATCCATTTGAACCGCATGCACCGCTTACTGCTGTTTATTCCCGCTGCCCTCGCGCTGGTCTGCCCGGGCATGGTCTCCGCTGAAGTCCAGAGGGGCGAGATGGCGGGCTACCTGCTGGTCGCGGCGGACAAGGTGCCCGATGAATTCAATGCGGGGTTCTCGCTCTACACCGCGGCCTGGCCGCTGCTGCAGCAGTATCCGGGGCATCGCTTCCAGACGGGACTCTTCGGCACCTGGATGCACGCGCAGTATCCCGGCTCGCCGCCGAAGGACCTTTACTCGGACATCGAGGGCGGCCTGGGCTGGTGGCGCGACACGCGTTTCCCGACGGCGACGCCGAAGTTCATCATGGGCGGCGTGGCGGTGAATTTCTCGGAGATCGCCAACGGGCCGGCGCATGGGGCGGGCACTTGGGAAAAGCCGCGCGGGCTATACGGCGTGGCGCAGTTGAGTCCGTGGCTGCTGTTCCCGCTCGACGGCTTGAACTTGAAGCCGGGCACCTGCGGCGACCTGTTCGGCTACGGCTATCTGCCGCTGCCGCTGACAAAGGCCAAGCCGGCCACGGGCGGAAAGCATGTTCCGACGGGTGACAATTGCTGGACGCTTTTCCTCAACACGAGGGATTTCAAAGGGCCGGTGTGTTTCTTCACGCCATATTTCTGGTCGCATTCGGCGGAGTTGAAACCGGAGCTGGCGGGGCTGTTGCTGGATTCGCGCCCGTCGGCCCCGAACAAGCCGTTCCAGATGGAGACCCAGTTTGTGCCCGGCGCGCTGGCGGTGGACGAGCAGGGCGAGACGTATGCGCGGGTGGCGCCGGTTTCGTTCCCGGTGGGGCCGGACGGCCACACGGTCGTCCTGCACCGCCTCACGTCCTATACCAAACAAGCCCTGTGGGACGGCGTGCAGGCGTGGTTCGAGGGCGGCCCGGCGGTCGGCGGGGCGATCAATCCCGCCGGCGCCCATGTGCAGAACCTCCGCGCCGCCGGCGGCTCGACCTGGAAAATCTACCCGGAGAAAACGCCGAAGGAACAGAAGGTGGCGCTGGCGTGGAGTTCGTTCGCCACGGCGATCGCGCCCGACCCCGTGACTTATGGTTACCAGTGGAACGGGCCGCTCATCACGAAGGTCAGCGGCCCCGACGGTGCCCGCGTGGTGCTGCCGGAGTATTATCACCTCCGGAACAGCGGGAAGCCGGAGCAGTGGGTGGCGGTCAACCCCGCCGCGGTGCCGGCCAGATTGGGATTGGCGGAGCTGAAATTTGACCGGCCTAAGGAGAAAGCCCAGGAGCCTTACGACACGCCCGCGACGCCGGCGAATTCTTTTAAGCAGCCCGGCCCCGTCGCCGGACCGTTCCAGGCGCATCTCGGCGATGGCAGTGTGGTGACCTATTATTGGTATCGGTTCGCCGACCAGCCCGCCCTGCTGAATGCCGATCTGACGCGGGAGGAGCGCGAGCAGATGCAGGCGAAGGTGGAGAAGCTGCACCGCGCCTGGACCAAGGACCGCGATTACCTCGCGCCGCCCACCGTCGGCAAACTCGCCGGCCTCGATCCCGCCCAGCTCGTCAAGCCGCCGAAGGGATTGGCGATCGGCTACGTTCCCATCGCCACGCGCCAGGAGGCGGAGCCCGCGCGTTCCGTCAAGTAGGCCGGCCGGCTTCGCCGCGTTTCCGCCGCATCACTTCCCCGCCGGCGGGTAGTCGTGCCACAGCCATTCCAGCGCTTCCGGCAGGGTTTGCTGTTTCACCCAGCGATCGCCGTGCCCGGCGTTGCGGGCGAAGACGAATTGATAAGGATAGCCCTTGGCCGCGAGAACTCTCGCCATGTTCTCATTGGCGACCACCCAGTCGTGCATGCCGTCGCGCATGAGGTTGGGATTGAACAGGTCGCGGTCGCCGACTTCCAGCCAGAGGCGCAGCGGCTTGGCGGGGCTGTCCGGGATGAGATGCTCGTGATATTCCCACGCGCCGTGCGGGGTCGCGGCGTCCGGCGGCCATTGCTGGTTCACAAAGGTGCCGGAATAAGCCAGCACGCGGTGATAGAGGTCGGGATGATACCACGCCATGCTCAGCGCGCAGGCGCCGCCGGAACTGGTGCCCATGGTCGCGCGGGCATTCGGGTCTTTGGTCAAGATCACGCCGCACTTCTTCTGCACCAGCGGCAGAACTTCCGACTCCACAAATTCGGCATACAAGCCGGAGAGGGTGTCGTATTCCAAGCCGCGTTCGCTGCCCTGGGCGTCGCCGCTGCCGTTGCCGATGGAGATGGCGATCAGCACCGGCACTTTTTGCTCCGCGATCAGGGCGTCCAGCGCCGTGAACAGCAGCCGGTCCGGTCCGTCCGCGCCGATGATGAACGGCGCCGCCGTGCCGGGGACGTATTGTTTGGGAACATAAACCGCCACCTTGCGCGTGTAGGGCGCGGGATGGCTGGTGGTCACGATGAGCCTGGCGGGGTCGGCGGGATCGGGCGTGCCAAACGTCTGCGGGTCGCGCGCGATGCCGGGATAAATCCGGCTGTCCGCCGAACTCAGGGTGAATTCATGAACGGTTCCCGCCGGCGCGTTGGTGGCCGGGGCCGGCGCGGGGTGGTGCGTCGGGCCCAGGATGAAATTACCGGCGGCATCCGCCGGCGGAACGGCGCCATCGGGCAGCGCTTTGGCCGTGACAAAGCCCGCCGTGTGCGGATCGCGCGTGGGCGGTGTCGGCCGGGCGGCCCGGTTGGTGTTGGTCTGGGCCATCGCCGGATTCGCGGCGGCCGTCAAGAGCATTGCTGCGCAAAGCCCGGCGGCACCCGCGGTCATTTTTACATTCATGTTATCCCTTCATCCTCCGGCGGCATCGCGGTTCACCATCCAAGACCGGCCCCGGTGACCCGTCATTGCCCTGGGCGGGAATCCCGATGGTCGAAGCGTAGCCAGCCAACGCGGCCGGCGGCTAGCATAAACGCGGTCTCTTCGGGCCGGGTATTCCCGCGCTGTCAGGCGCGCCTCTTTTGTCGGGGCGTTTGAAATTGCCAGCCCGGAATTCCCGTTCCATAGTCGGGCCATGCAATCCCCGATGTTTTGGTTCGCGGAACTGTTCAAGCTGGCGTTGCTGGGCGGGATTGCTTATGGCTGCGGGTTGCTGGTGCGGCATCGGGGGGTGAGGGTGAATTACACCCGCAAGGTGAATTTCTTTGCCCTCTACCTGGTGCCGATGCTGGTGGACCGGTTTTTCCCCGCCGTGAACTCTTCCGGGGCGTCGGCGGTCCGGGCGGTTTTCTTCATGGCCTTCATGGGGTTTTTCCTGAAGCCGGTCCGCGAGCGGCTCGCCCCCGCCGGCACGATGTTCCTTTCCTATGACCGCCCCGAAGATCGCCCGTACACGATGTTCTGGCTGACCACCCAGCTGCTCGCGGGTTATGCGGTGCTGATCCCGATGCAAATCCTCTTCCGGAAACTGGGCTTCGCGGAACTGATCTTCATCCCGATCCTCGTTCACGGCTTTGGCGACGGCCTAGCCGAACCGGTGGGGGTGAGGTTCGGTAAGCACAAGTATTCCTGCCGCTCGCTCTTCAACCCGCGCCGTTACACGCGCAGCCTGGAGGGAAGCTCCTGCGTGCTCGTGGCCGGCCTGGTGGCGGTGGTCCTGTTTCATGCGAGCTTCACGCCGGCGCAATTCATCGCCGCGCTGCTGGTCGTGCCGCTGGGCATGACGCTGGCGGAGGCCTTTTCACCGCATACCTGGGACACCCCTTACATGTTCCTCGTCGGGACCGGCTCGGTGCTGGGTATCATGAAATTTTTACACTGAATTTCCGGGAGCGTTCGCCTTCCCCTCGGATTCCCGCATTTGAAATAAAGCTGTCTATTCCGGGTTTCGGCCCTAGGTTCCCTGCATGGACTCCAAACTGGATCTGCTTCTCAAAAAGATGAAGCTGCTCGAGGACGAGCTGCTGGTTGAACTTCAAGCCAAGGAAGAACAGTTTCGCTACGAGATCCGCCAGCGCAAGGTCCGCTTCAGCCGGGCCGCGACCGCGCAGCATCAAAAGCTCGCCACGACCCTCCGGCGCTACCTTGGCGAGGCCAGGTGGTTGAGCATCCTCACCGCGCCGGTCATCTGGTCGTGCTTCGCGCCCATGGTCCTGCTGGATCTCTGGGCGACGGTGTACCAGTTCATCTGCTTCCCGGTTTATGGCATCCCCAAGGTGCGCCGCCGCGATTACGTCGTCATGGACCGCAACAAGCTGCGCTATCTCAACCCCATCGAACGCGTCAATTGCGTCTATTGCGAATACATCAACGGCCTGATCGCCTATGTGCAGGAGATCGCCGGGCGCACGGAGCAATACTGGTGCCCCATCAAGCATGCGCTGCGCCTGAAGGCGATGCATAGCCGCTACCCGCATTTTCTGGATTACGGCGACGCGGAGGGTTACCGCCGGCACATCGAACAGGTCCGGCGCGACTTTGAGGATCTGAAAAACCATTAGGCGGCCGGTTTTAAATCATCCGCCGCGCCCGCTATTTCCGATAGGAGAAGATCATGCCCTCGTTATTCATGGTGAACCGGTCGCCCTGGAGGGTGCCTTGGGTCGTGCCCG
This sequence comes from uncultured Verrucomicrobia subdivision 3 bacterium, assembly GCA_903917705.1. Taxonomy (GTDB): domain Bacteria; phylum Verrucomicrobiota; class Verrucomicrobiia; order Limisphaerales; family UBA11358; genus UBA11358. Next base: position 36,278 of record CAIXBQ010000021.1, on the reverse strand, counting down.
CTCCCTGCCAGCGCAGGGTCAGTTCCGCGCCGTCCCGCGTGTAGGTGGCGTTCACTTCGCGTTGGATGTCCGGGTGCGGCGGGATGCAGAAAGTGCTGAGACAGCGGCAGGTGCCGTCGGGGTTGAGGGTGAGACTGCCGGATTTGACGACCATGGCCGCGCCTTCATGCGCCAGGTTGCAGGGCACGGCTTTGCCGTCCACGCTGACCAGGGTGTAAACGCCGGCCGGGCTTGCTTTGGCGGAGGTCGTGGCCGCGCTTTGGCAGCCGGTCACGGCGAGCAGCGCGAGGACGGCCAGCAGGCCAAGGGCGATCATGCGGGGGGTGCAGGTTTCCAGTGCGACGCTGGCGGGCGGCAGTTTTGTTTTCATGCGCCCAGTTATAGCGCAAGCCGCCGTCCGGGTGTTAATTGATAAATCCGATCGCCACATCGGAGAAATCAATCGTCGCCGTTATCGGGTGACAGGATGATCTGGTTTTCTCAACCGGGTCATTTCACCGGGAAACCGATTAGTCTGCGCGCGTCGGCCGGGCTGGCGATGGGGCGGCCGGTGGCCTGGGCCACCCGGACCGCGCGTTCAATCAGGCGGACGTTGGTGGCCGGATCCGTCCTTTCCGCATCCATCCACAGGTTGTCTTCCAGGCCCACCCGCACATGGCCGCCCATGGTGATGGCGAGGTTGGTCACTGAAAACTGGAAGCGCCCGATGCCGCCGGCCGCCCAGACCGTGCCCGCGGGCAGGGCCTCCACCATATGAACCAGATTGCGGGCGGATGCCGCCAGAGTGCCCAGCGAGCCGAGCAGCAGGTTCGCGTAAAAGGGGGCTTGGAGAAATCCTTTGGGGATCAGGTGATCGCGCACGTAATCAATCATGCCGAGCTCAAAGAATTCCAGTTCCGGCACCACGCCTCGCTCCTTCATGGCGGCGGCCAGCTGGCTGACGATGAGGGGCGGATTCACCGAGGCTACCCCCGGGAAATTCATGGAGCCCGGCGTGAGCGAGGCGAGATCGGGCCGGCAGTCCAGCATGGCGGAGCGTTTTTCGAAATCCGACCACAGCCGGCCGCTCGTCGATCCGGAAATCAACAAGCCGGGGCAGTTCGCGCGGATGCCGTCGATGATCTCCTGATAAAGTTCCGGCCGCCACGTCGGCGTGCTGTCGGGCTCGCGGGCGTGCACATGGATGATGGCGGCGCCCGCCGCCGCGCAGCGGCGGGCCTCGGCGATGATTTGCGGGACCGTCACCGGCAGCGAGGCATTGTCTCCCGGCATGGGCACCATCCCGGTGATGGCGGCGTTGATGATCAGGGGTTGCATGCGGTGTAAGGATGATTAAGGCCGGGCGGGGCGGCTGGTTATTTTCCATCAATCCCCTCCTTCACCACCTTGGCCGGCACGCCCACGACCAGGACATTGGCGGGCACATCTTTGGTGACGACCGCACCCGCCCCGACGATGCTGTGCGCGCCGATCTTGACGCCGTCCACCACGGTGGCGCCGATGCCGATGTAGGTTTGCGGGCCGATGTGACAGTGGCCGGCGATGTTGGCGCCCGGTTGAATGGTGACCCAGTCTTCGATGACGGTATGATGCCCGATGGTGACCCCGCGATTGACCTGGACATAACCGCCCAGGCGGGTAAAGCCCGCGACGATGCAGCCGATGTTCAGGCTGGTGCCCTCGCCGACCGTGGATTTTTTGGAGACGGTGGCCGTGGGGTGGATCAGGGTGGCAAACGAAAAGCCGAGCCGCTTCACGTGTTGGATATAGCGGTCGCGATGGGTCGTCGAAAGGCAGCAGATGACGGCATGCGTGTCGCGCAGCGGGGCCAGATCGTCCACCCAGTGCACCGGCAGGCCGCCGTGTTTTTGGGCGCAGCGTCCGCGGTCCAGGTTTTCGACGAACCCGGTGATTTCAAATTGCGGCAGGTCTGAAAAGGCGTCGGCAAACACCAGCGCGTAGTCCGTGGTGCCGAGAATGAGCAAAGGTTGCGGTTTCATGGGGTCGGTTTGGACGACGTTTGCCCGCGGCGCCGGGCGGGCCGGGCGCGGCGCAGAAAACGGCTGACTCGGGAGATGATGTGTTCGATCTGGCCGGCATCCAGGCGCGTGTGCAACGGCAGCGAAAGGACTTCATCCGCCAGCATTTCCGTGACCGGCAGGGAGCGGGTGTATTTCTTGAAGGCCGGCTGTTGATGGTTGGGAATATAGTGGACCCCGCAAACGATCCCTGCGGCGCGCAGGCTGGCGTAAAGCTCGTCGCGCAGCCCCCGGGTTATCCGCATGACATAGAGATGGGGGATGGTCTGCTTGAGATCCCGTTGGACCGGGAGCAGCCAGGGCAGGCCGGCCAGCCGGGCGTCGTAGCCGGCTGCGATCGTGCGGCGGATTCGGGCGAAGTCATCCAGCCGCTTGAGCTGGGCCAGGCCGATGGCGGCGTTAAGGTCTGACATGTGATAGCGGAATCCCGGGCCGGCGACGGTGTAGTGCCATGGTTTTGCCCGCCGCTGCCGTTCCCAGGTGTGATGGCTGATGCCAAGGAAACGGGATTTTTTCAATCGCGCGGCCAATGACCCCGATTGGGTGGCCACCGCGCCGCCTTCGCCGCAGCTGATGTTTTTGTTGGCCGAAAATGAAAAACAGGTTGCCGTTCCCTGCCGGCCCACCGGCACCCCGCCGATGGTCGAGCCAAAAGCGTGCGCGCTGTCGGACACGATATCAACGTCGGGACCGGCGATCCGGCGCAGCTGTTCCATGTCGGCGGGATAGCCGGCAAAATGAACCGGCAGGATGGCGCGCGTCCGGCGATTGAGCAGCCGGGCGACATCGTCGCCATCAATCGTCAGGGTTTGCGGATTCACTTCGGCGAACACCGGGTCATATCCCGCCAGCCGGATGGCTTGGATGGTGGCGGCGAAGGTCAGCGAGGGCACGATGACTTCCTGGCGTCCATCCGGCTCCAGGTTCGCCAGCGTGAGATGGAGGGCGGCCGTGCAACTGGCCGTGGCGATGACCTGGCGCACGCCGAGCCGTTCCGCCAGCGCCGCTTCAAACGCGGCGGTCTGCGGCCCCATGCCCACCCAATGGCTTGCCAGCACCGCTTGGATTGCGGCGGCCTCCGATTCGCCGAAGTCAGGCTGTGAAACGTTGATTAGTGTGGACATGCTTTTCAATGTGGCCGCTGCCGCCAAGCCGGCCGATCGCTTCCATGGCGCTCAAGAGTGTGAGTTCATTATTACAAAGGTTTGCGGCGGCGTTCGCAAGCCGGGAAATCCTTTCCGGATCCTTTAGCAATTGGCCAATGACCTCCGGCATCTCCTCCAGGGTGGCGGCGACATAGTGTGCGCCGGCCTTCAGCGGGTGTTCGTCATTCATCGGTTCGCTCACGACGAGGGCTCCGCATTTGGCCGCGATCAAAAACCGGATCCACGCGGGGTTCCAGGGGAAATTATGGAGGCTGACCAGGATCCGGGTCCGGTTAAGCCACGCGCATCGGTTTTCACCATAGCAGCCATGCACCATCCGGGTCAGCGTGACGCCTTGGGCTTCCAGGCGGGCGCTCAATTGATCCAGCAGGGTTTTCCGCCGGCCGGATTTCACGACGCCCAGGAATCCGACCTGGATGTCCCGGGATAATCCCATGTCCCGGCCCATTTCGTCATACGCCCCGACCGGAATGAAATGCGCCGGAATTCCCCGGCGGGTGAGGAAGCGCAGCCGCTGGTGTGTGCTGACGGCTATATGATCCAGCCAGCCTTCCCGATGGCCGTCCAGAATTCGCCGCCAGTTCCCCATCACCCCGCGGATTTGCTTCCAGTCGATGTCATCGCCGCCGCGGCGCTTGATCAGCCGGCTGGCTTTGCGGTAGCCGTAGGCTGAGCATTGCGTGTTCGCCCATTCGCGCAGCCGGAACAGGGTGGCGATTTTTTTCCAGCGCGGCATCCCGGCGGCGGACTGGTGCAGCCGGAACCGGTTTTTCCAGCGCGCGGCGCGCAGGCCGGCGGCCTCCGCGTCCGGCGGCAAATCTTCCGGCGGTAACGGATCCAGCTGCCACAGGATGGTGATCGGACGTTGCGCGCCGCCCTGTTTCAACCGCCGGCCATACGCCGGGAAATTTCCAAGATTGGTCAACAGGAGCATGATCTCCGCCTCGAACCCGGCCGGCTCGCCATCCTCCACCACCGCCGCCGCGTAACCTAGCTGCTGAAGACAACGGCAGATGGCGTTGGAAAGTTCCCGATCCAGGAGGATGGTTTTTGACTGGATGGCGACGACCCAGCGGATTTTGGACACGCGACAGGCTGTGAATTTCACCAAATCATGTCAAGCCACTCGGGGTTGGTGACCCTGCCCCCCGAATCATTCGGGGACCCCGCCTGATCGCTCGCGGAAAGATATGGATGGGTTATTCGGCGGCGAAATGCCGGCCGCGTTCCAGCCCGGGCACCGCTGTCGTCGGTTCAATGGATTTCTTCCATTGCGGCGGCGAGGGCGGCTTCGATCTTGCGCGGGCCGTCGCCGCCCAGGCGCCGGTCAACCTCCTCCAGCCGGCGGATCAGGTCGAGGACTTGTTTGCGGGGATACGGGCCGCCGGCGGCGTCGCAAAAATGCGTCCGGCAGCCAAAGGGCCGGTCGGCGTAAATAAGGCAGCGGCCGGTCTCGCGTTTGAGGAGCGGGCAGGCGCCGTCGTCCGATTCGGGGAGTTCCTTGCGGCCGGTGGCGCGAAAGCCTTTGGCGGCGACGAGCGCCTCGCCTTTGGTGAGGTGCGGCGTCAGCCCGGTGAGCTGGAACCGGCAACACCCGGTGCTCGCCTGGCAGGCGCGGTCCAAGGGCCGGTTTGCCAGTTCGGTGTAAACCGCCCGGATTTCGCCGAGGGCCTGCTGTAGGTCTTCCCGTCTCATGCTGTATTCTTAAACAACCGGTTTAATGCCAAAACACCTTCCGGTAAGCCAGTGAAAAACCGCCCCCATCCCCCCCCGCCGGGTCGGTCCGGCATTGATTTTGGTCCGCCGCTGGTTCAGGCTGTGGGTGGTCATTGAATACATTATGAAATTCCTCACATCGTTGGTGGCATCGCTCGGGTTCATTGCGGCGTTGGCCTGGGGCCGGCCGGCGGCCGGACAGGGTGCTTTTTCGGGCAAGGTGGCGGAGACCATGGACGCCGGCGGGTATACTTATGTGCTCGTGGACACGGGCTCGAACAAGCTCTGGGCGGCGGCGTCGCAATTTGCGGTCAAGGCGGGCGACCAGGTGACGGTGCCGGACGCGATGCCGATGAATAATTTTCACAGCAAGTCGCTGAACCGGGATTTCCCGCTGATCTATTTCACCGGCAGCATCACGTTGAACGGCGGCGCGGCCGGCGCGGCCAAACTGCCGCCGGGCCATCCGGATATCGGCGGGGCGGCGGGTGGTCAGCTGCCGGCGGGGCATCCCGCCTTGCCGGGCAAGCTGGCGCCGGCAAAGATCGATTTCACCGGCCTCAAGCCGGCCAAGGGCGGCCAGACGATCGCGGCTGTCTTTGCGGCCAGCGCTAAGTTGGCGGGCAAGACCGTCACGCTGCGCGGCAAGGTCGTCAAATATAACGCGGACATCCTCGGCAAGAACTGGCTGCATCTTCAGGACGGCACGGGCAAGGCCGGCAGCGATGATCTGCTCATCACCACCACGGCCACCGCCAGGACCGGCGACACGGTTTTGGTCGAGGGCAAGTTGGCGTTGAACAAGGATTTCGGTTCCGGCTACAAATACGCCGTGATGGTGGAGGACGCGAAAGTCACGGTGGAATAGGCCGCCCGGGGTATTCCCACCGGCGGCCGGCCGGCGCGCTTCCAAAAATAATTGTATCAGTGTGGCGGATTAGGTGCGACAGTGCCCTCCACCAGCGTGAACATATCCTCCGCCATTTTTGATTGCAGCGCCCCGGACTTGGCTTCCTGTCCGGACGAGTCGCTGCCGGAATTCGCCTTCATCGGCCGGTCCAATGTCGGCAAGTCGTCGCTGCTGAACCTGCGGGCGGGCCAGGCCGGCCTGGCCCGGGTCTCGCCCATGCCGGGGTTCACCAAGCTTATCAACATTTTCACCATCAACCGGACCTGGCGGCTGGTGGATCTGCCGGGTTACGGTTTTGCCGAGGGGGCGAAAAAGGATAGCGCGCGGTTTAACCAGGCGGTGTCGCATTACCTCCGGCGGCGGACGAACCTGTGCCTGGTTTTCGCGCTGATCGATTCCGGGCTGGAGCCGCAGGAAATGGACGTGGACTTCGTGCAGTGGCTGGCGCGCAATGCCGTGCCGTTCGTCCTGGTCTTCACCAAGACGGACAAGGAAAAGCCGGCGGCCGTGCAGGCGAACATCGCGGCATTCACGGCCCGCATCGCGGGCTGGTTCGAGCAGCTGCCGGCCATTTTCACCTGTTCCGCCACCGCGGAGCAGGGCCGGCAGGAGCTGCTCGGGGTGATTGACGAGGCGATGACGGCCATCCAGGCGGAAGCGGCCCGGGCGCCGGCTTCCCCCGAACCCGACCATCCGCCCAGGGTCACCCGCAGAAATCGTCCCGATCTCGCGCGCCCGTGGTGAATGGCGGGTGTCTGGCCGGCCCCGTTCTCGGTATGATCTTGACGGCGGGGCGCCGGCGCGTTCAAATCCATCCGAACTCCAACCCCCCACCAAAGCAAAACCATGGCTGTCCCCGTCCAATTAAACACCAGCGTCCAGAATGAAACCTTCGGCGGCGTCACCTACCATATCGAGGGCGAACTGGTGCCGGCGCTGCATCTGGAATTAAGCAACACCGGCGTCTATTTCGAACACCATATCCTGCTCTGGAAAGACCCGGCGGTGCAGGTGGCCTTGCGCCCGATGAAGGGCGCGTTCAAGCGGATGCTCGCCGGGATGCCGTTTCTGCTGACCGGCGCGAACGGGCCCGGGCGCATCGCGTTCAGCCGCGACGGCGCGGGCCATGTGTTCGGCCTGCACCTGAATCCCGGCATGAGCGTGGACGTGCGGGAGCATCAATGGCTCGCGGCGACGGACCACGTGGAATACACCTTCACACGGGTGCGCGGCGCGGCGAACATGCTGCTCGGCGGGACGGGTTTTTTCATCGACACCTTTTCGAGTCCGGCCCGGGATGGCATCCTCTGGCTGCACGGTTTCGGCAATGTGTTCGAGGTCACGCTGGCGGCGGGCGAACAGATCGACATCGAGCCGGGTGGCTGGATTTACAAGGAGCGCACGGTGCAGATGCAGACGATGTTCCAGAAGCTTTCGACGGGGATTTTTGCCAGCGCGGGGCAGATTTGCTGGAACCGTTTCACCGGCCCGGGGAAAATCGCGCTGCAGACCATGTATTGCCACATGGAAGGCGGCGAATAGCCCGCCCGCGCCTCCCGCGCTCAGCCGGCGTTGCCGGACTTGCTCATCAGCCGGGTTTTGAAGTCGGCCAGCTGGTGGTCGTAGTAATCAACGGCTTTGGCCGTGGTGGTGACGGAGCCATCGTAGTTGACCAGCGTGACCATGGTGCTGTAAGTGGCGGTGTCGTGCAGCGGGAGCACGGCGCGGATGCCGCCTTTCGGACCCAGGCGCGCATAGCAGTCCTGCTCGTGAATCTGGTTCACCACGATCACCCGGAAACCCAGCTTGCCCAGGAACAGCGGGTATGAATTTGTGGTGATGATGGCCCCCTGCATCAGTGTGGCGTCCCCGCCGAGCTGGTCGAGCACGGCTTTCAGGGGTTTGAATTCGGCGAGGGACAGGATGCGCTCGAACCTCTGCTGGTCGGTTTCCCGGGTGGCGGGCAGGCTGGCCGACGCCGCGGTGGGTGCTGTTTTTTTGAGCATAATAGTTCGGACGGAATGTGGTTGGCGATCCGGCTCGCCAGGCGGGAACCTGCTCATTGTCGTCGATGGCGGCGGCAAAGTCGATGACTCGTTTGCGGCGGCCCGGCGGCCGCCGTGAAAATCGTTGCGCGCCGGTTCGCGCTGGAGCCCCTTGCGCTGCCGGCGTCCGATCCCCGGGGCGGCTCAAACGTAGAGATAAACGTAGAGCGAGAATGACACGGCGGCCGCGCCCGCGGCGGCGGCGATGGACCAGAGAAAGCTCTTCTTGCGCGCGGCCATCGAGAAGGTGGAAACGATCACCGCCATCTGCGCCACCAGCATCCCGTAGAAGAAGTTCCCGCTGCGCCGGTGGTGCCGCTCCGCGGTGTAATTGTTCTGGCGCACCTGCAGCTCGTAGACATTCGCCACCGCCTGGTTCAGCCGCGCCTCCGTCTCGTAGCGCGCCGCCGTGTAGCGCAGCCGCCCGGCGGAAAAATTGCGGAAAACCTGCTTGTCGCCGGGCAGCAGGGCCTCGTCGAATTTGTCCGAGGCCTTGTTGATGGACTTGGTCGCGCTGTCGAAGGCGAGCGCGGCCGCCTGCGCGGCGCTCAGGGCGCTGGCGAGCGTGGCGGGCTTGATCTGCGCCAGCGCCGCGGTGATTTGCGGCTCCGGCCGGGAACCTTCCACGGCTTCCAGCGCCCCGTTCACCGCCGCGTCAAACGTTGCCGGGGTGGCGGCGGGCAGTTCGTTCTTCGCCAGCGCGGCGACGGTGGCCGCGTCCGCCCCGGTCAAAACTGCCGGATCCAGCGGGGCGGTTTCCGCCGTGGCCGCGAGCAGGTCCAGCGAATTATGCGCGACGGCGCTGCGTAATTTTTTCGCCTGATAATAGCTCCACTGGTCGCCCGCCTTGGACTGGAGCTGCGCGGCCAGCGAGCGGTCGTATTGCGCCTTGGTCATCTCGCTGGACGCCAGGCCCGCGAGCATCGTGGCGATGACGGTCATCACGATGGGCGTCGCGGCGAGGGTCTTGCCCCACCGGGAGGGCGGCAGGTCTTGTTTGAGTTCGTCGGGGACTTGGATTTTGGCGGCCATGGTTTTTTTAACGGTTTCGTAAAAACTACACCAGGGGAATTTTGTTTGCCAGCCTGCAAAACACATTGCCGTCCGCCGCCGGAAAATTCACCATCCCCGGGTGCAAGCCATCTGGCAAAGCGAATCGGTCGTGGCGCGGACGCAAATCATCGCGCGCAGCCTCCGGCATTGGACCGGCCGCGAATTGCTGCCGGGCGGGTTTTCGCCGGCGGAACTGGCGGAAAAAGTCTTCCTCGCCCCGTTCGTCCTCGTCGCGCACGGCACGGAAGCCGATCCGGTATTGAATTATGGCAATCAATCCGCGCTCACGCTCTGGGAAATGTCCTGGGCCGAACTCACGCGCATGCCGTCGCGCCTGACCGCCGGGGCGCCGGAGCGCGGGGAGCGCGCCCGCCTGCTGGCCGCCGTCGCCGCGCAGGGGTTCATCGACGATTATTCCGGGGTGCGCCTCTCCAAACCCGGCCGTCGCTTCCGCATCGGCCCGGCGACGGTCTGGAATCTGCTTTCCGAAACCGGCCGGCCCGCCGGCCAGGCGGCGATGTTTTCGCGCTGGGATTTTCGTTGAGCTTCGCGCGCGGCAGTTTAAATTTCCGCCCATCTGTGAACGAACCAGCCGCCAGTTCCGGGAAGCGTGAGCGCCGGGTTGTTTTTTTTCTCTGCCTGCTCGCGGCGGCGCACGTCTTTGTTTTTTCCGCGGCGTTTCCTTTTTTCAATGTCGTGGACGAGCAGGTTCACTTTGACCTCGCCGTGCGTTATTCGCAGGGGGACCTCCCCCGCTCGCTCACGCCGCCGTGCGCGGAGGCGCTGCCGTTCATCGCCGTTTTTGGCACGGTTGAATATCTCTGGCCGCCCGCCACGCAGCCCGGCGGCCGCATCGCGCCACCGCCGTGGACGCTGCCCATCAGCGTTATCGCCGGCAATCTCCGCGCCAAGGAGGACCTCTGGCGCGAGCAGGTTAAAAATCATGAAGCCTCGCAGCCGCCCCTGTATTACGGTCTCGCTGGCGCGTGGTGGCGGTTGGGCAAGCTGCTGGGCCTGGATGGCGGCCGGCTCCTGTACTGGCTCCGGTTTTTGAATATCCCCCTGCTGGCCGCGCTGGTCTGGTTGGGCTGGGTCGCGGCGAAAAAAGTCTTTCCGGAAAATATTTTCATCCGCCTCGCCGTGCCGGCGCTCATCGCGTTCATGCCCCAATCGACCTTTTACGCCATCAACAACGACATTCTCTCGCCCCTGACTTTTGGGCTCGCCTTTGTGCTGCTGCTGAAATTCGGGGAAGCGGAGCTTCCCTCCCCCGGGCTGGCCGCCGCCGTCGGGCTGGCGCTGGCCGCGGCGTTTCTGACCAAGATCAGCACCCTGCCGCTGCTGGCGGTCGCCGGCCTGTTCATCGCCTTGAAAATATTCCGGCTGCTGCGGGCCGGGAACTTGCGCCCGTCCCTGCCGGCGCTGGGCTGCCTGGCGGCGTGCGCCGGCCTGCCGGCGGCGGCGTGGATGGCGCGCTGCCGGGTCGTCTTCGGCGATTTCACCGGGTCGGTGCTCAAAATCCAGTTCCTCGGCTGGACGCACAAACCCCTTGGCGAATGGTTTCACCATCCCCTTTTTACCGGCGCCGGGTTCTGGTATTTTCTCAAGGGGAATCTGGCGACCTTCTGGCAGGGTGAAATTCTGTGGCAGCGCCGGCCGCTCGCCCTGGCCCCCGTGGATTCGGTTTATCTCGTGCTGACGCTCGGCGCCTTCGCTTTCGCCCTGGCCGCCTGGCTGCGCCGCCCGTCGCCGTTCGCCGCGCCGCAGCGCGCCGCCGTCGGCTTGGCCTTTTCCTGCCTCGCGGCGGCGCTGGCGTTCTTTGCCCTGCTCTCCGTCGAATACGATTTCCAGGACTGCTTTTATCCGTCGCGCGAGCATCCGTTTTTTGTTTCCGGCCGGCTGATGCTGGGCCTGCTGGTCCCGTTTCTGATCCTCTTCGCGTGCGGCCTCGACCGCCTGCTGAAAAATTTTCAGGGCGCGACCCGGTTTTTTGTGCTGGGCGCGCTGCTGGCGTTCATGCTCGCGTCCGAAATCACGATTGACTGGAGCATCTTCCCGAACGCGTACAACTGGTTCCATCTCTGACGCGCCGCGGCGTCAGAACCACTTTTTCCGCTTGAAATACCAGTAGGTGGCGGCGGTGGAGAGCATCATGCAAAGGCCGGCCATGAGGTAGCCGTGCTTGTAATCCAGCTCCGGCATGTTTTTGAAGTTCATCCCATACCAGGTGCCGATCATCATCAGCGGCGTGGTGATGACCGTGATGAGCGTCAGCAGCTTCACCACTTCGCCGGTCTGGTTGGAGGACATGTTGAGATACACCTGCAGGATGCCGGTCAGCGAATCCGCATAGCCGTTCGCCAGCTCGCCGATGTGGAAGAGCGAGTCGTAAATGTCGCGGAAATAGGGCACCAGATGCGGGCGCACCAGCTTGAACTCGCCCTGGGCAAACCGGCCCAGCACTTCGCGTTGCGGCCCGACGATCTGGCGCAGATGCAGCACCTCTTTCTTCAGCTGCAGGATTTTATTCAGCGTTTCCTTGCTGGGTTTTTGGAAGGCGAGCTGTTCCAGTTCGGCGATCTCCAGCGAGAGTTCGTCCAGCGCGGGCTTGTAGTTGTCCACCAGGTTGTCGAGCAGCGAATGCGCCACGCGGTCGGGCGCGCGCGCGATGTTCATCGAGCCGTTCAGGGCCCGCTCCTCGACCAGGGTCACGCTGCGCAGCGGGTCCTCGTGGTACGTGACGAGAAAATTCTTGCCGAGGAAAAAATTCAGTTCGTTCGTGCCAAAACACCCGTCTTTGCGGCTGTAATCCACCGCGTGGATGACGATGAACAGATAGGGCGTGAACCGGTCCTCCTCCTTCGGCGAATATTCCTCGACCTTCGGCGACGGGCTGGGCTGGACGCAGTCTTCAATGGACAACGGATGAAAATGGAAGATCTGCTCCAGCACTTCCCGGTTCTCGAAGGCCGTCGGTTTTTCCAGGTCCACCCACAGGAACAGGTTCGTGTCCGCCAGCAGCGTCGGCATCAGGAAAGGCTCGATGTCCTTGGTGTGCAATTTGCCCTGGGTCGTGAATGCGAATGAGCGGATCATGCAATATGGTTCGTCGGCCGTTGCCCTAAATCCTAGGGGGAACCGGGGTCAAGGCAAGGTTCGTTTGCAGCCGCGGGCACTCGTCCAATCGCCCGCCGCCATGAATCGGCCGGCGGGCTGCCCGCCATGTTGCCGGTTTGCGTTATTCCCAAACCGGTGTACTTTGTCTTGGGCTGACATGGATGTGGGATGCGGTGAGTCACCACCGGTAAATCTCGCAGACACTGCCAGCCCGTTTTGCTTCTTGGTTTTGCCCCCGATTTTGTGCTTTAATGACCGCCGCCATTTTTATGGAAGACACGAATTCACTCATCGAACAGCGCAAGGCCAAGCTCAAATCGCTTGAGGCCAAGGGCATTTTCCCGTTCCAGAACAAATTCACCCCGGACATCGGCGCGGGCGAGGCGCGGGCGAAATTTGAGGGCGGTGAGCTGGCCGAACACGCCAAGGTCTCCGTCGCCGGCCGCATCACCGCGCATCGCGACATGGGCAAATCCATGTTCATCGACGTGCGCGACCAGGGCGGCCGCATCCAGATATACGCCCAGAAAAATGCGCTGGGCGACGACCTTTTTCACACGTTCACCCACCTTGACCTCGGCGATTTTGTCGGCGTCACGGGCACGCTGTTCCGCACCAAGACCGGCGAGCCGAGCATCAAGCTGGAAACCTTCACCATCCTCGCCAAATCGCTGCGGCCGCCGCCGGCGAAATGGTATGGCCTCGAGGACACCGAAATCCGCTACCGCCAGCGGTACCTCGACCTCATCGCCAATCCCGGCGTGAAGGACGTGATGCTCAAGCGGAGCGCCATCATCCACGAGATCCGCAATTTTTTCCACGCCCGCAAATACGTCGAGGTCGAGACGCCGGCGATGCAGGCGATTCCCGGCGGCGCGGCGGCGCAGCCGTTCAAGACGTTTCACAACGCGCTGGGCTGCGAGTTTTATCTGCGCATCGCGCTGGAGCTCTACCACAAGCGGCTGCTCGTCGGTGGCATCGACAAGCTGTTCGAGATCGGGAAAAACTTCCGCAATGAAGGCCTCTCCCGTCGGCATAATCCTGAGTTCACGATGCTGGAAGCCTACTGCGCCTTCGGCGATTACGCGACGATGATGGAAACGGTGGAGTCGCTCATCACCACGGTGGCGCAGAAGGTTCTGGGTACGCTGGTCATCGATCACAACCAGGATGCGGCGGTGAAGACCGCCATCCAGCATGCGCTGCAGGAGCTGGACGCCGTCTCGACCGGCATGACGGGAAACCTTTTGAAAGCCACGGACGGCAGCACGGCCGCCGGCTTTGTGAAAAACATCGGCGATGCGCGGACCGCGCTGGTCGCCGCCCAGGACGAACTTGGGAAAAAACCGGCGTCGGAAATCGCCCGGGCCGCCATCGGTGCCATTCTGGCCGCCATCGGGACGATCGGCCTGCACAAGGTCAATCTGGCCACCGGCAACAAATCCGTGGAGGATGTGCTGGCCTCGGCGGCGGCGCGGTTTGATGGCGCGGTCGCCGCCCTCGAAAAACTTTCTACCCCGAAAGTCATTGATCTGACCGGGCCGTGGAAACGCGCAAAATATAAGGACCTCGTCCGCGAAAAAGCCGGCGCGGACTGGTTCGACCTTTCGCCCGCCGCCCGCCGCCAGCGCGCGCACGATCTCGGTGCGGAAATCGGCAAGGAATACGAGGACTTTGAAGTCACCGGCGCGGTGTTCGAAAAATTGATCGAGCCGACGCTCATCCAGCCCACGTTCGTCACGCATCTGCCGAAGGAGCTCGTCCCGCTCGCCAAGCTTTCGCCCGACGACCCGGCGACGGTCGAGGTCTTCGAGTGCTGCATCAACGGCCAGGAAATCTCGCCCGGCTACACCGAGCAGAACGATCCCATCGCGCAGCGCGCCACGCTGGAACATCAGGCCGGCGGCGAACAGCAGAAGCTGGACGAGGATTTTCTCGTTGCGCTGGAACACGGCATGCCGCCCGCCGGCGGCATCGGCATTGGCATTGACCGCCTGTGCATGATGCTGCTCGGCCAGGAAAGCATCCGCGATGTGATCCTGTTCCCGCAGTTGAAGCCGAAATGAATCTGCCGATGGGCCTTTTTTTCACCGTATGAAACCCTGGAAAACGATATTGGGCATGGGCGGGGCGGCCGCGTTGGCAGCCCTTTCGGCGCACGCAAATGTTGCGTTCAACCTCATTCCCGATGCGGGTACGCCGCAATACGCGGTGGACGCGTTTGCGGCGGCGGCCAGCCAGTGGTCGGCGCTGTTGGCGAACAACGTCACCATCAACCTGCAAATCGGCTACGCGTCGCTGTCCGCCGGCGTCATCGGGGAAACCGGCAACGCCGGTGGCGAAGTGAGCTATGCCACCGCCGTGGCCGCGTTGAACGCCAGCGCCAACTCGGCGTCCGACCGTTCGGCCTATGCCGCGCTGCCGGCGGACACCGCCTACCCCCGCCTCATCAACCATACGAGTGACAATCCCAACGGCGCGAACAGCGCCACGCCCTATGTGGATTCGATGAACCGCGTGGGCCTGACGCTGGCCAACGCCCGTGCGCTGGGCCTTTACGCGGCCAGCGATGCCACCGTGGACGCGACGATCCGGTTCAGCTCGAATTTCAGCTTCGACATCAATCTGGCCGACGGCATTGCCCCCGGGACTTTGGATTTCATTGGCATGGCGACCCACGAAATCGGCCATGCGCTGGGGTTCATCAGTGGCGTGGACGATATCGACACGGCGGGTGGCGCGCAGCCCGGCGGCAATTTCAGCAGCAACCTGCTTGACCTGTTCCGCTTTTCCGATGAGAGCGTCGCGCTTGGCATCGGCGTGACCGATTACACCGCCGACAACCGTGACAAGTATTTTTCCGTGGACGGCGGGGTGACGGCGCTCGCCGCTTTTGCCAACGGCGTGAATTACGGGGACGGCCGGCAGGCGAGCCATTGGCGCGACAATCTGGACATCGGCATCATGGACCCGACCGCCGCCTACGGCGAGCAGTTGGCAATTTCGGCGACTGATTTGCAGGCGTTTGACGTGCTGGGCTATACCTTGGTGCCCGTGCCGGAACCCGGAACGCTCGCCCTGCTTGGCGGCGGCCTCGTGCTGTTCGGCTGCACCCGCTGGCGCAAAGCAACTTCATCCCCATGCTGACCGTAGCCGGCCTCTCCAAATCATTTGGCGGACGTGAACTGTTTGACGACGTGTCGCTCAACATCATGTCCGGCGATCGGATTGCCATTACCGGGCCGAACGGCGCGGGCAAATCCACGCTCATCAAGATCATTCTCGGCCAGGAGGAGCCGGACGCGGGCAGCGTTTCGTTCATCCGCGGCACGCGCGTCGGCTATCTGCCGCAGGAAAGCGAGCCGGCCGGCAACGAAACGGTGATGGAAATCACCGTGCCGCACGAGCACGAGCACGACGGCCAGTTTGTCGCCAAGGCCAAGCAGATCCTCGCCAGCCTCGGATTCAAGCAGACGGATTACGACCGCCCGGCGCGCGAGATGTCCGGCGGCTGGATCATGCGCGCCCACCTGGCGCGCCTGCTCGCGGAGGAGCCGGACCTCCTGATGCTCGACGAGCCCACGAACCATCTCGACCTCGAAACGCTCATCTGGTTTCAGGACTATCTGAAATATTATCCCGGCGCGATCCTGCTGATTTCGCATGACCGCGAATTTCTCAACAACCTTTGCACGCATATCGCGGAATTGCGCTCGTCGCGCATCATGCGCTACACGGGCAATTACGACGAGTATCTGGTGCAGCGCGCGGCGATGGAGGCGACTTTGATTGCCACGGCCAAGGCGCAGCAGCGCGACATCGACCGGCTGCAATTGTTCGCCGACCGTTTTGGCGCGAAAGCCAGCAAGGCTTCGCAGGCGCAGAGCAAGCGCAAGCAGATCGAGCGCATCAAGGAGGACATGGTGCAGGTGCCGGACGGCCCGGAATCCACGATGGGTTTTCGTTTTCCGCAGCCGCCGCGCAGCGGCCAGCGCGTCATCACGCTGGAGAAAATCAAATTTGGCTACGGTGTGGTGGCAACCCCCGCGGCGCATGCTTTGGAGGACGAGGCCGCCCAGCCCTCGCCGTCTCAGCCGCCGCCGAAGCTCATTTACGAAAACCTGGATTTTGAAGTGGAACGCGACCAGCGCATCGTGCTCGTCGGCCCGAACGGCGCGGGCAAGTCCACGCTGCTCAAACTGCTCGCGGAGGTGCTCAAGCCGGTTTCGGGTGTGCACAAGCTGGGTCATAACACGAAATACGGCTACTTCGCCCAGCACCGCGCGGCGATGTTGAACCCGGCGCACACGGTTTTTCAGGAGGCGATGGACACGCCGCAGCGCATCACCGAGCAGGCTATCCGCACGGTGCTCGGCAGTTTTCTCTTTCGCGGTGACGACATTTACAAGCCCGTGAAGGTGCTGAGCGGCGGCGAAAAAAGCCGGCTCGCGCTGGTCAAGCTGCTGCTCGATCCGCCCAACCTGTTGTTGATGGACGAGCCGACGACGCACCTTGATTTGGCGAGCGTGGACGCGTTGATCGTCGCCCTCAAGCAATACCAGGGCACGCTGGTGTTCATCAGCCACGATGTGCATTTCATCCGCGCGCTGTCCACGCACGTCGTGCGGGTCGAGGGTGGGCAGCTCCGTCACTTCGGCGGCGGCTACCAGTATTATTTGGACAAGACGGCGCAGTCGGCGCGCGCGGCGCTGACGAGTTCCAGCTTTGGCAGCGCGGTCAGCCGGCCCGTTGTTCCCGTGGTGGATCGCAAGGAACAAAAGCGCTTGGAGGCTGTGCAGCGGCAGGCGCGTTCCAGCAAGAAATCAGAAATTCAAAAACGCATCGCCGCTTTGGAAAAGGAGATCGCCGACCTTGAGGCGAAGGAGCGCGATTACGCGGCGGAATTGGAAAAGCCCGAGACCTATCATTCCGGCGGACGCGCCACGCAAATCAACCGCGAACTGTCGCACGTCTCCGACCGCCTGCCGGAAGTGACGGCGCAGTGGGAGGCGGCGTCGGCGGAGCTGGAGCAGCTTGAGGCGGCAACGGAGGGCTGACGTTCAATCAGCCTCCGCCTGGGCCTCAGCGGAAAATCGGGTGCGCTCCCGCAGGTGTCCGGCGAGGTCGAGCATGATTTTCAGCCCGACCAGCAGGAGCAATCCGAGCATCGGCGAGTGCAGGGCTTGCATCAGAAATCCGCCGCCGAGCAGCGCGACCTGCAGCACGATGATGCGGCCGTAGGGTTGCGCCATGAGCTGTCCCGGCGTGATGCGCCGGAATTCGCCCTGCCGGACATAGTTGGTTGCGAACGAAATTCCCCGGCTCACCGCCAGGCCAAGCACCGCCCAGCCCAGGTGATATTCGCGCAGGATCTGCCAGAACATTTCCGGCCCCGGAAAACCGCCGCGCGACGGACTGCCGCCGCCAAAAAGCGTGATGACAAAAACGCCGTGGACGAAGGTGAATAGGCCGTAATGCACGCAAAAAAAGGGGATCATCGGCAGCACGCCCACTTGGTAAAACATGGCGAATAGCATCTTCAACACGTTGAACCCGCCGATGATCACATTCTCGCTCCAGAACAAAAACATCAGCGGGAAAACTTGCCAGCCGAACAACAGCACCCCGCCCACCGGCACGAGGTTGGCGAGGATGAGCGCGATGACGGAGGGCCGGCGCCAGTCGGCGGCGGCCATGCTTGGGAGGAATCGCACGCGACAGTTTTACCAGCCGCGTGAACGCGCGGCAAGCGAGGCGTCCTTCACAGCCAGCTTTTCAGCCGTTCGCGCAAAATGCCTCGGGCGCGATAGAGCCTCGATTCCACGGCCTTTGGCGTCGCCTCCAGGATGGTGGCCGCTTCCGCGATGCTGCGTTCCTCCCACTCGCACAGCACCACCGCCTCGCGCAGGTCTTCCGGCAGGTTTTTCACGGCGGTCCGGACGGCGGCGGCGCGCTCGCCGGCCAGCGCCGCCTCCTTGGGGTTGGGTGAATCCGCCGGCAGGGTGCTGCCTAGGGTCTGTTCGGTTTCGGTGTTCTCCGCGTCCAGCGAAAGCGTGGGGTGCCGCGACCGCCAGCGGAAATGATTGCGCGCCAGGTTGGCCGCGATCGTGAACAGCCAGGTGGCGAACCGCTGTTCGGCGCGGAAGCTGTCGCGGGATTTGAAGACGCGGACAAAGGTTTCCTGCGCCAGGTCGTTCGCGTCGTCTTCGTTGCCGGTCATCCGGCAGAGAAAATGAAAGACCGGCGTGGCGTGGCGTTCCATCAAATCATTCAGCGCCGCGTCGTGGCCGGCTTGCAGCTTGGCCATGTCGGCGCGGTCATGGTCGTCGGCCTGCCGCGCGGGGGCTTCGGGGGAATCGGGCGCCGGCGGGGCGTCAATGGTGATGCTCATGGCCGGTGTCGCCCGACATGGATTGTTCCATCATCTCGTTGGTGCCGAGCGTGAGCCGCTTCATCTCGGCCAGGTATCGCCGGCCTTGTTCCGGCGGCATCGCCTGGCTGACGGTGATGAAATGCTGCAGCATCTGCCCCTGGCATTGCGCGCGCAATTCACCGATTTCTTTTAACTTGGTCTGCGCTTCGGCGGTGAGGTTGGTGCCGTTGCCGAGCACGGAATCGAGTTCGCTTTTCTTCGCCGCGATTTTCGCGCACATGGCGGCGCACTTGGGCAGATAACCTTCATGTAATTCGCGGATGCGCCCCATCTCCCCGTCGCTCAAGGAAAATTCCGTGCGCAGCCAGTCCAGATCATCCGCCGGTTTGGCGCAGCACATCACGGTGGCGTGCCGGGCGGTGAAATACGAACCGGCAAAGATCACCGCGCCCAGCGCCAGCGCGCCGAGGAGGATGACGAGCGAGCGGTTCATGGTTCAGCGCGACGCGTGCGGCGCGACCGCCGCGAGATAATTCACCTGCGCGTCGTGCCGGGCCGCCTGCCGGCCTTGCAGCGTGCCGGACAGGATGCCCGCCAGCAGCAAAACGGACGCGACGGCGACGGCGAACCGGGGCCGCAGGACCAGCGCGGCCAGCGCATCAAGCCAGGCGGCCGGGCGCACGGATGCCTCGGCGTCTTCAATGCGCCGCCAGACATTCTGTTGGAAGCGCGGCGGCAGCGCGGGCGAGATGCGGGCCTGGCGCAGCAGGGCGCTGACGGACGCGTCCCCGGGTTGGTTTGGATTTTCTTTCATAAGCTGAAAGGCGGCGGCAGTGGGGCCGCCGCCCGTGATGTATCATTTTTATGGTGCCGGGACAATCCGGATGATGCTCGGGCGGACGGTCCGGGTTACTTCATCGCCGCGATCGCCACGCAGCCCGGCATGCCCGGGGTCCCGACGCACGCCCCGATGGCTTTCGGGCTGCTGCCGGTCATCGCCTGGCGGCAGGTCAGGTACGGATTGATTTCGTTGCTCGTGCCGGCGACGGTCTTGATCTGGCTGGCTTGGGCGCGCGGGGAGACCGCCACGGCGCTGGCCGGAGCCGGTTGGGCGGCGGTGGTGCCCGCCACGAGCTTGACCTGGTTGTCCTTGGCGCGCGGCGAAAGCGCGGCGTCATTGGCGCTGACGCTGAATGCGGCGGTGGCAAGGGCGGTCACGGCGAGGGCGAGGAGGAATCGAGTATTCATATTTTATTGGTTTGGGCGTCGCTTGATTGCGCTGCCCGGGTTGTAATACCCCGGCCCGAGGGAAAACCCTCAAATTTTCCACCACCCGATCCCGCCCGTCCGGTTTTTCCCTTCAAAACCGGCCTCCGCTCCGCCTTGGGCCGCCTCGTCTCCTGCCGGCTCGCGCGGGTTTATGTGCGCCGGCTTCCCGGTTTTATGAAACGGGTTCAAACCCCGGATTCTGGCTGGTTGATCCTGCCCGTCCTTGGGCTCGGCGGCCGCCTCCATCAAAAATGAAACCGGGATATGAAGGCACCCCAAAGGCCGGTGAATGGCCGGGAAAGGGTCGGGCTGGAAATATTTGTGATTTTTTTGAGGGGTTTTTGTGCCGGCGGTGTATTACGCTTGTTCAAATCACTGAACCGGTTAACCAATCATCAATTGCTAAAATATGAAAAAAACGAATCAAATCATCCTCCTGGCCCTGTGCGCTGCCGGCGTTCTAGCCCTTTCCAATAAACTGACCGCGGCCGACAATGTGATGCCGGGTTGTGGTATGTCCGGCGGCGGCTGTTGTGGCGGCATGCCGATGGCGGCGGACTCCGCCACCAACGCCCCCGCCGCCTCGAACGCTAAGCCCGATTTGCTCAAGACCTGTCCCGTCTCCGGCGAAAAACTCGGCGAAATGGGCAAGCCGCTGGTGTTCGTCTACCAGGATCAGGAAGTGAAGCTCTGCTGCAAGGGCTGCAAGAAGGATTTCGACAAGGATCCGGAAAAATATATCAAACTGATCCGGGCGGCGGACAAAAAGTAACCGCGGCGGCGGCAGGTTTATGGCCGGCGCGCGGAGGATTTTTCCGCGCGCCGTTTGTTTGTGTCGGATATAAGCGGCCCGTTGATTTATGAATCGAGTCATTTCCATTGTTTTTGTCCTCTTGGTGCTGGGCTGTTCGGGGCCGGTTGCGCATGGCGGGAGCGCCAAGTCGCTGTACACCTGCGGCATGCACCCGCAGGTGGTTCTGGATCATCCCGGGAATTGCCCGATTTGCGGCATGAAGTTGACGCCGATCCGCTCGGGGGCGGAAACGAACGCGGCCAGTTCGTCGGCCATCGCGGTGGACGCGGCGACCCGGCAAAATATGAATCTGCGCACGGCGGAAGTCCGGCGCGGCCCGCTGCGCAAAACCATCCGCACCGTGGGGACGATTGATTACAACGAGACGGCGCTGGCGGACGTGAGCACGCGGTTCAAGGGCTGGATCGAAAAGCTGGACGTGGACTCCACCGGCCAGCTCGTGCATCGCGGTCAGCCGTTGTTCGAGGTGTCCTCGCCGGACCTTTACCAGCCCCAGCTGGATTTCCTGCTGGCGGTCACCAATAAATTCAAAAACTTTCGAAGCGTCAAATCGCTTTACGCCACCGGGGTGCGCAACCTGAAACTCCTTGGTTTCCAGGACCGCCAGATTGCCGAGATCGAGACCAATCGCCATGTGCTTGGTTCGTTTACGGTGGACGCGCCCATCTCCGGCTTCGTCATCGAAAAGGTGGCGGTGCAGGGCCAGATGGTGGACGCGGGCATCAAACTGTATCGCATCGCCGATCTCGGCATCGTCTGGGTGCTGGCGCAGATTTATGAGCAGGATTTGCCGTTTGTGCAGCTCGGCCAGGAGGTGGTGGTGAAAGTCGCGTCCATGCCGGATCGCGAGTTTCGCGGGCGGGTGACTTTTATCTATCCCACCGTGGATGAAAAGACGCGCACGGCCCGGGTCCGGCTGGAATTTGAAAATCCGGGCTATTATTTGAAGCCGGGCATGTTTGCCACCGCTCAGATAATGGCGGAACTGGAGGCCTCGGCGGTGCTGGTGCCGGAATCGGCGGTGTTGCGCAGCGGCACCCGGAACACCGTGTTCGTGGCGCTGGCCGGCGGTAAATTTGAGGCGCGCGACGTGGCTTTGGGCGTGGCGGCCGGGAACAGTTTCAGCCAGGTTTTGAGCGGGCTGGAGGCGGGCGAGCGCGTGGTGACCTCGGGCCAGTTTCTGCTCGATTCGGAAAGCCAGTTGCGCGAAGCGATTGATAAAATGCGCGGGCCAGACGCCCCGGCCCGGCCGGAAACCGCCCGCCCCGGTTCCACCCCTGAAGCGCCCGGTTCCCTGCCGGCCAGGGCTGGAACCGAGCCGTCTTTTTATGTTTGCCCCATGCCGGAGCACGTTTCGATTCTCTATGATCATCCCGGCCAATGCCCGATCTGCGCGATGACGCTGGTGTCGGTTACCCGCTCGGTGCTGCAAAAAATCCAGCCCGGCGGCCAGGTGCTTTACTACACCTGCCCGATGCCGGAGCACGCCAGCGTCCACGAGGACAAGCCCGGCAAATGTCCCTTGTGCGCCATGACCCTCATTCCCGTGATGACCCGGCCGGACCCGGTTGATTCCCAGGTGCCGGTGCTCTATACCTGTCCGATGGCCGTGCATGCGGATGTGGTCTCGGACCAGCCGGGCATCTGTCCGAAATGCGAGATGCCGCTGGTTCCGACCGCCACCGTGAAGCATGGCAAAATAGCCGAGGAAAACTGGCGGAAGCAGCACCCGCCGGCGGGTGCCCCGGCGGCTCCGTTGTTCACCTGCCCCATGCACCCGGAGATTGTCACCAACCAGCCGGGCAAATGCCCGATCTGCGAAATGGAGCTCGTGCCGGTAAAAAAATAGCGAATGACCAAATCCGGATGCTGAAAAAATTTCAAATGACGAATGACGAAGCCGCTGGCCACGGGATGGCCGCCCGCATTCGCCATTCGGGCTTCGGCATTCTTTCGTGTTTCGAAATTCGTCATTCGTCATTCGTCATTAAAAAACATGCTCCAACGCATCATTGATTTTTCGCTGCGGAACAAGTTCATCGTGGTGCTGGCGGCGCTGGCGTTGCTGTTGGGCGGGGTTTACGCCGCCCGCCATATTCCGCTCGACGCGATTCCGGATCTCTCGGATACGCAGGTCATCATCTACACGCCGTGGGAGGGCCAGGCGCCGAACATCGTCGAGGACCAGGTTACCTACCCCATCACCACCAAAATGCTCTCCGTGCCGAAGGCGAAGGTCGTGCGCGGCTATTCGTTTTATGGCTTTTCGTTCGTCTATGTGATTTTTGAGGACGGGACCGACCCCTATTGGGCGCGGAGCCGGGTTTTGGAATATCTGAGCAGCCTCGGCAGCCAGCTTCCCAAGGGCGTCACGCCCTCGCTCGGCCCGGATGCCACCGGCGTGGGCTGGGCCTTCATGTATTCGCTCAACTCCACGAATCGCGATCTCGCGGAGTTGCGCTCAATGCAGGACTGGTATCTGAAATATCAGCTCACCGCCGTGCCTGGCGTGTCGGAAGTCGCTTCGGTCGGCGGCTTCGTCAAGCAATACCAGGTCACGGTGGATCCGACCCGGCTGCGCGCCTACAACCTGTCGTTGAAAGACGTCAGCACCGCCATCGAGCGCAGCAACGGCGAGGTCGGCGGGCGTTCGCTGGAATTGGCGGAGCGCGAATTCATCCTGCGCGTCAAGGGCTACGTCAGCCGCCTCGAAGATCTGGCGAACATCGCCGTCGGCATCGGTGACAAAGGCGTGCCGATTTTGCTGCGCAACGTGGCGACCATCCAGTTCGGCCCCGATATGCGGCGCGGCATCGCCGAGGCCAACGGCGCCGGCGAAACGGTCGGCGGCATCGTGGTCGTGCGCTACGGGGCGAATGCTTATCAGGTCATTCAGGACGTGAAAGCGCGCCTGGCGCAGGCCATGAAAGCGCTGCCGGACGACGTGCAAGTGACGGTGAACTACGACCGCACGGAATTGATCGACCGCGCCGTCAAGACCCTGGCGGACAAGCTCATCGAGGAAAGCATTGTCGTGGCGCTCGTCTGCCTGGCGTTCCTGCTGCACCTGCGCAGCGCGCTGGTGGCCATCATCATCCTGCCGGTCGCGGTGCTGATTGCGCTGCTCGTGATGTTTGGTCAAGGCATCAGCTCGAACATCATGTCGCTCGGCGGCATCGCCATCGCCATCGGCGCAATGGTGGACGCGGTCATCATCATGATCGAGAACGCGCACAAGCATCTCGAGCACGACCAGGGCCGGAAGCCGCACTGGCAGATCATCCGCGACGCCGCGGTGGAAGTCGGGCCGACGCTGTTTTATTCGCTGCTCGTCATCACGGTTTCTTTTTTGCCCGTGTTCACGCTGCAGGAGCAGGAGGGCCGGTTGTTCAAGCCGCTGGCCTTCACCAAAACCTATTCCATGGCCGCCGCCGCGCTGTTGTCCATCACGCTCGCGCCGGTGCTGATGGGCTGGTTTATCCGGGGCAAAATCCCCGCGGAGGAAAAGAACCCGCTCAACCGCCTGCTCATCTGGATTTACCATCCGGTCCTGGATTTCGTGGTGAGACGGCGCTGGGCGGTCATCCTCTGCGCCGGTGCCATCATCGCCTGGGTGTTCCTGCCGTGGAACTGGATGGCTTCACACGCGCTGCCGGAAGGCAAAATGCGCGATGCGGCGTTCACCGCCGGAAAACTGTTTCCCTATCAGAACATCGGCTCGGAATTCATGCCCCCGCTCTACGAGGGCGATTTGCTTTACATGCCGACGACGTTCCCCGGCATCTCCCCCACCAAGGCGCGCGAGTTGTTGCAGGTCACCGATCGGCTCATTAAATCTTTTCCCGAGGTCGCGGAGGTCTTCGGCAAGGCCGGTCGCGCCGAGACCGCCACGGATCCCGCCCCGATGGACATGATTGAAACCACCATCCGCCTCAGGCCCGAGGCGGAATGGCCCGCCGTGGATATCCGGGACGACGCCGGCAAGGTCATCGCGCACCGCCGGCGCACGCCGGATGAACTGACCGACGCGCTTAATGAAGTGGTGCAGATTCCCGGCTTGAACAATGCCTGGACCATGCCCATCCGCACGCGCATTGACATGCTGTCCACCGGCATCAAGACGCCCGTTGGCATCAAGATCGCCGGGCCGGATCTGGCCACCCTTGAACGCATCGGCACCGAGGTTGAGGCGGTCGTCCGCAAGGTTCCCGGCACCACCAGCGTGTTTGCCGAGCGCGTGATGGGCGGGCGCTTCATTGAATTTGAAATCGATCGCGAAGCCATTGCGCGCTATGGCTTGACTCTGGCCGATGTGCAGGAGGTCTTGTCCGTCGCGCTCGGCGGCGTGCCGCTGACCACGACCGTCGAGGGCCTGCAGCGATACACCGTCAACTTGCGTTACGACCGTGATTTCCGCTCCGACCTGCGGGCATTGCGCGAGGATATCGTCGTGCCCACGCCGGCCGGCGCGCAGATTCCCCTGGGCCAGTTGGCGACGGTGAAAGTCGTGGATGGCCCGATGGGGATCAAGAGCGAGGGCGCGGTGCCGAACGCCTGGGTCTATGTGGACATCCGCGGCGTGGACATCGGTACCTATGTGCAGATGGCCATGCGCGCCGTGAACGACGCCGTGGCGCACGGCGAGATCAGGCTGCCCGGCGGCTACAATCTGTTCTGGAGCGGCCAATACGAATACATGCTGCGCGCCCGGGAGCGGCTGATGATCGTCGTGCCGCTGACGCTGCTCCTCATCACGCTCATCATTTATCTGAACACGAAGTCCGCCATCAAGACCGCCATCGTGATGCTGGCGGTGCCGTTCTCGCTGGTCGGCGCGTTTTGGGCCATCTATCTGTGCGGCTACAACCTGAGCGTCGCCGTCTGGGTGGGCATCATCGCCCTCGCCGGCCTGGACGCCGAAACCGGCGTGGTGATGCTGCTCTACCTCGATCTGGCCTTTGCCGACTGGAAAAAGCGGGGCGCGCTCAATTCCACCGGCGATTTGCGGGAGGCGATCTATCACGGGGCGGTGAAGCGGGTCCGCCCGAAAGCCATGACGGCATGTGTCATTATCGCCGGCCTGGCTCCGATCCTGTGGAGCCATGGCGCGGGGGCGGATGTGATGAAACGCATCGCCACGCCGATGGTGGGCGGCGTCATCACCTCCACCATCATGGAGTTGGCGGTGTATCCGGCGATTTATTTCTTGTGGCGCTCGCGCGGTCTGGCGAAGGAATCGGTCCGGCCTTGAGCAATTCTTTCTGGAGCAATTATAACAATTTCGACTGGTTGCCGGTCGCCGCAAAGTTCATTTTCTAGATCTCCAGCCGGGCTTGATTTTGTCCAGAGCGTTGGTGGCGAGCCGGCATAAGTTAGTGTTTTGGTTGGTCGAAAACGAAATCAGCTTGGGTATCGCCGACGTTGCTGCCGGGCCAAAATCGCCAAGCTGATAGACTGTGGTGCTTCGGGTATAATCGGCAGTGCTGTCCAAAGTCTCCAACAGGACGGGTATTGCCAGATCGGGTTGATTCGTCATTTGGCCGAGTGTGTTTAGAGTCATGGATTGATTCCAAGGAGACTTCGGGTTCTGTATTCTGTGAATCAGTAAAGGGATAACTTCCTTTTTGGTCACTTCGGGCGAGATTTTGTTTAAGGCCAAAGCGATATTTTCAATCCGGTATTGTCCTCTTGTCTGATCCAGCGAGTTGTATTCAGTCGAAAATAGCGCCAGCAAAGCGGGGATGGCGTTGGTGGCGCGTTCCCCCAAAGCGCCAAGTGATTCAATGGCGGCAGACTCCACCTCTTTGTCGTCGAACGACACTTTGATCAACGCAGGAATGACGAAATCAGGTTGTTGCCCGATGCACCCCAAAGCATCCGCCGCTTCCCGGCGGGTGTTTCGATCTGGGTCATGAAGCAACTTAACCAGGGCCGGCACGGCCGGCTCCGCCGGCTTGCCC
Organism: uncultured Verrucomicrobia subdivision 3 bacterium; assembly: GCA_903917705.1. Taxonomy (GTDB): domain Bacteria; phylum Verrucomicrobiota; class Verrucomicrobiia; order Limisphaerales; family UBA11358; genus UBA11358. The sequence goes on along the minus strand of CAIXBQ010000021.1, from coordinate 9,816 downwards.
ATCATCCCTAATGCCATGGCCGCCCGACAACGGATTTGAGGATTGGAGTTGGTGAGCATTCCCATCAGCGGCGGGGCACTGTCCGCGCCGATGGCCGCCAAAGACCAGGCGGCGATTTCGCCGTCCGACAAAAATGGCTGCGGTACAAAACCACTATAAATTCCGGAAAAACTGATCGGAAATACCGGGGATGCGTGCGGCAGATAGGTCGCGCTTTGGGCGGCAAAAACGGGGATGAGTTTTTGGTCCTTCCAAAATCTGATGGGTGGCGCCTCGCCGGTGTTGCTCGGACTGCTGTTGTTTTCGGGGTCATGGGCGAGCTTGACTAAATCAGGAATAGCAGACCTGCCTGCTGGACCTATTACTTGAAAGGCCAGATAAACCTTCCAATGCTTCCAGCTTGCGGGAACTGTGACGCGCTGAAATCGAGCTCGCGTGTTAAGCCGCCAAATTGACAAGCGATTCCCAACGCCGGGACCTTTCGGCAAAAACTGCGAGGTTGGCTTTGAAACGAACGAGTAATACGAATATGAATTGGTTGAGCGCAGCAGATTCAACAAATAGGGGACGGTATTTGACCCGATCTGCCGCAACGCGTTGTCCGCTTGGGGAGACGGTTTGTAATCTGCCGGCCCCGCGCCGTATTCTGCCAGCCAGGAGCTTAATGGTTTCCCATGATACCACGGCTCGCGCCCCTTGAACGACGAGGCGCCCCCCAGCAACCCAAGCGCGAGAACCAAAACAAAAATGCGTCTGGGTTTCTTCATGTGGCCAGCTCGGAAACGAACGCCCGCTTCTAATTATTCGGAATATTTCAAAACAGCTTCGACTGGTTTCCCGTCGCTGGTTTAAGCCCCAGTTTTTGGTAGCTTAATTCCGTCGCGACGCGGCCTTGCGAGGTGCGGTTGAGGTAGCCCTCCATGATGAGATACGGCTCATAGACCTCCTCGATCGTGTCCGGCTCTTCGCCCACGGCCACGGCCAGCGAGTTCACGCCAACCGGTCCGCCGCCGAATTTAACGATGACCGCTTCCAGGATTCGTTTGTCCATTTCATCCAGGCCGTTCTCGTCAATCTCCAGCATCGCCAGCGCTTTGTCGGCCACCTCGGCGGTGATGCGGCCGTCATGGCGGACTTGCGCGTAGTCGCGGACGCGCCGGAGCAGATTGTTCACGATGCGCGGGGTGCCGCGGCTGCGCCGGGCGATTTCGCGCGCGCCGGCCGGATCGATTTCCACGTTGAGCAGATTGGCCGAACGGATGACGATTTTGTCCAGATCGGCCACGCAATAATAATCCAGCCGCTCCCGCATCCCGAACCGCGTGAGCAGCGGCGCGGTCAGCAGGCCGCTGCGCGTCGTCGCGCCGATGAGCGTGAAGCGCGGGAGATTCAGCCGGACGCTGCGGGCGTTCGGCCCCTGGTCGATGATGATGTCGAGTTTGAAATCCTCCATCGCCGGATACAGGTATTCCTCGATGGTTTTTTGCAGGCGATGGATTTCGTCGATGAACAGGACGTCGCCTTCTTCGAGGTTGGTGAGCAGCCCGGCCAGGTCGCTGGCCTTCTCGATGGTCGGCCCGCTGGTGGCCTTGACGCTGGCCCCCATCGCCTTCGCCAGGATGTTGGCGATGGTGGTTTTGCCCAGGCCGGGTGGCCCGGATAGCAGGATGTGGTCCAGCGATTCGCCGCGTTGCCGGGCGGCGGCCACCGAAATCTCCAGCCGCTCCTTCACTTTCGGCTGGCCGGTGAAATCGGAAAACAGCGAGGGGCGTAGCGTCATTTCGAGCGCGGCGTCGGGCTTGTTCAGGGTGGAAACGGGACGTTCAGACATTGCCACCAGCTTGCGGAAAGCGCTCGGCAGCGGCAAGCGCGATTACGTGCGAAAAACCGCTGGATTATCAAATGTTATCCAGTTAAAGTTTTTCCCTTATGCCAAAGCGAAATGTCTTTGTTGGTTTATTGCTGGTCGCCGCCACCCGCGCCATGGCCGGCGACGCCGATATCCAGCTGCCGTCGCTCGATGAGGTGAGTTTTTTTCATGGCGCGGTGACGAGCCGGGCGATTCTTTTTTTCGGGCTGTTCGTGTGCGCCGTCGGCGCGGCGTTTGGCGTCTGGGAATATGTCCGCACCCGCGCGCTGCCGGTCCACCGCTCGATGCGCGAGGTTTCCCAGATCATCTGGGAGACGTGCAAAACGTATCTGTGGCAGCAGGGTAAATTTCTCGCCGCCATCTGGGCCCTCATCGCGGTGTGCATGATTTATTATTTCAGCGGCCTGCAGCACAAGCCGTTTCACCAGGTGCTGGTCATCCTGGCGAGCTCCGTGTTCGGCATCCTCGGCAGCTACGGCGTCGCGTGGTTCGGCATCCGCATCAACACCACCGCCAACTCCCGCGCCTCCTTCGCCGCGCTGCGTGGCAACCCGCTGAAAACGCTCTTCATCCCGCTGCAGGCCGGCATGAGCATCGGCCTGCTGCTCATTTGCGTGGAACTCGCCTGCATGATCGGCATCCTCGCCTTCATCCCGGCGGAACTCGCCGGCCCCTGCTTCATCGGCTTCGCCATCGGCGAATCGCTCGGCGCCTCCGCCCTGCGCATCGGCGGCGGCATCTTCACCAAGATCGCCGACATCGGCAGCGACTTGATGAAAATCGTCTTCAACCTGCCGGAAGATGACCCCAAAAACCCCGGCGTCATCGCGGATTGCACCGGCGACAATGCCGGGGACAGCGTCGGGCCGACGGCGGATGGGTTTGAAACCTACGGCGTGACCGGCGTGGCGCTCATCGCGTTCCTTGCCCTGGCGCTGGCCTTGTCGCCGCTCCTGTGCGCCCGGCTCATCATCTGGATGTTCGCCATCCAGGTGCTCATGGTGCTGGCGTCGCTCGGCTCGTTTTATTTCAACATCCTGGTCGCCAAATTCCGGTACGGCGGGAAAAAGGATTTTGATTGGGAGGCGCCGCTCACCGACCTCGTCTGGATCACCAGCATCGTTTCCATTGTTGTCTGTTTCGGCGCCAGCAAACTGCTGCTGGGCGATTTCACCATCCCGCAGTCGGTCAACGGCCTGATGCGGGAGGTTCCGCTGCCGGACCTCTGGTGGGTGCTCTCGGCCATCATCGGCTGCGGCACGCTCGCCGGCGCGCTCATCATGGAGTTCACGAAAATATTCGTCAGCACCAAGTCGCGCCACGTCCAGGAGATCACCACCGCCTCCGACCACGGCGGCGCGTCGCTGAACGTCCTGTCCGGCTTCGTCGCCGGCAACTTTTCCGCCTTCTGGATGGGCCTCGTCATTCTCGGCCTGATGTTCATTTCGTTTTTGTTCGCCCAAAACTCGGACTTTGTCGCGCTCATTCCGGCCAAATTTGTTTTCGGCGCGCCCATCTTCGCGTTCGGCCTGGTGGCCTTCGGGTTTCTGGCGATGGCTCCGGTGACGATTGCCGTGGATAGCTTCGGGCCGGTCACGGATAACGCCCAGTCCGTGTATGAATTGAGCCGCATTGAGGCGCAGCCGGGCATCGGCGCCGAGATTGAAAGGGATTTCGGCTTCCAGCCCGACTTCAAAAGCGCGAAGCTGGAACTCGAAAAAGGCGACGGCGCGGGCAATACGTTCAAGGCGACCGCCAAGCCGGTTTTGATCGGCACCGCCGTCGTCGGTTCCACCACTATGATTTTCGGGATCATCATGCTGCTCGAGCACGTCTTCGGCGATGCCGTGGGTCGCTTGAGCCTCGTCATGCCGCAAATTATTTTCGGCCTGCTCATGGGCGGTTCGGTGATCTACTGGTTCACTGGCGCGAGCACCCAGGCCGTCGTCGCGGGCGCTTACAGCGCGGTCGTCTTCATTAAAAATAACATCAAGCTCGACAAGGAATCCGCCTCCATCGAGGACAGCAAGCGGGTGGTCGAAATCTGCACGCGTTACGCCCAGAAAGGCTTGATCAACATCTTTATCGTCGTCTTCTGCTTTGCGCTCGGCCTGCCGTTTTTGAACCCCTACTTTTTCATCGGCTATCTCATCGCCATCGCGTTTTTCGGCCTCTTCCAGGCCATCTTTATGGCGAACGCCGGCGGGGCCTGGGACAATGCCAAAAAAATCGTCGAGGTGGATCTGAAGATGAAGGGCACGCCGCTCCACGCCGCCACCGTCGTCGGCGACACCGTGGGCGATCCCTTCAATGACACCAGCTCCGTCGCGATGAATCCCATCATCAAGTTCACCACGCTCTTCGGCCTGCTGGCCACCGAGATCGCGGTGGAGATGACCCAGAAATACCAGGCGCGGCTCCAGGCCGACCCGCACGCCATGAACTGGAGCCCGGTGATCGGCTCGGTTTGTTTCCTCGTCGCGCTCGTGTTCGCCTACCGCTCGTTTTACTGCATGCGGATCCCGGTGGAATCCACCGGCAAATCCTGACCGGATATTCTGCTCGTCAAATTGCCTGGGGCGCTCCAAAGTGTCCCCATGTCCGTGATCCGGCGCACCATTCAGGCGGCCTGGCAGCTGCGCGTTTTTTTCACCGAAAATGTGTTTGCCCCGGACAACGCCACCCTCCGCGACGCGCTGGCCGACTCCGTGCCGCGCAAAGTGTTCGTCGTGCTCGAGGATTCGCTCGCCCAGGCGCAGCCGGAGCTGGAACACCAGATTGAAAACTATTTTGCCGCTTCCGTGAACCAGCTCCGGCTCGTGCGCCCGCCGCTCTTTGTCTCCGGCGGGGAACCCGCCAAGAATTCGCTCACGCTGGTCACCGACCTGCTCTCGCAGCTGCACCGGCATCACATCGACCGCCAGTCGTATTTCATCGCCATCGGCGGCGGTGCCCTGCTGGATGTTGCGGGATTTGCCGCCGCCACCCTGCACCGCGGCCTGCGCCTGGTGCGTGTGCCCACCACCACCCTGAGCCAGGCCGATTCCGGCGTGGGGGTGAAAAACAGCCTCAATGCCTTCGGTAAGAAAAATCTCATCGGCACCTTTGCGCCGCCCTACGCCGTCATCAACGATTTCAACCTGCTCGCCTCGCTTACGCCGCGGGACAAGCGCTCCGGGTATGCGGAAGCCGTCAAGATTGCCTGCATCCGGGATGCGGCTTTTTTTGCCGAAATCGAGCAGGCCGCCGGCCCGCTGGTCGCGTTTGAGCCGGCGGCGATGAGGCGGCTCATCCATCGGTGCGCCGAGCTGAACCTGGACCATCTCGCCGCCGGGGGCGACCCGTTTGAGATCGGCGCCGTTCACGCGCTCGACTTTGGCCATTGGGCCGCGCATAAGTTGGAACAGCTTTCCAATTTTCGCATCACGCACGGCGAGGCCGTGGCGGTTGGCATCGCGTTGGATGTGATCTATGCGCGCGACACCGGCCTGCTCGCCGCCGCCACCGCCGGGCGCATTTTGACGTTGCTCGAACGGCTCGGCTTCCATCTTTTTGCCGATGAGCTGCTGAACGCCGATGAGGCGAACCACCTGGTGGTTCTGGCGGGTATTGAGGAATACCGCGAACATCTGGGCGGCGAATTGTCCGTGACGCTGATCCGTGACCTGGGTTGCACGGTGACCGTGCATGAAATATTGCAGCCGGTGGTTGTCGCCGCCATTCACGAGCTCCGCGAGCGTGCCGCCGGGAACAAAACAGCTCGTTGGGCGGAGTAGCGGACCTTTTCAATTCCGCCGGGCTCGCGCTCCCGGTCGCAACGCCGCCAGCCGGCCAATCCCTGTGATGCGCGGGCAACCCTTGATCCTGGTTCGAGCCAAAGGGTGGGGTCGTGGCCAGGCCTGGATTTAGAAGCCGGATATCTTATGGTCAAACGTCGGTTAATTTAGTGGCGGCGGAGCGGGGAAAAATATTGCATTCGGGCGGTTTTAATCTATTTTTCTGCGCCCAGATGGGTTGGTAGCTCAGTTGGTAGAGCAGTGCCCTTTTAAGGCATTGGTCCGGGGTTCGAGTCCCCGCCAACCCACCACTCCAGCACGAGACACCAGAATCCGCATTTTCTCCCCCCGTGCAATGGTTGTGTCTTGTGCTGGCGACACCGGTTTCCTCCACCCGGCCGGAACCCGGCTTGGGCGCCCAAAAGTCGGTCCAAATCTTCCAATAAAGGCATGAATCCCTTCAGCAAGAGAAAGATGCCGGCTGCGGTTGCGCCCCGGTTTGATCAGGATTCCGGGGCGGGTAAGCCATAATCTGTAAATCCACTGCGAATTTCCTTGCCAGAGCTGGAGCCAAAATCATTCAATCGCTGTTGATTTTTATGAATTACACAAAAATGCAATGGTGGGAACGGTTTCAAAAATATTACACGGATTTCCCCGACCTCGGGCTGGCGGTTGATTTGAGCCGCATGAACATGGATGAGCCGTTTTTTGCCTCCCTGGACCCTAAAATCCAGAAAGCTTTCGCCGATATGGATGCCTTGGAGGCTGGCGCGATCGCCAATCCGGATGAAAAACGGATGGTCGGCCATTACTGGCTGCGGAATCCGGCGCTCGCCCCGACGCCGGAAATTCGCCATGAAATCGAGGAAACCATCACCAAAATTAAGGCTTTTTCCGCCCGGATACATGCCGGGGAAATCACCGGGGCGGGGGGCAGGTTCAAAAATTTCCTGCTCATCGGCATCGGCGGTTCGGCGCTCGGCCCCCAGTTTGTGGCCCAGGCCCTCGGAAACCCGCGCAAAGACCGGCTGAAGCCTTTCTTTTTTGACAACACGGATCCCGACGGCATGAATCGGACGCTGGCTGCGATCGGCAAAAAATTGGACCGGACCCTGTGCGTCATTGTTTCCAAATCCGGCGGTACCAAGGAAACCCGCAACGGAATGCTGGTGGCCCAGGCAGCCTATGAAAAAGCCGGGGTGGCTTTCAGTCAGCACGCTGTTGCCGTGACGATGTCTGGTAGCGAATTGGATAAATACGCCGTTGCCGGTAAATGGATGGAACGTTTCCCCATGTGGGATTGGGTCGGTGGCCGTACCAGTGAACTTTCGGCGGTTGGATTGCTGCCAGCGGCTTTACAGGGACTTGATATCGATGGACTGCTCGAAGGAGCACGAGCTGCGGACGAAGCGTCGCGTATAAAGAACGTTAAAGGCAACCCATCTGCACAGATATCGCTGGCTTGGTATGCCTCAGGTAACGGTAATGGTAGCAAAAATATGATTGTTCTACCATATAAAGATCGGTTGGAACTGTTTTCCAAATACCTTCAACAACTGGTAATGGAATCCTTGGGCAAGGAAATGGATCTAAACGGGAAGATTGTCAACCAGGGGTTGTGTGTGCTTGGGAACAAAGGCTCATCGGATCAACATTCTTATATTCAACAACTTCGAGATGGTTCAAATGATTTTTTTGCGACGTTTATTGAAGTGCTGAAAGATCAATCAGGTGTCCCTTTTTTCACTGAAAACCTGGCCACGTCAGGAGATTTTTTGGAAGGCTTCTTCTTGGGAACGAGATCAGCATTGGCTGAAAAAGGCCGTGAATCAATCACGATTACCGTTAGAGATGTTGACTCAAAAGTGGTTGGAATGCTGATCGCCCTTTTCGAACGTGCGGTTGGATTCTATGCCAGTCTGATCAATGTTAATGCGTACCATCAACCAGGGGTCGAAGCTGGCAAGAAGGCGGCTGAAAATGTTTTGACTATTCAGCGACTGGTTATCGGGTTTTTAAAATCAAATTTGAAACAGCGTTTCACTGCCGCTGAGATTTCCAAGGCAATTGGCCGCGAGGATGAGGTGGAGATGATCTTTAAAATCAGCGAGCATCTCGCCGCTAACCCGGTGCACCAGATCAGAAGGACTACATCGCGGAATGTGTTTGATGCCAGCTACAAAATGGTTTAGCTTCTGCGATGTTTGTCTATCCCAAGCGGTATGAGGTGATCGTTGTTGGTGCCGGCCATGCCGGGGTCGAGGCAGCTTTGGCAGCCGCCAGAATGGGCTGCCAAACCCTTTTGTTGACCATAAACGCGGATTCAATCGGGCAGATGTCCTGTAATCCGGCGATCGGTGGACTAGCCAAGGGACATTTGGCAAGGGAAGTGGATGCGCTCGGTGGTGAAATGGGCAAGGCTACCGACATGACGGGTTTGCAGTTTAGGATGCTGAATAAGGCGAATGGTCCGGCAGTTTGGGCGCCGCGGGCACAGTGTGACAAGAAGGCTTACCAGTTTCGTCTCAAATGGGTTTGTGAGTCGGAACCGAATTTGGATGTAAAACAAGGTCAGGCTTCTCGGATGATTCACAAGGACGGTATTGCCTTGGGGGTTGAAACAACTTTAGGAGTTGCTTATTTGGGGCATTCCACCGTCATTACAACCGGTACTTTTTTGCGGGGTTTGATGCACATTGGAGGCAATCAACAGTCAGGAGGAAGGTCCGGGGATGTGGCGGCGATGGGTTTTTCAAGCTCCCTGAACGAATTGGGATTGGAGTTGGGGAGGCTCAAAACCGGAACCCCGCCAAGACTTTTGCGAAAATCGATTGATTTTTCAAAAACCGAGATTCAACTTGGGGACGAACCTGTTTCGTATTTTAGCTTCTGGAAGGATGATTTGTTCCACATGGAACAATCCCATGTTCCAAAGCCAGTCGTTAGCCTGTCTGGCGGCAAATACCCACCTGGTTCGATTTTGGATAGGATTAATGGGCAGATGCCCTGTTACATAACGTTTACCACCAGAAAAACAGCTGAAATCATACGGGAAAACATTCACAAATCGCCATTGTATTCTGGAAAAATAGAAGGCGTTGGCCCGCGTTATTGTCCCTCCATCGAGGATAAAATAGTTAAATTCGCAGATAAGGAGCGGCATCAGATATTTCTTGAGCCGGAAGGAATTGGAACCGATGAGTATTATATCAATGGCTGCTCAACCAGTTTGCCTATTGATGTTCAAGTGGAAATGGTCCGGACGATAATCGGATGTGAAAATGCTGAGATTCTCCGACCGGCTTATGCGGTCGAATACGATTTTGTTTATCCCACACAGCTTTTCAAGTCATTGGAGACCAAGGTTTGCTCCAATCTTTTCATGGCCGGACAGATCAACGGCACTTCAGGTTATGAAGAGGCGGCGGCTCAGGGTATCGTTGCTGGTATTAACGCCGCTCGTAAAGCAAGGCAACTTGAAGCGGTTGTTTTACAGCGCAATCAGGCTTATATTGGCGTTTTGATTGATGATTTGGTCACTAAGGGGACTTCAGAACCGTATCGGATGTTCACTTCCCGCGCTGAATACCGGCTCTTGCTCCGCCAGGACAATGCTGACCTGCGTTTGAGCCAAATCGGGAGTGAGGTTGGTTTATTGCCGAAGCGCAATTATGATCGATTTCAAATCAAGAGAGCCGCCATTGAAAACGAGTTAAATCGTTTATATAAAACAAAATATAATAATGATACGCTCGTTAAAATTCTCTCCAGACCAGAAGTGAGCTATCGGGATTTACCGAATCAGACCGCGTCTTTGACCGATGAGGTGATTCAGCAAGTCGAAATTGCCGTGAAATATGCCGGTTATGTTGCCCGGCAGGAAACCGAAGTGACCCGCCTGAAAAAGTTTGAAGATAAAAACATCCCCCTGACATTCGACTTCTCGACGGTGCCCAGCTTGCGTCTGGAAGCCCGGCAAAAACTGGAAAAAATCCGTCCCCAGACCGTCGGCCACGCGATGCGCATTTCGGGGGTTTCGCCAGCGGACATAAGTATATTATTGGTCTGGCTGAAACGTTCAACCACCACAAAGTCTGAATGATTGAATGCTCGGCTCGGCTTGTCGCCACCGATGTTCATCCTAATGTCCGCAATTGAAGTGGTGGT